>JAEUJA010000136.1 GCA_016793195.1 Phycisphaerae bacterium
GTCGCAGAAGTCGTACCCCAAGATCGAGGGTGACATCATCAACCTGTCGGGCACCGCGGTGCGTGACCTCTTGCTCAAGGGCGAGCGCCCGCCGGTGGAGTTCACGAGGCCCGAGGTCGCGGACGTGCTGATCGAGGCCGGACGTCAGGGCACTTTGTTCGTGTGAGCCCCTCTCGCGACACCCAAAGGGGCCATTGCCCCATCGGCCATTGAAGGATCGGCGTCATTGCGACGGTGGCTTTGCCGCGCGGGTGGCGATCATTAGCAAGGCAACGACCATGCCCGCCGTGACCGCGCCTCCAATGCAGGAAATCAGCAGCGGATCCGGGAGTAGTGCTTTCATGGCATAGCCCAATCGGGAACCATCGCGGATCGCTCTGACCGGAAGCCCGGACAGTGAATTCAAGATGGTTGCGACGCCTCCAATCACAGTTCCGATCAATCGCTGGCGCCGGACCCATTGAGGAGCATGGTGCTTGCCCAACGGTCGGAGAACGAAGACGACGCTCACGATCAGCAGACCCACACTGAGCGTCTGTAGTAATGCGTACCATTGCGCGTTCACGAATACGATACTGGGCACGCGGTCTCGATCGACGCCCGGGCCTGCGTAGCCCACAGTCCCCCAGTCGACGAGGTAAAGTTGCGATGCAGCCCAAAGCAGCAATACGAGGATCACGTGTCGCGTGACCGACGATGACGCAGACGCCTGGCTCATAATCGACCTCTCCAAGGCGGCGCACGGCCCGTTGCCTATTCGCACACATGCCAGCATGGCAGTGTACAGATGAATGAATGGTCAGGAGTTTTGCACACCCACGGCCGCGACCTCAGACCACCGCTCGATTGCTCATGTTGCAGGCTGCAATAGGCAGCCTCGCCGCCGAACCGGGTCAAATTCGGTATGTAGTCGGTATGACTTGAACGAGTAGAATTTGGCATTTGCTGGCCGCCCGCCTACCATCCCCACCCCGATCGCGGCCAGATACCGCTCGGAGTTTCGGAGCTTTGCCCATGTACGCGATTATCCACGAGTCCGGCGGTCAGCGCAAGGTCGCCCAGGGCGACGAGATCCTCGTCGACCTGATCGATGCCGGTGAGTCCAAGCCGGGCCAGAAGGTCACGTTCGACAAGGTGCTCGTCGTCGGCAACGTCGGCGGCGATGCCAAGCTCGGCCAGCCGTTCGTGGCGGGCGCGTCGGTCACGGGCGAGGTCCTCTCGCCGGTCGTGATGGGCGAGAAGATCGACGTGTGGAAGTTCCGCGAGAAGAAGGCGTGGCAGCGGAAGAACGGGCACCGCCAGCGCTACACGCTGGTCAAGGTGACGAACATCAAGGGCTGAGTATCTTGGGGCTGATCCAGTCAAACGCGGCGCGGGCCGAGCCCCCGACTGCGTTTGCGATGAGTGGGTTCGCCCGAAGCCGCGATGAGATTGTCAGAGAATGAACCCGGGCCTGATCCCGGGTTTTTTCGTGGGAAGAGAGAGACGAAGAGAAAGAGAGACAAAGAGACGGAGTGAAGAGAAGAAGGCATCATGCGCACTCTCGATCAGACTCGGGCGTGAGCGCGACGATTCACTTCGAGGACTCCGCTCATCGTCGGCGTGGGAGCCGCGTGCGGATGACCGAGAATTCGTATCAGGCATCGGGGAAGAGCACCGACCGCGAAGACGTGGTTGGGGTGTTTTCACGCCGCGGATGAGCGAGTTGGCGAGCGAATCCGAGAGCTGGTATTTGGCGAGCCCCCGATTTGCGTCGGAACGGCGTACATCGGCGCGGCGGAAGAAAGCCCTCCCTCACGGTCGGGCTACTGATGAGATGCGCCGGATGCCTACTTCACGAACGTCCAGCGTTCGCGATCTTTCTTCACGCCCGGGAAGGGCAGGGCCCGCCCGTGGGAGACGCAGTAGACGCCGGGTGAGAGGACGCCGGTGGCGAAGATGGCTTCGGTGAGGTTCTGGAGCGCGTCGGAGCGCGTCATCTCGTAGGGGCGGAACGCGCCGGTGAGGACGACGGGGACGGAGGGCGTGCCGATTTCGGCGGCGATGCGGTCGCCGGTGATGGAGAGCGTGTCCGTGCCGTGGAGGATGACCACGCCGTGGATCGGCGAGGCGACGCCGGGCTTGACGACTCCGCCGCAGGCTCGGACGGCCTCGATGATGCGGGCGCGGTCGTCTTCGGTCATGACGAGGCTGTCCTTGCTCATGAGCTCTATGACGCTGACGCTGGTGTCTTCGAGGCGGAGGCGTTTGAGCATGCGCCGGACGATGGATCGCTTGTTTTCGAGGCTTCCGGTGGCCTCGTCGTAGGTCTTTTCGATCGTGCCGCCGGTGGTGATGAGCGTGATGTGGCGCATGGGGAGAGGGTACGCGGGGAGTTTGTGAATCTCGCGGGGCTTGTGACGCACCCCCCGCGGCGGGTAACATGGGCGCATGGACCAGAGCGCGCCATGGTGCGATCGGCCTGCTCGCCCGTGCGACGGATCAAGCCGGGCTGGCGGCGTGCGACGAGCCTTCACGCTCATCGAGCTCCTGGTGGTCATCGCGATCATCGCGCTGCTCATCGCAATCCTGCTCCCGGCGCTGGGGCAGGCGCGGGCGGCGGGCAAGCAGACGGTGTGCCTGGCGAATCTGAACCAGCTCGGGCAGGCGCTGGTGCATTACCAGTCGGCCAACAAGGGCTATTTCCCGGGGCATCACACCTGGCAGGGGCCGACGTACATCGTCTGGCCGCCGCGGCTGCGGGTGCACACGGGCGGCGTGATGAAGGTGTTCAATTGCCCGTCGGTGCTCCCCGAGTTCACATGGACGCGCGGGTACAAGGCCAACATGAAGGCCGAATACGGCTACGAGGAGAATGAGGCGCGCCTGAACAGCCGATCCGGGTTCAGCTACGGCTACAACGACTGGGGCGTGATGGAGTTCACCGTGCCGCACCTGGGCCTGGGCGGGCACATCGGGCACAAGGACTTCGGCGAGGTGAAGGACACGCGGGTCGCGTTCCCGTCGGAGATGGTGATGCTGGCCGACAGCAAGTCGGACTTCAACTGGGACACGGCGCTCGACCCCAGCGACGCGGCGGACGCGGAATGGCCGAGCCCGCGCCACGCGGGCGGATCGAACTTCGTGTGGGGCGACGGGCACGCCAGCGCCAAAAAGCAGCGCGAGATGGTGGAGCCGACGCTGGAGGCGCGGCGGAAGTGGAACAACGACGGCAGGCCGCACGAGGAGTACTGGCAGTAGAAAAAGGCACGATCATCAAGCTCTCGATCGCGGCGTTGGCGCTCATCGCGGCGTTGGTGGTCGCGTGGCGCTCGCTGGGGGCGTCGTCGGGCGGGGGTGAGGACACCGAGAGGTACGACGAGACGACGACGCGCTGGCTGTGCCTGGAAGCGGCGTGCAAGCGCGAGTTCACGCTCTCGACCGCCGAGCTCGGCGCGTTCTATCGCGAGCACGAGGACCAGAACCCGCCCTGCCCGGCGTGCGAGAAGCAGAACACGGCGAGGGCGTCGCGGTGCGGGGCGTGCAAGAAGCTGTATGTGCCGACGCACGAGCCGCCGCCGCCGGGGCAGAAGCCAAAGCCCCAGACATGTCCGCATTGCGGGAAGCCGGTGCGCTGACCCGGACCGGGCCGGTCAACCTCCCATAACCCCCGCGGCACAGTCGTCACACGCGGCACCTGATCCGCTCCGCACCGGCGCAGGCGTCGCCGTCGCTCCACACCCGCGTCGATCCGGCCGATGAGGTTGGCGGCCCGGTGCGCACGCGCGCCCCGCCGTGGCATCGCTTCAGAGAGAGGCCGGACACCGTGGACAAATCCAGTCTCATCGGAACGCTGATCGGTGTCTTCTGCCTGGGCTTCGTCGCCTGGCACGGCTCGCACGGGCACCTGGCGATGTTCTACTCGCAGGAAGGCGTGTTCACCGTCATCGGCGGCTCGATCTCCGTCATCTTCATGGCGCTCCCGCTCCATCGCGTCATGGCCGTCGGCGGCTATCTCAAGAAGTTCATGTTCCACAAGGGCAAGGGTCCGATCGAGACCATCCAGGTCATCCAGGCCCTGGCCGAGAAGGCCCGGCGCGACGGCATCCTCGCCCTGGAATCCGAGACCCGCAAGATCGAGGACGCGTTCCTCTCCGCCGGGCTCAAGATGGCGGTGGACGGCGTGGACCCCTCCAACATCGAGATGACGCTGCGCATGGAGGTGCTGGCCATGCAGGAACGCCACAAGTCGGGCAAGAAGTTCTTCGATCTGGTCAAAGTGTACGGCCCGGCGTGGGGGCTGGTCGGCACGCTGATCGGTCAGATCGGCATGTTCGGTCAGCTCGAGGGCGGCGACATCGGCGCCATGGGAAAGATGCTCGCGCTGGCGGTCGTGGCGACGATGTACGGCACGGTGCTCGCCAACGCCGTCGCCGGACCGATCGGCGACAAGCTCGCGCTCCGCTCGTCCGAGGAAATCCTCTCGCGCGAGATGATGCTCCAGGGCATTCTTTCGATCCAGGCGGGCGACAACCCGCGCGTCACGCTCGACCGCATGATGTCGTTCATCCCGGCCGTCACCCGGGGCACGATCAAGATCGCCGCCTGAGCGCGCCGTCGCGCCTCTCGGCGGGCCGCCCGCCATCCCCACCCGGAGACCCGCCATGTCCGACCACGCCGAGGAACACGACGAGAAGGGCCACGGCGGCGGCGGGCACGGCGGCGGACACGGTGGCGGCCACGGCGGTGCCCACGAAGAGCACGAGGGCGTCCCGGAGTGGATGGTCTCGTTCGCCGACAACACCGCGCTCATGATGGGACTGTTCGTGATCCTCTTGGCCATGAACATGGGCCCCAAGGCCGACCCGAAAATGGGCGGCGAGCCGTCGGAGGACGGCGCGGGGGGCGTCGCCTCGGCCGAGGATCGCATGCTCGACCTGGCCCTGGGCATCCGCTCGGCCTTCAACAACCCGGTCAGCATGGACTCCAAGGACCCGCGCGACTCCGTGCTCGTGAAACGACTGCGCGAGAAGACATTCGGCCCGCTCAAAAAGGAAGGGCCGCCCGGCAACACCGACATCGGCCAAGGCCCCACCCAGACCGACGTCTCCAACGTCTCCACGACGGTCAATTTCGAGGACGGATCGGCGCAGTTCAACGCGGTCGCCCGCGACGCCGTCGTCGACATGGCGACCCGCGCCAAGGACCAACGCTTCGTGGTGGAAGTGCGCGGGCACATCTCGCCCAGCGAGCGCATGCGCGCCGGCGGCGATCGCGGCTATCGCCTGGCCTTCGACCGCGCCCAGGCCGTCGCCAACCTGCTGGCGACCAACGGCGTGAAATGGGAGAACATCCGGCTGGTGGCGTGCGCCGACAACGAGCGGGCCGTCCCGCGCGCCTACACCGACGCCGAGCAACGCAAAAACCAGCGCGTCGAGGTGGTCATCACCAAGCAGTTGGTGGCGCCCGACCCCTTTTCGCGCGAGACCCGCCCGGGCGGCGAGGTTGACCTGGCGCCGGGCGAGCACTGAGCGGTCTGACGGGCCTGATCGCGACGCCCGCTTGATCGACGCCGCGCCCCGACGGCTCGGCGGGTCATCGCACACGCCGCGAAATTCCGGTACGCTCTCCGCACCTCGGGAGGCCCACCATGATCACATGGAAACGAACGCTCCGCACCCTCTCGTCGGAGCGATTCGTCGCCTACAAGGACGGCAAGGAAGCCGCCCTGGTCGACCTCCACTTCCTCGGCCTCGGGCACAACACGCCGGTCAGCGGCACCGTCGTCCTGCTGGAAAACTCCGGCTGGACCGAGGAGGACGTGCCCGACCTGCTCTCATCGCTCGACGAAGAGTTCCTGCCCGAGGTTGATTCGGCGGAGGGAACGCTGACGTACACCGTCATCATGGGCCGCCTCGTCGCCAGCTATGAGGCAATGTCGGACGGGCGCGGGGATGAGGAGTGATGCGGCCTGGTGCCAAGACTCTTGCCATGAGGAGGGAAAACACGAGAGCACACGGCCCCCGATCGGGGACGACGGGCCATCGCGGAACCGCGGTCCCCGGCCCTGCCGGGGCGCGTCGCCAGATGACTCCGCCCGGGACCGCCCCTATGGTTGTTCCCGCCGCGGGCGCCGCCGCCCGTGGCCTGAAATCCCGGGCGCATAGCTCAGTTGGCTAGAGCGCGGCTGTCACATAGCCGAGGTCACAGGTTCGAGTCCTGTTGCGCCCATTGCCTTCCTCCGATGCCGATTCGCATACGCTCGCATCGGCACGCGAAGCCCCAGCGAAACTAGGCTCTTTCGACGATTCGCCCGATTCCTTGCGATCGCTGGCGGGAGGTTGCTGCGCCGCATTCTGCGCCGAGTTCTGATACGGGTTCTCATTGAAGATCGGGCGTCTTGGGTGGCACGCCGGTCCCCGGCCTTCACACGCTTCCGTCTTCCACCTTCCTTCGCCAGAGATTCGATCAGCATCTGTATGAGCCGAGCGCGCGGCGGAATCAACCCCGTCGGCGCGTCGACGGCCATCGGCCACGGTCAGGATCGGTCGCGGTCCAATTCGGTCGGGCACCCGCGCCGAGCGCCGTCGGGCGGCCCCCGCCGAGCGCGACGCGACCCACGAGCGAGCGGGCCGCCGCCTACAAGCTCAGCACTGCCGTGCTATCGGCAAAGCTCTCGCGCGGGCAGCCGGCCCTTTCAAGCATCGCCAGGTAGAGGTTGCACAGCGGCGTCTCGCGCGGCGACTTGATCAGCCGCCCTGTCTCGATCGCGCCCCCGCCGCGCCCGGCGAGCACGATCGGCAGGTCTTCGTGGTTGTGCGCGTTGCCGTCGCTGATCCCGCCGCCCAGCATCACGAGACAGTTGTCCAGGAGCGAGCCGTCGCCCTCGCGCGCCTCGCCCAGCTTCTTGACGAAGCGTGCAAAGCCCTCGACGTGGAAGCGGTCGATGCGCCGGATCTTCTCGATCATCTCCTGATTGTTCTGGTGGTGCGAGAGCTGGTGGTGCCCCTCGTTGATGCCCAGCTCCGGGAAGGCGCGGTTGCTCCCGTCGACCGCGAGCATGAGCGTCGCGACGCGCGTCGTGTCGGTCTGGAACGCCAGGAGCAGCATGTCGTACATCAGGTCGAAGTGCTCGCTGAGCTTGTCTGGGATGCCCGCGGGGGCGGCCATCGCGGGGAGCTTCCGCGGCTCGCTCTCGCTCCTCGCTCGCTCGATGCGAAGCTCGATCTCTCGCACCGCGCTCTGGAACTGGTCGAGCTTGCGCCGGTCGCCCGCACCCAGATTGCTCGAAAGCGAGCGAGACTCCTCCAGCACGAAATCGAGGATGCTCTGGCGGCGGGCGAGGCGCTCGCGAGCGGCGGCGGCCTGGGTCGCATCGCCGAACAGCCGCTCAAACGCCGCGGCCGGGTCGACGAGCTTGGCCATCGGCGTCGCCTCGTCGCGCCATGAAATGTTCGACGAGTACGCGCACGAGTAGCCCGAGTCGCAATTGCCCGAGGACGGCGCCATCTCGCACCCAAGTTCAAGCGAAGGAAGGCGCGTCTCGTGCCCGACCGCCTGCGCCGCGACCTGATCGATGCTCACGCCGTTCCTGATGTCGTTGCCCGCGGTCTTGCGGGCCTGCATGCCGGTGAGGAACGAGGCGGAGGACCGCGCGTGATCGCCCGGGCCGTCGCCATTGGCGCGGGCTCTCTGGAGCGTCAGGCCCGTGAGCACGTTGATGTTGCCACGCACCGGCGCGAGCGCTTCGAGCGTGGGAGAGAGCGCGAAATCCTTGGGCGTCGCGCCGGCGATGGGGGCCCACGCCTCGAAGTTCACGCCGTTGGGCATGAAGACGTACGCCAGGCGCACGGGAGCGGCCCCGACCGCGCCGGCGGCCTTGGACCCCAGCGCCGCGCCCGCCATCGCGCGGGCCGCACCGCGCGCGGGGCCCGCCATGCACTCGAGCATCGGCAGGGCCATCGACACGCCCAGGCCACGGAGCATCGTTCGACGCGAGAGTCCGTCACTCATGCTGCTGGCCCCTTCCGCGGCACGTCCTGAACGTTTCGCTCAGCACCACCGATTCGATCAGCGCCGACATGCGGTCGCCGCCCGAGCGGGTCCGGCGCGCGATCGCTCGCACCGCCGGACGATCGAACGGCTCCATCCCGCGCCCGATGGCGTAGGTCAGCACCTTTCCCGACAGCGCCTCAACAAACTGATCGCCGCGCGCGAGAATGGTCTTCTTGACATCGTCCGCGCCGTTCAGAGGCACGCCGCCCGGCAGCACGCCGGTCGCGTCGATGGGGCGGCCCTGCTCCGAATCACGCCATTTCCCGACGGCGTCAAAGTGCTCGAACGAAAGCCCCAGCGGATCAAGGCGGTTGTGGCACGCGGCGCAGCTGGCGACGGTCAGGTGGGCGGCGAGCCTCTCGCGCGTGGTCGCCCCCGGCCCGGCGCTCACCGCCTGGTCGAGCGGCGGGACATCGGCGGGCGGCGGCGGCGGCGGCGCGCCGAGCATCTGATCGAGTACAAAGAGCCCTCGCTTCACCGGGCTCGTGCGGGTCGGGTAGCTGGTGAGCGTGAGCACCGCGCCCATGGTCAGCACCCCGCCGCGCGGCGAATCGGGCGGGAGCGTGACCTTGCGGAGTTCATCGCCCGACACGCCCGGGATGCCGTAGTGGGCCGCGAGGCGCGCATTGAGAAACGTGTCGCGCGAGTCGACCAGGTCGAGCACGCTCCGATCCGAGGCGACAACATCCGCGAAGAAGAGCCGCGCCTCGCGGAGCATGTCGGCGCGGAGGCGCTCGTCCGCCTCGGGGAACTTCGCGGCATCGACGCCGTGCGCTTCCAACGCTCGGAGCTGCAGCCACTGCCCGCTGAAGTTCTCGACGAACGCCTCGGCCTTGGGGTCCTTCAGCATCCGCGCCGCCTGGGCCGCCAGCACGCCGTCGGTGGTGAGCGCGCCGTCCGCGGCCTTCGCGAGCAGTTCGTCGTCCGGGGCGCTGCTCCACAGGAAATACGACAGCCGGCCGGCGAGTTCATAGGAGTCGAGCGTGTACCGCGCGTCGGGGTTGCCCGCGTCGGGATGAGTCACGCTCCGGAACAGAAAGCTCGGCGAGACGAGCACCGCCGAGAGCGCCGTGCGCACCGCTTCCTCGAACGATCGGCCCGCGCCTCGCTCCGCGTGGTACACCCGCGCGAGTGCCTCCACCTGCGCGTCGCTCGCCGGACGCCGGTAGGCACGGCCCGCGAACGCACCCAGCACGCGCCGGGCCTTGTCAGCGTCCGCTCCCTCGCCCTGCGCCGCCGAAAACACCCGCGCCCACGCCGCCGATCGCTCGGTCGTCGCCTCGTCGATCGGCCCGGCGACGCTGATGGACTCGACGCCGAGGTTCCGATCGGCCTTGTCCTTCTCGTAGAAATCGTTGGTGAAATGGGCCGCGATCTTGTGCCCGCCGCGCGTCAGGCGCGCCCGGATCGTGAACTCCTGCGGCGAGCCCTGCGTGGCGCTCACGTCGAACTCGCCGACCGACTTGGCGTCAACGCGGACGCTCATGCGCGAGCGATCAGGACCGCCGGGCGTCTCCCATGCCTTGACGCGGATGATGTACTCGCCGGTAGCGGGCACATCCAGGTTCGCGCCCGCCGGCCCGTTGGAATAGAGAAAGAACCCGCCGCGCGGGAGCGGCTGCCCGTTGCTCCCTTCCAGAGGTCGGAGCACCCGAGGCTTGTCCGCGATCTCGACCACCGGCCCGAGCGAGAGTTCGATCGCACGCTCCGCCGCCGCCAGGTACTGCTCCACCGCGACCGGCGAGATCGACAGCACGTCGGCGATGTTGTCAAAGCCATAGCCCATGTCGTCGATGGGCAGCTTGGCGGCCAGATCGATCTTCGCCGGGTCGATGCCCAGCAGGTCGCGCAGCGAGTTGCGGTACTCGTTCCGGTTCAATCGGTGGATCGTGAACCAGCCCGGATCGATCGGCGCATCCGCCGGCACATAGGCAAGCGCCGCGTCGATCCACTGGCTGATGATGAGGCGTTCATGCTCGCTGGGCTGCTTCTCCTCTTTGGGAGGCATGTCGCCCGATGAGACCATGTCGCGCAGAATCCGAAGATCGAGATCGCCGGTGAGCACCGCGCCAATGCCGGTCAGTTCGTCGAGGCGGACATCGGCCTCGGCGTCGTCCCCCGCGTGGCAATTGAGGCAGTATGCGGCCAACAGTGGGCGCACATCGGCGCTCAGGCGACGATCAAGCTCGGCCGCGAGTTCGTCGGGCGGTTCGCCCGATGGTGATCGCACCCCCGCCAACGCCGGCCGAGCAGGCGTGCCCGCGGTGCCACCCGCCGGCGGCGCGGATGTCCCGCCGACCGACGCCGCCACGACGCAGGACCACGCCGTCACACGCCACCAGCCGCGATGTGTCCACACCCGTTGCATCGATTTGGCAGTCTACCCGAAACACCCGAAATCGTGGAGTGAATCTGGGACAGAGCAAGCCCGGCCCAAGCCGGACGCCGCGACGCGGGCTCGCCCGCGTCATTCCACCTTCACGCGCGTGCCGACCAGCACTTTCACCGGCCCGAGCAACCCCGAATCGGGCAGCGCCGAGTCCTTGTGCCAATGTTTCCAGGTCGTGAACGTGAACCGCTCCTTCACCGGGCGCTCCCTGAGCGGCGCGGGGCTGCCCGCCTTGAACCAGTCCGGCCACTTCTTGATCGTGATGCCGTTCCACTCGCAATCGTCGGGGTGCTGCTCATCGCCCACCAGCCGGTTCGCCCATGTGTTGGTGACGCGCACCCTGAGCGTGTTGCTCCCGTCCTTGACCAACTCGGTGACATCGTCGTCGAACGGCACGCGCCACCACACGCCCAGGCTCTTGCCGTTGATCGACACTTCCGCGATGTCGCGCACGCCGCCCAGCGTCAACCGCACCACATGATCTCGCCCCACCGTGCCCGGCGGCAGCGTGAACGACGCCTCGTACTCGGCCGATCCCGAGAAATATTTCACGCCGTCGACCTTCGATTCCGACAGCGACGCGAGCGTGTCCATCGAGATCGAATCCGGCGCGCCGCGATCCTTCTGAAACCTCACGCTCCACGGCCCGATGACCTCGACCGGCGCCGGCACGCTCTTGACATCGACCTTCGAAGCTTTGCCGTCGGCGCGCGTGACGTCGAACGCGCCCGCCCGGAACGCCTGCAACTCAACGCCCGACCGGGTCGAAACCAGCCGGTGGGTGAAGGGCGAGCCCGGACCGCCGGAATCAAAGAACACGAGCACGGCGTTCTCGTCGGCGGACTTGGTCATCTCCTTGCCGTCGAGCGTGTACTCGACGCGCAGTCGCTTGACATGATTGAGCGTCGGATCACCAAAGAGCCCGTTGTTCGCGGGGACTTCGCCCTCGCCACTCTCGATCATCGACGCGACGATCTTCGTCACATCAACGCCCCCCGCGCCGTCGACCGCCTCGTACAACGCCTTCTTGATGACGACCTTCGGCGGCCTGGCCGAGCCCTGCGCCTCGGGCGGCGTGACGCTCGCCACGCGCGCGGCGCCCGACTTCTGACGGAACACCACGAACACCGAGCCCTCCGACTCCATGCGGAGCGACACGCTCGTCCGACCGTCCTTGCCCACGCTCCACGCGGGCGCGGCCTCGGTCCGCCCGCTCTCGGCGTGCCACAGTTCCGGCGCGCGATCACCCACACGGAACGAGAGCTTCACGTCCTCCGCACGCGCCTTCTGGTTGCTGATGAAGTACACGTCGGCCCCGTCGATGCTCCGGTGAATCCAGGCGATCTTGGGCTTCATGGCGCCCTCGCGGGCCGGACCGAATGAAATATCCGGCGCGACGTTCATCGCCGCCAGCACCTCCATCGGAGATTGCCCCGAATACACCACGCCGCCGCCGTACGTATGTCGCCTGACGCTCACCCCATCGCAATCGCCCCACACCTCGGCCCCGATGTTCGCCACCTCCAGGCTCGCGCCCTCGCCGCCGGCGTTGCTCGGCGACGCCGCCGGACGCGGTCCGACCACATTCGCTCCGGCCTTCACCAGGTCGCGCACCTTTGCGGCCAGCTTCGGCGTCATGAACGCTGTCTCGGGGAGCACCAGCAGGCGATAGCTCATCCCGCTCGGCAGCACCAGCCGCCCGTCCTTCACGCCCATACGCTCGATCAGCACGTCCGTGCCGCACATGTCGTAGTCAAAGCCCGCGTTTTTCAGCTCATTCTGCATCGCGTATCCGTTGGGCGAAGTCTCGCCCATGAAATACACGACGTCGCCCACAAACGTTCCCTGCTGGAGCAGCGATTGGCAGCGCGAGAGATAGGTGATCCACGCCGCGCCCGGCTCCCACCACGTCGTCGTGCGCTCAAAGTGCGTCCCCCACTGACCCATCGTCATCCCGGGGTCCACGCCCGTCCACGGCTGGTGCGCGTACCGGTGCATGATGTAGCGGTTGATCCCCGAGGTATACATGAGATCGCCGATGCCCTTCAGCGACTGCGGCGTGTTCAACCACTTGCCGAGCGTCGGGAACGCCGTGAACGCCTCCGCGCCCACATACTTCTTGCCGTACACGTGCCCCACGCTCGCCGCCAGCTTGCACGACCCCGGCATCCCCCCGCCCACCCAGAACTCGCCCATCACGATGTCCGCGTCGCGCCCCACCTGCTGGCACTCGAACGGCCCGTCGTAGGGCTCGACCGACATCATGATCCCCGCGCTCTTGCACAACTCCGCGAAGCGCGTGTAGTAGTTGTCGGCGAAAAGATCGCCGATGGTGCGCCGGAAATCCCACAGAAACTTCTCCGATTCCGCCGCGCTGCCGACCACGCGCCCGGTCATCACGGGCAGGTATAGCAGCGGGTCATAGCCGCGCCGGGCGCGGAACTCCTCGCGGAACTTCGGGGTCCAGTTCTGCGCGCCCATCTCGTAGCTGTCGACCAGGCTGTTGTTGACCACGCTCCCCGCCAACGGGCCCAGCGATTTCAGCAGCGGCGCCATCCCGCCCGCCCAAAACGCGTCGAGCGCCTCGCGGCTCATCTTGTCGACCTCCAGCCCGCGCCCCGACCTCGGCGAGGGCGCGTTCATCGCGCCCGTCAGTGTGTGCCCGATCCGCAGCACCGTCCACTCGCCCCCCGCCGGCGCTTCCCAGTCAAGCGCCCCATCGCCCCGCAACTTCGACGTGACATCCACGATCGAGCCAAACCCGATCGACGCCTCGCGCGGCAGCGCGCCCGCCACCGGCTGCAACCCGTACTGCGAATCAAACAACGCCTTGGCGCCGATGTTCTCGATCCGCGCCCGGTCGTCCTTCGGCGTCGGGAACGCCAGCACCGCGATGTCGCGGTAGTAGCCCCCCACGCTCGCGGGCGCCGCCAACGCGCCGGCCTTGCTCCCGCCCGCCACCCGCGTCTCGCCGATCGTCAGCTTCTGCATCGCCTGCTCGGGGGTCACCCACGGCCCGCCGCTGCTCGACCAGCCCGCGCAGTTGTGAATGCACAGCTCGATCCCGACACGCTTGGCCTCCTCCGCCGCGAACTTCACCAGCCCGCGCCACTCGTCGCTGTTGTACGCGATCGGCCCCTCGGGAATGTTCTCCGACACGTTGAAAATCTGCGCCCCGCCAAGCCCGATCCGCTTCATCGCCTCCAGGTCCGCCGTGATCCCCGCTCGCGTCACGTTGCCGTTCATCCAGTGCCACCACGTGTGCGGCCGGGCCTCGCGCGGTGGGTCAAGGAATAACTTTTCCAACCCCGACTGGCCCAGCGCGGTCGCAACGGCCAGCGAAACCAGGATCGACGCGGACACTGAAACAGCGCGTGCCATGGAGAGCTCCTTGTTGGGAGCGCCCATGCTACTCGATTCTCTTGCCGCCGTGCCACCGACCGCGCTCCGAGCCCGTGCCACCGACCGCGCTCCGCGGTCGGTGCTCCTTGTTCAACAGGCAGGCCGTCTGTCCCGTGCCCGGGCGGACTTGACGTGACCGGTCAACGGCGCGCCCCGCGCCTCCTACACCGCACGCCGCGACCACCGCTCGATCACGCCCCGCAGCTCGTTCACATCCACGCCCGTGCCCCGCATGTCAGGCCCGAAATACTTCAGCTCCAGCGCCGCGATCTCCCGATCAAGCTCGCCGTTGTGGGCCGGATCGCTACTCGCACGCAGCCGCCGCAGCGACGTCACCACGCCCAGCGGCGTCAACTTCGCCCCCGCCAGCGCCGACGCCTCCATCGCCATCGCCGCCCCGCGCGGCCGCCGCGCCCACCACACCAGCATCCCCGCCGCCGCCGCCGCCAGCGCCGAGAGCGCGATCGTCATCCGCGTCCAGAACGCCCGCGCCACCGGCACGCTCGCGCCCGTCACCGGGACGATATCCAACTCGGAATACGCCCGGGCGTCCATCGTCGCCTGCTCGCCCTCACGCAGCGTCGGCAGTGTGAAGCGGCTCCCCACGCCGCCGCCCGCTCGCTTGAACGGGATCAGCACAGATTGCTCGGCCTTCAGGCGGTACATGCCGCCCTCGTCTGGCTCCGGGTAGCCCTCCTTGGGCTCCTGGCTCGACGACATCCACGCATACCGCCCGCTCGACACCGAGCCCTCCTGTAGCACGATCACCGGCCGCCGCTCGATCTTCTCGCGGTCGATCTCGTAGCCAGGGAGCGCGCTCTCTACGCCCGCCAAAACATCCTCGATCGCGGGCAGGACGCCCTCGCCGCGGAGCAAGACCTCCAGGCTCGGGTGCTCGTTCTTCCCGCCCTCGGAGATCGCCCGCAGGTCGACCAGCTGCGACACCGACAGCTTTTTCACCGGCCGCCGCGCGCTCGCTTCCCCCTGCGCGATCAGCGGCGTGTTGCTCGGCAGCGCCAGCGTCACCGGACCGGTCTGGTCGGTGAACTGCATGTCCATCACCACCTGCGGCAGGCGATCCGTGCTCGCGTCCCGCCGCGTCACGACCAGATACGCCATCGGCTTCTCGACCCACCCGTCCTGCCCCTCCTCCACCACGCCCCGCGCGGGCATGAACGGATCAAAGAACCCGACGCTCTCCAGCACGAAGCCCTTGGAAAACGTCGTCTCGAGGTTCTTCTTCAGCTCGTCGCGATAGTTCATCTCGCGATAGCTGTTGCCCACGCGCCCGAACACCCCGTTCTGGAGATACTTCCCGAAGCCCCCCGTCTCGCGCTCGACCGAGTTGGTGTATCGGAGCGACACCATCACCCCGAACGCCTTGTCCACCCCCACGCGATCATCGCCGTCGATCGTCAGCCGCAGCCGAAGCTCGTTCTTGACCAGGTCGAGATACACCTCCTGCATCGCCCGCAGCCCCGCGCCCGCCGGGTGATCCTTGATGATCCGCAGCGCGTGCTTCACCAGCCGCGGCTTCACCTCCGGGTCCGCCCCGCCCACCGCCCCGAGCACGTCCGCCGCCAGCGTCGCCAGATGCCGATCCCTCGCCTCGGGAGGCATGGAATCGATCGACCCGCGGATCAGCTCGATCTGGTCGTCCTGCGCCGTGCCCTCCTTCGGCAAGTCGTCGGGACGCAGGAAATTCAGCTCCGCCGTCCCCATCGCCGCCCCAAACCAGCGCCGATAAATCGTCGGATCATCGCGCTCCGTGCCCGCCGTGATCGCCTTCGCGTATCGCTCGGCGGCCCTCGCAAACGCCTCGAACGCCTCGCGCCGGTATTCGTTCTGCTTGGCCGGATCGGCGATCTTCCCCTGCGTGAGCTGGAACTGCATCCGGTCGAACGCGATGCCCGCGCGGATGCCCGCGATCTTCCACGCCGATGGATCGCTCGCCATCGCCGAGTCCATCAGCTCCAGCGCCACGCCATACCCCTTGTCCACCATCGCCGCGATCTCGAGGTCCGTGCGCTTCGCGCCCGTCGCCTTCTGCGTCTGGCGGCTGCGCCAATCCCCGTTCAGACCCGCGGCCATCGACTGCGCCAGCGTCACACTCGTCGCCGCCGGCATCGACGACATCGCCCCGAACACCCGCTCGATGTTGGCCCGGTCGTACACCTCGGTTCTCGCGTGGCACGCCCGGAACGTCGGCGCCAGGCCCGGCAGACGCCCGGTGTCCACGCCCGCCGCCTGAAGCTCCCGCACCAACCCCGCCAGACGATCGAGGTTCCGTTGCTGCCGCCCGCGCGTCAGCGGCGCCATGGGAAGAAACTCGCGGTAGTAGAAGTACCACTGGTAATCCAGGTCGTCGTTGCCCTGCTCGGGCGGGTTGAGCTGCTTTTCCCAGTGCACCAGCAGGTGGTCCGCCACGTTGGCCGCGTCGCCCGGCGCCGCCCCGATCGCGTCGCGCAGCAGCCCCAGCGCCTGCTCGGTCTCGTCGGCCTTGAGCGCGATCGCGATCGACGCCTTCCGCGCCCGCATCGACAGGCTCTCCTCCAGCCCCGACAGCCAGCGCTCGCTGGGGATCGCGCGGAGCAGCAGCTGCGCCTCCCGCGCCACCGGCCGCCCGCGGTTCATCCCGCGATTCTGCTCGTTCCCCTGCACCGCACGCTCCATCTCCGCCACCAGCGCCGTCGTCAGCATCCGCAACGGCACCCGCAGCGTCGCCGAATCGTGCTCGCCCCGCTCCAAGAGCGCATCCACGCCCTCCTTCAGCGTCAGGATCGTCTGCGCCCGCTCCTCCACACCCTTCTTGGAATCACCAAGCCCCGCCGCCTCCAGCGCCATCAGCTCCAGCGCCACCGGCCCCAGAACCCGATCGCTGAACACCCGCGACAGCCACGGGCCATACGCCGACTTCGGCAACTCGTGCATCATCCCGATCGCGCGCCGCAGCGCCTCGCGCCGCGGCTCGGGCCGCGCGCCCGACAACAGCGCCGCCCCGGTCAACACATCCCACGCCTCTCGACGCAGCCCCTCGCTCCGCGCCGCGTCTCCCTCGCCCTCGGCCAGCGCCAGCTTGTGCCGCGCGTGCACGAGCAGCAGCTCCGCGTCGCCGTCCTCCATCGCCTTGTCCGCGGGCGACAGATACTCATACGCCTCCTTCACCAGCCCGCCGCCGGCAAGGAACTCCACCGTGCGCCGGCGCGTCGCCTCGTCCGTCCCGCCGAACAGCCGTGTCCCCGCGCGCACCCGCGCCAGCATCGCGCCCGTGCTGTTCTTCCCCGCCGCCGCACCCAGCACCTTGCCCAGCGTCTCCATCATCCAAGGCTTCAGCTCGCCCGGGCACGCTTCCGCGACGTCCAGCGTCTCTTCCGGGAGCAGCCCGGGGTCCCCGCGCCCAAGCCCCTGCAACACAAACGAGTAGATCGCCTCGCCCTCCGGGAGCGGGCGAGACTTCAGGTACGACCCAAGCGCCGCCCACTCCCCCGCCAGCGTGTGCAGGTGGATCCAGCGCGCCGTATCCATCGGCGTCGCCTTCTCCGGGTTCGGGAACGGAACCTGCCCAAAACCCAGGCTCGATCGCGCGCCCAGCACCGCCGACGGCGTGCGCTGAAAGTTCATCCCACGCATCGCGTTCACGATCATCTGGCCCTTGCTCAGCTGCGCCTGCCGCGCCGCGGCAAACCCGAATTCCTGGTCAAGGTCGATCCCAAGATCGAGGTAATACGCCATCATCCGCGCCTGCTCATCGGGCGACAGCGCGTCATACTGCGCCCGCAGCACCTTCTTCTGCTCCGCCGGGAGCGAGCCACCCGCCACGCCCGCCACACCGGGCTGGGCCATCATCGCCGCCTCCGCCCCGGGCATCATCACCTCGCCCCCGGCCTCGATCGCCTCCCCCTCGGGCGGCTCAGCGACAGCCGCCGCGGGAGAGCCCACAATCGGCTGCCCCCACCCGGCGCCCGCGAACGCAAACGTCGCCGCAAGGCCCGCCACCCACATCCACCGCGTGCCACGCGTCCAATGCACTTCGAAATGGCTCATGTTCGGTGTGCCCTTCATCGCGATCCTCGTTGCCATGGCCCGCCCTTCGCAGCTTCGCGCTTCACTCCAACCATCCCGCCACCATCGCACCCCGCCGCCGCCCCGCCCAGCAACCTTCACCACCCAGGCCCGACTTCATCGCCCATCCCCGCGCCGGTCTGCGGCGGGCCGTTCCCGGTCTGCCCGCGCCCGCGACGCTTGCCCTGGCCCAGCCGATTCCCCGCACCCGTCGGCGAGTCCTTCGGCCTGGCCCTCGCATACAACTCTTCCAGCGAGCTCTGCTCCAGGTTCAGCACCAGCTCGATGTTCTTCCGATGGTCTTCGACGCTGGCGGCCGTCCCGCTCGCCGCCCCCGCGCGCCGCTCGCCGACCATTCCTTCCTTCACCCCATCAACGCCCGTGCCGGCACCCGTGCCGGCGCCCGTTTCTCGCGCTCCCCCTTCGCCCTGCTCCGCCAGATACCTGAACTGCTGACGCGCCCGCCCCGCCACTTCTCTCCACACCTCCGCGGGCTTGCCCGACATCCGCAGCAGCCTCGCGCCGTAGTAATACGCCGTGCCAAGCTCGGCCCGCGCGCTCCTCGCCAGTTCGCTCTCGCCCTTGCCCTCGTTCGCAAGCTCATCCAGCATCGCTTCCAGATCGTCCGCCCCCTCGCCGATGTCGCCCGATCGCACCGCCGCGTGCGCCCGCGCCACCCGCAAGTCCCGCTCGATCCCCGCGTCGGTGTCACGCAGCAGTTCGATCGCCGGCGACAACGTATCAACCACCCGCCGCCACGCGCCCTCCGCCTTCGCCGCCGCCGCGCCCTCGGCCTCCGCGGCCTTCGCCGCGTCCCGCGCCAGCGCCGCGTCCTCCGTCCCCCGCGCCCTCATCCGCGCCGCCAGCGCCGCCAGGTGCGCCTCATACGCCTCGCCCTGCAATCGCGTCGCCTCGCGCTGAGCCTCATCCGCGCGAGCGATCAGCCCCTCGGCCTGTTCTCGCTTGTCCCAGCGCTGCGCCACCCCAAAGTGCAGCGCCAGCGCCGCCACCGGCACAAGCGCCCACACCGTCCATCCGATCCGCGACAACCAGACCTTCATGCCCCGTCGCTCCCGCATTACGCCGCCCCAGCTGACCCCACCGCCACGTCCCCAACCACCCGCCGCACGTCCTTCGCATAGCTCCGCGGCACGCCGAACGCCCGCAAGAGCGGCCCGATCAACCCCACGATCCCCGCCCCCACGCCCACCGCCGCCAGACCCGCCTCGCGCTCGCTCATCAGCTTCGACACGCGCGGCGCCAGCGACGCAAGCGTCTCCACGACCTCCGTCGGCAGGTGCTTGGTGTTCCCCTGGTGGAAGTACGCGCTCAGCTTCGCCGCCACCTGCCGCAGCGCCCACTCATCCTGCCGCGACGAGTGCCCGTTGATCTCCGTCGCGCGATCAGGATCACCCACGCCGATCACGATCGCGTCCGCGATCGATGCCGGCGCCTTGGGAACCGCCGGCGCCGCGCTCAGGTCCCCGTCGCTCACCACCACCAGCGTCGTCGACCCACGCGCCCACCCGCGCGAAAGCTCGAACGCCTTCAGAATCCCCGCGCTCATGTCCGTCTCGCCCGCGCGGAACGCCGTGTACAGCGGTACGCCCCCCATCACGCTCGAGATCAGGTTCTTGTCCGTCGTGTCCTGCAAGAGCGGCACGGCGCTGGAGTAAAACGCCACCATCGTGATCCGAGTGTCCTTCATGTCCAAGCGGTCGAGAATCCCCTGCACCACCCGCCCCGCCCACTGCATCCGCGTCATCTTCTCCGGGCCCGGGCCCGCGTCCTTCAGGTTCATGCTGGGCGACGCGTCCAGCACGATCAAGAGCTGCCGCGACGCCCGCGCCGACGGCGTGACCTCCACCGCCACCGGGTCATACCTCATCAACAACACCGCGCCCCACGCCGCCAGCGCCATCCCCACGCACCGCGCCGCGGGCGCCACCCGCGCCCACGCCGCCGCCCGACCGCCCGGCCCAAACGCCAGCCGCGCCACCCGCGCCACCCGCCGCGCGTGCAGCCACTCGCCCAAGGCCGCCACGCCCAGCGCCATCGCCGCGAGAATCGTCGCGATTACCATGGCGTGTACCTCATGCCCAGCAGCCCCAGCCCGTGCAGGCCCAGCGCCGCCAGCGCCGCCAGCGCGAACGGCCCGAAATGATCCATCG
>JAEUJA010000146.1 GCA_016793195.1 Phycisphaerae bacterium
CTTGCCGAAGAGGCGTTGGTTTTCGTCGTCGGAGAGCGTGGGGACGTGCAGGCGGTGGGAGGCCGCGAAGTCGAACTTCTGGCGGACGAGCACCGGGGCGGTGATAGGCGGGTCGGAGATCATGGATGCCTCGATGCTGTATGTGGGGGTGAGAAACCAGCGCACGCGTTCGGCGATCGGCGAAAGCTCGCGGTGCAGGCCGCGGGCGATGTCGCGGAGGAGCGCGACGGGCGAGGTGCGGGGGTTTGTCGCCATCGCGTGCTGGATCAAGGGGAGAGCGACGCGGCGGACGGCGTGGTCGGCGCGTTTGATATCCAGCACATACCCGATCGCGGGGTCCGGTTTGGCCACGCAGGAGACCTCGATTTCGTAGTAGGCCGCGAGCCCGGCGGAGGGGGGATCGCCGGCGTAGCCATTGCCGGACTGGCTGGGTTGGGCGTGGTTGGGTTGGGCGTAGCTGGGTTGGGCGTGATCCCAGGGAAAAACCGCGAACCTGACTCGGCGCGAGAGGCGAATCACGTGGGAGGGTACGCCGTGGCGACCCGCCCGGGTTCGTTCAGGGCTTACACTTCGATGGCGCGATTCAGCGTCGGCGGGCCACGCGACCGCTGCCATGACCGCACACGCAGGAGATTGATCCAGATGACCAAGCCCGCACTCGCCGTCCTTGCTCTGGCCGGAACGCTTTTTTCCTTCGGCGGCGTGGGCATTGCCCAGCCCGCTCAGCCGGCTTCCAAGCCGCAGGAGAAGAAGCCCGAGGCGAAGCCGGAAGCCAAGCCCGCTGACAAGCCGACGGACAAGCCGACGGACAAGCAGGGCGAGCAGCCCGCCGCCAAGCCGGTCGAAAAGGCCGACCCCTATGTCCTGGGCTTCACGATGAAGGACATCGAAGGGATCGAAAAGAAGCTTGAAGACTACAAGGGCTCGGTGATCCTCATGGTCAACGTTGCGAGCAAGTGCGGCTACACCAGCCAGTACGCGGGCCTCGAGAAGCTCTACAAGGACAAGAAGGACAAGGGCCTGGTGATCCTTGGATTCCCGGCGAACGACTTTGGGAATCAGGAGCCGGGCACCGAGGCCGACATCAAAAAGTTCTGCACGACGGAGTACAGCGTCACGTTCCCGATGTTCTCCAAGATCAGCGTGAAGGGCGACGGGCAGCACCCGCTGTACAAGAAGCTGGCCGCCCAGCCCGCGCCGGTGGGCGGCGACCCCAAGTGGAACTTCACGAAGTTCCTGGTTGATCGCGCGGGCAACGTGGTCGCGCGATTTGACACGCGGACGGCGCCGAGCGACACGGAGCTCAACCGGCAGATCGACGACCTCTTGGCGAAGAAGTAGTCGGCGGTCCGATCGGGGACGGTGCGGGCGCGTGGGCGGGGCGGCGAGCGATACGGCGGGGCTCTCTCTCCTCCGGTCCAGATTTCGCTAAACTCAACGCGTGGCCACGTTCCGCTACATCGCGCTGGACGCCGGGGGCAAGCGCATCCGGGGCGAGCTCGCCGGCGCCAGCGAGCAGGCGGTGCTGTCAGAACTCGAGGGGCGGCGGCTCCTGCCCGTTACGATCGAGCAGGCCGAGGAGGCCGCGTCGCGCGGCAAGGGCGTGTCGCCGCGGCGGCTGGGGCAGACGTATCTGCAACTGGCCGATCTACTCCGCGCCGGCGTGCCGCTGCTGCGTTCGCTAAAGCTTCTGGGCGGACGGAAGAGCGACCTTTCGATGGCGGCGGCGTTCCGCGAGCTGGCCGAGTCGGTCGCCGACGGCGGGGACCTGGCCGAGGCGATGTCGCGCCGCCCGCGCGTGTTTCCGCCGGTCCACGTCGCGATGGTTCGGGCGGGTGAACGCGGCGGGTTTCTTGAGAAAGTGGTCGAGCGGCTGGGGCAGCTTGTCACGTCGCAGGCGGAGCTGCGCGGCAAGGTGGTCGGGAGCCTGATCTATCCGGCGTTGCTGGCGGGGCTGGGCGCGATCGCGCTGACGGTGATTTTCGTGGTGTTCGTGCCGCAGTTCCGCTCGCTGTTTGAGTCGGTGCCCGATCTTCCCGCGGTGACGAGGCTGGTGCTGGGGTTGAGCGACTTGGTCTCGCGCTGGTGGGGCTGGACGCTGGTCGCGGTGGCGGGCGTGGTTTTCGGCGTGCATTGGCTGCTGAAGCGTCCCGCGGTGCGCGCGAAGATCGAGTATTGGCGTACGTTTGCGCCGCTGGTCGGCCCGCTGACGCGGTCGCTGGCGGCGGCGCGGTTTTGTCGGATGCTGGGGACCATGCTCGACAACGGCGTGCCGCTCTTGGCCGCGATGCAGATCGCCAAGGAGACGGCGGGGAACCGGCTGATGGAGCGTGCGATCGAGGCGGCGGCGGAGGCGGTTCGAGCGGGGCGTCCGTTGTCGCCGCCGATGGGCGAGAGCGGGCTGTTCGACGACGACATCCTCGAGATGATCTCGGTTGGGGAGTCGGCCAACAACCTCGACGACGTGCTCATCACCATCGCCGAGACGATCGAGAAGCGGGTGGATCGGCTGCTGTCGTCGCTGGTGAAGCTGATTGAGCCGTCGCTGCTCTTGGTGATGGCGGGTTTGGTGGCGACGGTGGCGATCGCGCTCATTCTGCCCATGACCAAGCTGGGGGCGTGACGCGAGGGCGGCGCGACCGCTCCCGCGGGGGGCGGTCCGTGGACGGTGGGCGGTTTCTTTCCGATTGCTCCGCCTCGCGATTTCATCGCCGATTATTTTTGCGATTTGGGCAGTTTGTGATTGAGCGGTTTGGTGATTTGCCCCAGCGCATCACCGCGTTAGTGCGCAAACTCGCGGTGATGTTCGTGGTATGTCAAGCAGACGTTTGGAAATATGCGGCGATGCGCCGCCGCAACTTGGCGGGCGCTGGCCGGTCTGCTAGTCTGACAGAGTGGCGACGGGGGCAGGAGGCCGACCGCCGCGGAACAAGGTAGGTGAGCCGGGCGATCGGCCGGGCCGCCGGAAAGGAAGCGAAGTGATGACGTCGAAGTTGAAGCACGCCCGTTCAGCGTTCACGCTGTTCGAGGTGATGATCGTGATCGCGATCATCGTGGCGATCGGCGGGCTGGTGGGGTTGTCGGTCCTCTCCCGCAAGAAGGACGCCGACAAGGACCTGACGAAGGTGCAGATCAAGAACATCGAGAGCGCACTTGAGGGTTTCCAGTTGAAGTACGACCGCTTGCCAACCGAGGAGGAAGGGCTCGCGGTGCTGTGGTCGAAGGACACGCTGTCGCCCGATGCGGACGCGACCAAGTGGAGCGCGGAACTGAAGGCTCCGATCCCCAACGACAAGTGGGGCACGCCCTGGGGCTATCGCGCGGTCAGCGAGCACGGCGACGAGACCAAGTTCGACCTGTGGTCCAACGGCCCGGACCAGCAGGAAGGAACTGAGGACGACATCAAGAACTGGATCGACGAGGGCGAAGGCGCCCCGGCCGATTCAGGCACGCCATCCAACACCGGAGGCACCGGCACGACGGGCGGCTGACGCCCTCGTGCGCGGGGGATGCGTGATGCTTCCCCTCCGATCCATCCAGGGTTCGCGGAGCCGCGGCGGGGCCGGCGGACGACGCCGCGCGTTCACGATCATCGAGGTCGTGATCGCGATCGCGATCCTTGTGGCGATCGCGGCGATGGTGCTTCCGTCGATGCTGGAGCGGACGCGCGGACGTGCGGAGCGTGAGGCGGTAGAGATCGCCAAGGCCGCGTGTTCGAGGGCAGGCAGCGAATCGCAGCGGAGAGGAGTCCCGATCTTGCTCTCGGCGGTCGCGGAGACTGATCATGTCAGGCTGGTCGGCTCGCGCGTGGAAACGGGCGACGACGAGTCGGGCGTGGTGCGCGAACTCTTCTCGATCGACCTGCCGGCGGGCATGACGGTGACGAGTCCCGGCGCTCGCGTGTCCGAGGCCGCCATGCCCACGGGCGGCTCGGAATCTCGTGCGTTCGGCGCGGCGGCGGGCGAAGAGGGCACGGCGGCCCGGGCGGGGGCGAGGACGACGCTCACGCTGGCGTTCCCCGACGGGCGCAGCGCGGGCGGGCAGTTTGATCTGGTGGCGTCGCCCGCACGGCGCACGCGATTCACGATCAGCGAGTGGACGACCAACGTGCGAGTCCGCACGATCGACACGACGCCGGCGGACGAGAAGGCGGGAGAATCCAAGGCCGCGGGTGGCGACGAGTTCGACGCGGCGCCCGCCGGGAGCGAGTCGGACGGCGACCCGTCGCGCGACGACTCGGCTGATCCGGCGCGGGCGGGAGGTGGCTCGTGAAAGCACGGCGTGGCCAGCTCCTGCTGGAACTCTTGCTGTCGGTCGCGATCTTTGTCGCGGCGGCGATCACGATCTCGTCGATCGTGCGCCGGGCGCAGGACTCGCTGCGGCAGGCGCGGGACCAGCATGTGGCGGCGGACCTGGCGCAGACGGCCCTGGCGCGGATCGAGTCGGGGCTGGCGACGCCCGAGTCGGTGAACGGCCCGGTGCCCGACTGGCCGAGCGACGACCCCGACGCGCCGACGGGCTTTGACGACGCGGCGCCTACTGGGGTGTGGCGGATCGAGATTACGACCGAGGCGTCGCAATTCCCGGGGCTGACGAAAGTGTCGGTGACGGCGCGTCGGGATGATCCGACGTTGCCGCCGGCGTCGTTCACGCTGCACCAGTTGGTGCGTCTTGGGGCGAGCGCGGTGGACGCGGGCGGGCGCGAGGCCGTGGGGAGGGAGCGATGAGGCTCCTCGATGCGAGGCGGAGCGTGTGGGCGTGCACAGACCTGATGACAGGTTCGTGGCGCGGGCGGCGCGGCTTCACGCTGTTCGAGGCCATCCTGGCGCTGGCGCTGCTCATCGTGCTATCGTCGCTGGTGTTTGCGTTCATCGCCGATCTGTCGGATCGGCGCGAGCGGGTGATCGAGGCGATGACGCGCGATCGCGGCGTGGAACTGCTGCTTGATTCCGTTGAGTCGGACCTGTTCGCGTCGGCGGCGCTGGCGCCCGACGGCTCGCCGGGCGTCAGGGGCGACGGGCATTCGATCTCGATCTTCACGCGGGGCGTGTCGGGGGGCACCAAGAGCGACGGCCTCTATTCTCGCTACGAGTTCGGCGGCGGTCGCCTCAGCGTGGCGCGGCGCGACCAGCACGATCCGCGTTCGCCCGGGCCCGAAACGATCGGCGAGGACGTCTCGCGCGTGCGATTCCGCTATTACGACGGCACGTTGTGGTCGTCGTCGTTTTCGAGTGATCGCCAGGGATTGCCCGTCGCGGTTGAGGTGGCGATCTGGACCACGGGGCGGGGCCGGCGCGACGTGGAGAACACGACCCAAGACGCGGACATCGATCCGCCGGATCGGCGTCGGGTGATCTGCATCCCGGACGGCCCGGGCGCGGGCTGGAGGGAGGGCGCATGACGCACGCGCACTCCAAGCTCCGTGCCGGCGCGGGGCGTGCGCGCTCGCGCCGCGCCGTGATGCTCCCGGCGGTGATGCTGATCGTGGTGCTGGTGGCGCTCATCGGCGCGACGCTGACGGCGTCGGCGGGCGCGAGGGCGCACGGCGCGAGCGCGTCGCTGTCGCGGCGGCAGGCGCGGACGCTGGCGTGGTCGGGGGTGCAGGCGGCGATGGCGGAACTGGCCGACCAGCGTGTCGCGATGCTCAAGGGCGCGACGCCCAAGCTGACGAGCGAGTGGTCGCTCTTTGAGTCGGGCGGGCGGCGGGGCGTGGTGCGGCTGGTGTCCCTGGACGCGGAGGGCGATGTGACGCCCGAGGCGGGGCGAGCCAACGTGAACACGACGCCCGATGAGGCGCTGCGGGCGTTGGTGGGCCCGGCGGCGGGCGCGATCATCGCGGCGCGGCAGGGCGGGGCGATCGCGGCGGTCGAGTCGATCGATCTCGCGCCGGCGAAGGGCGAGAGCGGCGGGGCGTCGGGAACGAGCCCGGCCAGCGGGCCGAGCGCCGCGGCGAGTCCACCACCGGCTTTGTCCTCGGTGTCGACCAGTGGAGGCGAAGATGCTCCGCGGGGCGAACCAGCGCGTGTGCTGACGGCGTTGTCGTGCGACCCGGACGTGCAGGCGGGTGTCGGGCCGGGCGGCGATGAGCACGCGGGGCGTGATCGGATCAACCTGGCGGGAGGGTGGTCAAGGGAGTTGGGCGAGCAGATCACGGCCAGGTTTGGGGCCGAGGGAGCCCAGGCGGTTGAGCGCGTGATGAACGCGGGGACGAAGTTCGGGAGCGCGTCGGACATCGTGGCGGTGCTGCGGCAGCTTGCGGTGCCGGAGGGCGAGTGGGGCGTGCTGCTGGATGCGTATAGCGCGACGCAGGGGGCGTTTGTTCCGGGCCGGGTGGACATCAACCGCGCGAGCGCGGATGTGCTGGCGGCGGTGGCGGGGATGACACCCGAGAGCGCCGAGGCAATCGTGGGGGCGCGGTCGAGGTTGACGGAGGAGAGCCGGGCGCTGGTGACCTGGCCGCTGAGCGAGGGGCTCATCAGTGTCGAGCAGTTCCAGGCGGCGGTGGACCACATCACGACGCGGAGCCTGCAATGGCGGGTGCGGATCGAGGCTGGCGTGGTGGTTGGCGGGATGGACGAAAAGTCCGTGGCGAGCGTTTCGTTCGGAGCGGTTGGGGAGGCCGGACGGGGCGGCTCGAATCCGGGTGGTGGGAGCGTGGCGGGCGTCGACTGGGCGGGGCGGGTGGTGTATGAAGCGGTGATCGACGTGGCGGCGGAGCGGCCGCGGGTGGCGTACCTGCGGGACGTGACGCTGGACGAAATCCGGCACCTGCTGCCGGGGCGAGCGACGCGGGGCGAACCGGGGCTGGGTGAGGAAGGATCGGGCGATGGATCGGTCGGAGCGGGGGCCGAGGCCATGTCGGACGGCGTACCGTTTTCGAATGGCGTGGTGGATGCGGACCTGGACCTGGAAATGGGGACAGCGGACGCGGACCTCTCGCTGGAAGGCATGGACGCCGAGCCGATGACGAGCGCGATTGAAGCATCTTTGGGCCGCGAACCGCCTCCGGGGGCGGGTGAGGCGCGGGCGGCGCCCGCGCCGGATCGCGGGGATGATCGCGTGGGTCGGTGGTCGACGCGCGGTCGGTCTGGCGGCCAGGGAGGGAAAGCGCCATGAGCACGCGCGGGCTGTTCACGGTGGTCGACTTTGAGCGTGGGCGCGTCGCGGCGTTGCAGGGCGTGGTGTCGATTGGCGGCGTGGAGGTCCGGCGCGTCGCGGTCGCGGAGGCGCCCGAGGGCGTGTCGATCGAGGACGGCGCGCGGTGCGGCCAGTGGATCGCGGGCGTGTTGCGTGAGGCGGGGTTTGCCAAGAGCAAGCTGGTGCTGAGCGTG
>JAEUJA010000179.1 GCA_016793195.1 Phycisphaerae bacterium
TACGACATCGCCAGCAACGCATGGTCCGATGTTGCCTTGCCCGATCTGCCCGTTCCGACCAGCGGGCATCGCGTGGTGCTGGGGGCGGACAACCGGGTGTATGTGCTGGGCGGAGAAGTCGGGGCGGTCGCCTCGGGCGCGACGACATCCGCGGTCTGGGCGCTGAATCTCAACGAGGCCTCGCCGACGTGGGCCGCGGGCCCGAGCATGGCGACGGCGCGCAAGCACTTTGGTGCGGTGCTGGACACCGCAAACTCGCGCATCCTGGTGATGGGCGGCGAGAACGACATCGGGGGCACGAACCTCTGCGAGACGCTGGTCACGCCGATCTGTCCGAACATCGTCGGGCAGTCGAGCGCGGTCAACGCGTGGCGCGGCACGATCGCGACGTTCTGGGCCAGCGCCAGCGGCGCCGGACCCATGAGCTACGAATGGCGCCGCGACGGCGTGGTGGTCGCCGACGGCCCGACCGGCACGGGGAGCACGCTGAGCGGCGCGACGACGGCCTCCCTGTCGATCCTCAACCCCGACGAAGACGACCTGGCGGTGTACGACGTCACGGTCGGCAACGCGTGCGGCATGGACGTGAGCGATTCGATGACGCTCTCGATCCGCACGCCGCCGGACACGGCGAACTGGCGGGTCAAGGTGCTTCACCCGTCGTGGATCCAGAACTCGTCGTACGCGACGGGCATCGACGCGGGGCGGATCGTGGGCTATGGCATGACGCCCGTGACGCTCCCCGACGATCGCGTGTTCACGCTTGCTCGCCCGCTGCTCTGGGCGGACGAGGGCACGCCGGCGCAGGACCTCACGCCGCCGGGGTCGGTGGGCGGGGCGATCTATGACATCCGACACAACGTGATGACGGGCTGGTTCTGGCACACCTGGTCGTGCTGGGGCGGGAACCAGTACTGGACGTGCGCGTGGCAGTCGGCCGGGTACTGGGACGCGACGACGCTGAGCTTCACGGAGCGGCACGCCTCGGGCGCGGAGTACGACGCTTTGTATGGCACGGACGGGTACGAGATGGCGGCGAGCGTGACGCACGAGTATTCGGAGGGCAATTACACGACCACGGCGCACGTGTATGACACGGACGGGCATTGGATGCCGCTGCACCCCAGCGGCTACGCGCACAGCCTCGCCTCGGCGGTCGACGGGGGATTCCAGTACGGGGAGGTGTACAACCACTCGACGGGCTGGCGGGCGGCGATGTGGGCCGGGTCGCCTTCGACATTCGTGAGCATTCATCCCGCCGGCTTTCAGTCGTCGGGCGTGTCGGGGGCGCGTGACGGGCAGGTGGTTGGCAGCGCGTCCCTGGGCGGCGTGTCGCACGCGGGCGTGTGGGCGTCCGGGACCGGCGCGTTCCTTGACCTGACTCCCAGCGCGACCTCGGGCGCCGGGTGCAGCGCCACCCATCAGGGCGTGCAGGTGGGCAATGTCGGCGGCGACGCCGCCATGTGGCTCGGCACGCCCGCGTCGATGGTGAATCTCGCGGCCTCGCTCCCGCCGGAGTATTCCGGTTCGGTGGCTTACGACGTGGAGGTCTCCGCCGAGCTGACCATCACGATCGTCGGGACGGCGTACAACACCGCGACCGGACGGTACGAGGCGCTGGTGTGGACGTCGTTGTCGACGTGCCCGGCCGACGTGAACGCGGACGGCTTCGTCAACGGCGACGACTACGACGCCTTCGCCGAGGCCTTTGACCTGGCCGACCCGGGCGCGGACTTCAACGGCGATGGCTTTGTGAACGGCGACGACTCCGACGCGTTCGCCGAGCACTTCGAGGCCGGCTGCTGACCGTACAGGGAGAGAGTTGCCCACGCAAAGGGGCGTGCGGGTGAGCCGGGCTCCTCGCACGTCCCTTTTCTGCTGGCCCGCTCGCGTATCTCGTCCCGGGGTCGCGGAAGCGCAGGGTAAAGCCCCCAAATTCATGTCTTGTGTATCTCGATTGAGACTTCGGGCCTCTCAATTACTGATGCTGGTTCTCTGCCCGGGTGCGGTGGGTGAGACCCAAATTCAATTGCGGCAAGTGGTTGGGATCCTTTGGATTCGGGTCGATTCTATAAAGGACATTCATAGCATCAATCGATTGTTCGGCGGCACGACGCGATCGAACGACGACAAACGACGGGCTCGGAGAAGCTTGAGGAGAATCGCATGAACAGCACGCGTGGACGTTGGAACCTCCTGCCGGTGGTGTGTGGACTGTGCATGTGCGTCGGCGCGCTGGCGCAGAGCGGCAGCGTGTCGTACGACTCCTTCTCGAACGGGCCGCGTGCGGATCTCGACGGATCGAGCGCGGGCACGGGCTGGACCGGCGCGTGGATGGACATGGGCCAGGGCGGCACGATCTCGGTGAGCGGACCTTCGGACGGCCTGTCGTTCATGGGGCTCGGCGTGAGGCCGGGGTGCGCGGAGGTTCCCGAGGCGGTGTACCCCGCGATGGTGGACTACGCGCGCGGGCACGCGGCGGTCACGGGCGACACGATGTACATGTCGTTCCTTCTCCGTCCCCGCGCGGACGCCAGCAACTGGTTCACGCTGCGCCTGGGGAACTATCCGAGCCAGGTTGATGTGGGCGTGCCGCTGGGCTCGTTTCAATACGGGTTCATGCTGGGCGACGGCGTGTTCGCGCTCAGCCCGGTGCCGGTGCAGACGGGCGTGACGGTGTTCCTGGTGCTCGAGGTCGAGCACGTCACCACGACCAACAGCACGGTGTACCGCCTGTATGTGAACCCGACGCCCGGCCAGCCCAAGCCGAGCTGGGCGATGGCGGAGTATGCGCGCGGCGGGCTCCGGGCGTTCGGGTCGTACGTCCAGCCGCTGGGCTATGGCGGATACACGATGGACGAGATTCGTTTCGGTTCGGCGTGGAGCCAGGTGACGGCGTGCGGTGCGGACTTCAACGCCGACGGCTTTGTGAACGGCAACGACTACGACGAGTTCGCGGGCGCGTTCGATGTCGCCGATCCGGCCGCCGACATCAACGGAGACGGCTTCGTGAACGGCAATGACTACGACGAGTTTGCCAGCGCGTTCGACGCGGGGTGTTGAGGGATGGTCAGCGGGCCCTTGGCAACCGGCACACGGAAAGGCCAAGGCGACGCCCTCCCTCACGGTCGGGCTCCTGATGGAAGAGACGGGCATCGGTAAGGATCGGGCGAGGGAGCGTGGACATGCGGCGTGAACATTCGAGCGGCGCGATGAAGAAGGCATGGTCGTGGATGATCGCGGTGCTGGCGCTGGTGCTGGGTGTGTTGACGCCCGGGCGAGCGTACGCGGCGGTCGCGTACACCCAGCCGCCGGACCCCGCGGGCGGCAAATACAAGTCGTCGTGGTATCCGCCCGACGGGCTCGACGGCGACGAGTATGTGTGGGACAGCTTTACGATCGCCTCGAACACCGCGGTCACGGAGGTCCGGTGGCGCGGCGCGTACGCCTACGGCCTGGCGGACAACATCGAGGCGCCGGTGATCGAGTTCAAGGTGTCGATCTGGCCCTCGAACTCCACGGGCTTTGAGCCCAACGTCGCCGGGCAGCCGCTCGTGAAGTATTACTCGGGCGACCGGTGCGGCGAGTCCTATGTCACGACCATCGGCGGCATCAAGTATTACGACTACGCCTTCACGCTTCCTTCGCCATTCCAGGCCACGGGGGGCGTGAAGTATTGGGTGCAGATCGAGGCGTCGCAGGGGATCAACGGCTGGGGCTGGCCGCCGGACTGGAGCATCGCCAAGGGGACGGGCGGCAACGGCGCCCACTTCCGCAAGGTGACGGGCGGCAACTACGCCAGCATCTCGGGCGATTGCGCGTTCACGCTGATGAGCAGCGACGCCCAGACCTATCACATCGGCGCCGGCGCCTCGCCCGCCAACGCCGGGACGATCCAGGGCGAGGGCGATTATCCGGTGAACACGGTCGCGACGCTGCTGGCCAACGCCAACACCGGATGGGGCTTCGTCAACTGGACGGAGAACAGCCAGCAGGTCAGCACCAACTGGCGATACGACTTCACGGTCACGCGCGATCGCACACTGGTCGCCAACTTCGTCCCCGCGTACACCATCACCACCGCGTCGTACCCGCGCTTTGGTGGCACGACCAACGGCGGCGGCGTGTACAACCAGGGTTCGAGCGTGACGGTCACCGCCGCGCCGCGCCTGGGATTCGACTTTGTCGGCTGGACGGTGTACGGCAACACGGTGAGCACGTCGATCTCGTACACGTTCAACGCCGCCTCGTCGATCCCGGTCGTCGCGCAGTTTGTCAACACGGCTCGTTCGGTGACCTTTGACACCGACAGCGGCTCTCCGCCGCCCATGGCGACGATGACCGCGACGCCGTTCTCGACCACCAAGAACGGGCTGACGGCGAGCTATCACTCACCCGACGGGATGTCCGCCTTTTCGGTGCAGAGCGACGCGACCATCCACTGGATCACCCAATTCCACATGCAGGATCAGTACCTCTTCCCCAATTCGGTCTATCGCAATGACCTGCAGATCGATTTCAGCCGGCGCCTCTCCGGCGTGAGCCTCGACTTTGCGACGGTGGAGATGGAGTCGTGGGCGGATGTAGAGTCACCGCTGGAGGTGAGGGCGTACCTGGATTCGACGGGCAATCCGCCGGTGGCTGTTGTCCAGTCCCGGGGCACCTACGGCGGGACGACCTACCCCGAGGGCGTGATCGAGCTCGCGAGCGCCTCGCCCTTCAACATCATCACGATCACCGTCGCGCCCAACCCGTTTTTCACCAACAACTTCCTGCTCGATAACGTCACGGCGGCGTATGTCTGCGTCGCGGACTTCACCGGTGACGGCTTCGTGAACGGCGATGACTACGACGCCTTCGCCGGGGTTTTCGACGCCGCTGACCCCGCGGCGGACATCAACGCCGATGGATTCGTGAACGGCGACGACTACGACTTCTTCGCGGAGGCATTCGACGCCGGGTGCTGATCGATCGCCCGGTTCTCGGTCCGGTGCGTCGCGAGGCGGCACGCCGGCCTTTTCCCGGGGGAACCACCCGATTCCCGGTCCGGCGCCCCGCATCCGACTCTGTTTGCGCTGTTGGAGTATCACCCGCCCCGCTTTGTGCTCATTGTTCATATCGGGACACCCGCGGCCTGTCGCGGCGCTTCCCGGAGGAAGAACGTGCCATGCTCACTCGCAACCACTCACTCACTCTTTGCTGCCTGACCCTCGCCGCGCTTGCTGGCGGCACGATCGCGATCAATCACGCGTCGGCCCAGTGCGACCCCGCGTGGCACGCGGTGGGCGGTCCGGCCGGCGGCGACACGACGGTGTGGGCCACGACCATGTGGGACCCGGACGGCGTCGGCCCACAAGCGCCGGTCCTCGTGGTCGCGGGCGAGTTCCTTTCGTTCAACGGCACGCCGGTCAACAACATCGCCGTGTGGAACGGCGCCTCATGGTCGACGCTGGGGGACGGCGTCGGCGGCGCGGGCACGTGGGTGACCTCGTTGGCGGCCCTTGCCAACGGCGACCTGATCGCGGGCGGCACGTTCACCAACTGCGGCGTTACGAGCACGCCGTATATCGCGCGCTGGAACGGCGCGGCGTGGGTCGGCATGGCCGGCGGCATGGACAATCAGGTCAACGCCATGACCGTCTCCAGGGCGACGGGTGAGCTCTACGCGACGGGCTTCTTCACGACCGCGGGTGGCACGCCCGCCAACCGCGTCGCGCGATGGACCGGCTCGGGATGGGCCGCGCTTGGATCGGGCCTTGGCAACATCGGCTGGGCTATCACGTCACGCCCCAACGGAGACATCGTGGTCGGCGGCTCGTTCACGACCGCGGGGAACAAGACCGTCAATCGGCTCGCCCGCTGGTCGGGCGGGCAGTGGTTTGCTATGTCGGGCGGCACCAACTCGACGGTGCTGTCGGTCCTGGGCCTTGACAACGGCGACGTGGTCCTCGGCGGCACGTTCACCACGCCCACGGCGCGCGTCGTCGGCTGGCGCGACACAGGATGGTTCCTCATGGGCTCGGGGCTCAACGCCCAGCCGCTCACGTTCACGGAGATGCCCAACGGCGACATCATCGCCGGCGGGCACTTCTTTGCGTCCGGCGCGACGAGCGTGCCCAAGATCGCCCGCTTCGACGGGACGGACTGGCGCGCCATGGGCACCGGCATGGACCAGTTCGTGATGACGACGACCGTCGACCCGCACGGCGACCTCTGGGCCGGGGGCGGCTTCAGCACCGCGGGCGGCGTCGCGTCGCCCTTCCTGGCTCGCTGGGGCGCGGGCGGCGCTCCCGAGATCACCACGCAGCCCGCGTCCGAGACTTCCTGCCCCGGCGGCCCGGCGCTCTTCGACCTGGTCGTGAATTCGTCCGACGCGCCGAGCTATCAGTGGCGGGTCGAATCGCCCGCCGACAGCGGCGTGTACGTCGATCTCGCGGGCGCTTCGTTCCATGAGATCGAGACGGGACTTGAGTTCGACGTCGCGGGCGCCGACCTGGCGACGCTGAGCGTGTCGGGCGTCAAGCTCCGGGGTCATGGCAACGTCATCCGTCTCGTCGGGCGCGCGACGAACAGTTGCGGGAGCGTGACGAGCGACGTGGCCACGCTCACGATCTGCGCGGCGGACTTCACTTGCGATCGCTTCGTCAACGGCGACGACTACGACGCGTTCGCGTCGGTGTTCGACGTGGCGGACCCGGCCGCGGACATGAATTTCGACGGCTTTGTGAACGGCGACGACTACGACGCGTTCGCGTCGGCGTTCGACGCGGGCTGCTGAACGAGCGGCGTCGAGCGTCGGAGCGTGTGTTGGGATGCGGCGGCGCGGGATTGGTGGTGGGGTGCTTGGGTGGCCCAAAGACGAGCGAAGTGTGGACCCGAATCGACAGGGAGTTAGCCAGATGACGAGGAAGATGCGTGGCGTGATTTCGGCGGCGGCTCTGGCGGGTTTGGCCGGCATCGCCTCGGGTCAGGTGCTTGTCGACCTGGGCAAGCTCCCCGGCGGCACATGGAACTACTCCAGCTCGCTCTCCGACGACGGGAGCGTCGTCGCCGGGAGCGCCGGTGTCTCGGGGGGCAAGTCGCGGGCCTATCGCTGGACCGCCGCGACGGGCATGGCCAATCTCGGCGTTGTGAGCGGCGCCGATCATTCCTATGGCTACGGCATCAGCGGCGACGGCCTGGTCGTCATCGGCGACAGCGGGATGGGCTTTGATCAAGCCTGCCGGTGGACCCAGGCGACCGGCATGGTCTCGCTCGGCTCGCTCGCAGCCGGCAAGTCCTCCTTCGCGTTCGATGCGACCTACGACGGCTCGGTCGTCGTCGGCGACGGATACCTGAGCACCAGCCTGCAGAAGGCGTTCCGCTGGACGCAGGCCACGGGCCTGCAGCCGTTCGGCCAGAATCTCGCGGGCTGCGACCAGTCGCTGGCGCTGGGCGTGACGCCCACGGGCTCGTATCTCTTCGGGTATAGCTATCACAACGCGCCGCAGCTGGTCATGCCCACGGCGTGCCGCTGGGACGCCGCGGGCAACATCATCAGCCTCGGCATCCTCGCCGGCAGCGCGGAATCGGTGCCGAGCGATTGCAGCGCCGACGGTTCGGTGATCGTGGGATACTGCGCCGACATGCAAGGCCTGAACATGCGGGCGTTCCGCTGGACTTTGGCGGGCGGCATGCAGGAACTCATCCCGCCCGCGGGCCTCACCTCGTCCACCGCCGCCGCCATCACCGGCGACGCCTCGATCGTCACCGGTTACGGGTTGATCGGCCAGAACGCCGAGGGCGTCATCTGGATCAACGGCGTCGGGCAGAAGGTCGCCGACTACTTCAACGCGCGTGGCATCAGCACCGCCGGCTGGACACTCCGCACCGCCAACATCAGCGCCGGCGGCACGGCCATGACCGGCTGGGGCATCCACAACGGCGTGAGCACGAGCTGGTACATCAACCTCGGCTGCACCGATGCGCCCGCGATCACGACCCAGCCGGTGAGCCAGACGATCTCGCTGGGCTCGCCCGTCACGTTCGGCGTCGTCGCGACCGGGCCGTCGCTCCAGTACCAGTGGTACAAGAACAACTCGATGATCGGGGGCGCCATCGCGCCGTCGTACACGATCAATGCGGTCGTGCAGAACGACGCGGGCGACTACTTTTGCATGGTCTCCAACTCGTGCGGGAGCATCTCGTCGAACATCGCCACCCTGACGGTCGACGCGGGCTGTATTGCCCCGACAATCACGGGCCATCCCGCCAGCCAGACGATCTCGCTCGGCGCGCCGGTCAGTTTCGGGGTGGCGGCCACGGGCACGGACCTCGGATATCAGTGGTTCAAGAACGATATCGTGATCGATGGCGCGATCGCGACGATCTACACGATCCCGGCGGTCGCCCAGGGCGACGAGGGCAACTACACCTGCCTGGTCTCCAACGCCTGCGGCGATGATCTCTCGCTGCCCGCGACGCTTACGATCTCCTACGGCTGCGAGCCCACGGTGACCGATCAGCCCGACAACGCGCAAGTCTGCCCGGGGAGCAGCGTGACGCTCAGCCTGACGGCCGTGGGAGACGGCGAGCTTGGGTATCAGTGGCGCAAGGACGGTGAGGATATTTTCGGGGCGATCGGCCCGAGCTACACGATCTGGAGCGCCACGCTCGTCGACGCGGGGAGCTACGACTGCGTGATCGACAACGACTGCGGCCATGTCACCAGCGACACGGCTGTGCTCATCGTGTGCCTGGCCGACTTCAACTGCGACGGCTTCGTCAACGGCGACGACTACGACCAATTCGCCGAAATGTTCGACTACGCCGATCCGGGCGCGGACCTGAACGCCGACGGCTTTGTCAACGGCGACGACTACGACCTCTTCGCATCGGCGTTCGACGCGGGGTGCTGAGGCGGGCGTCGGCGCCGGGCCTTCCCATGTTCCCGGCGCCGGGCGCGATCTTTGGGTGATTTTCAGATTTGCTGTATCCGGCGGGGCGGACGTCCCCTCATAGATCAACGTGGACCAGCGCGTCCTGAAAGGGAGTACCCATGAATACCCGGAATGTTCGCCGCGTGATGAGCATCGGTGCGGCGGCCTGCGCGTTCCTGTCGGGCGTGGCGGGGGCGTCGATCGTTGAGCGAAGCGAAGACCCGCAGCGCGATCCCTACGTCGTCATGGCGTACAACGACCTGGGCATGCACTGCATGAACAACGACTTCTCGCAGATGATGATCCTCCCGCCGTACAACACCCTGCACGCGCAGGTGATCCGTCGCGGCGTGGAGCCGACGATCGTCGAGTCCGGCGTCACGGTCACCTACGAGCTTCCTTCCAACACGCACGCGACGGACAAGACCAACTTCTGGGAATACGCCCCGGCGCTCCTGGGCGTCACGCTCCCGCCGGACGTGGGGCTTGCGGGCAACGGCATGTTCGGGACGATGATCCGCAACTCGGTCCGCAACGACTTTGAGGCGATCGGTATCCCGGTGGCGCCGGTCGATGACGATGGGCGCGAGAACCCGTACCCGCTGGCGTTCGTGACCGTCAAGAGCAACAGCACCGGCGCGATCATCGCGCAGACGCAGGCCGTCGTGCCGGTGTCGTGGGAGATGTCGTGCAACCTGTGCCACACGAACGCGGGTGAGTCGGTCGCGACGAGCATCTTGAAGTCCCACGACCGCCTGCACGCGACGAACCTGATCAATCAGCAGCCGGTCATGTGCGCGTCGTGTCACGCGGACAACGCGCTGGGTGCGCCGGGCCAGCAGGGCGTGCCAAATCTCTCGTCGGCGATGCACCTTGCCCACGCGCCGCGCATGGACCAGGTCAGCATGGAGAACAGCTGCTATGCGTGCCACCCGGGCGTGCGCACGAACTGCCAGCGCGACGTTCACGCGGCCCGCGGCGTGACCTGCACCACCTGCCACGGCGACATGGCCGCCGTGGGCAACCCCGCCCGAAATCCCTGGGCCGAAGAGCCCAGCTGCGCCGGCTGCCATCAGCGCGAGGAATTCGAGTTTGAGCAGCCCGGGCAGTTGTTCCGCAACAGCACCGGGCACGGCGGCGTGCAGTGCATGACCTGCCACGGGAGCCCGCACGTGATCGGGCCCGCGGTCACCGCGACCGACAACGCGCAGGCGATGCGTCTGCAGGGACGCACCGGCCCGCTCAACGACTGCCTGGTGTGCCACACTTCGCAGCCGAGCGAGCCCTTCGAGCACAAGCGCTAATCACCACGAAGAGACACAAACGCAAGGGAGTTCAGCCCATGAAGACCATGCACAAGAATATCGCCGCCCTGGCGCTCTCGGCGCTGGCGGTTTCGTCGGCCGCGGGACAGTCGTATACGCTGATCGATCTGGGCGCGTTCGCCGGGCAATCGGAGGCCTACGGCCTGGCGCCGGGCTCGGTGGCGCTCGGCTCGTTCGTCAACACCGATTCGCACTTCCAGAGCGTGCTTTTCACGACGCCCGAGACCGTGCTGTCAAGCGTCGGCGGGTACAGGGAACAGGTCGCGTTTGCGTCGGACGGAATGGGGCGCGTCTACGGCACATCGTACACATTTGGCGATCTCACGCCGTCGGGCTTCGTCGCCGATTCCTTGGGTGTGTCGCTGCTCGCGCCGTTCGCGGCCCGCGCCTCGAACGGCTCGGGCGTGATCGCCGGGACGTCCTACGCCGCGGACTCGGGCCTGCGCTACCTGCCGCGCGCCGCGGTGTGGAACAATGGCACGCTCTCGGTGCTCGGCACGCTCGGCGGCGCCAGCGCGCAGGCGCTGGCGATCGATGATCGCGGGTGGGTCGTCGGCTCATCGACCACCGCCAACGAGGCCTCGTCGCGTCCGGCGCTGTGGAAGTCCGCGACCGCCGCCGACCTTGGCACACTCGGCGGCACGGCCGGCCAGGCGACGGCGATCCGCGGCGCCCGCGTCGTCGGGCACTCGCAGAACGCCGCGGGCGTTCGGCGGGCCACGCTCTGGACCATCGACGCCGCGGGCAACGTCGTCTCGCGCAGCGACCTCGGCGGGCTCTCCGCGACCGCGTACAGCTATGCTCTGGGCGTGAACTCGGCGGGAAAGGCCGTGGGCACCAGCAGGTTCCACGCCGTGCTGTTCGACGGCGCCTCGTGCGTCGACCTCAACACCCGCATCCCGCCCAGCGCGGGTTGGACGCTTGAAAAGGCGTGGGCCATCAACGACGCGGGCGTGATCGTCGGCGGCGGAAACTACCTCGGCTTCCCCCGCGCGTTCATGCTCGTCCCGGATTGCCCGGCCGATTTCAACCACGACGGCTTTGTCAACGGCAACGACTACGACGAGTTCGCGTCGCT
>JAEUJA010000180.1 GCA_016793195.1 Phycisphaerae bacterium
CGCCGTCGCGCCCTCGATCGATCCGCTGGCCGCGCCGGAGTGGGGGCGCGTGGCGCAGGCGTTCGCGGGGCTGCCCTTGTCGTCCGAGCAGCTGCGTCAGTTCGCGGCGATCGAGGGGAGCGACCACGAGCCGTGGGACACGATGCTCTCGGTGCTGGCGATGGACGAGCACCAGGCGCTGGAGCTGTACGCGAAGCGCACGGGCCTGGCGTATCAGCCCGAGCCGCGTCTGCACGAATCCGCCGGGCGTTTCTACGAGACGATCCCCCCGGAGGTGGCGCGTCAGCATTTGCTGGCGGGGTTGGAGAGCGACGGGACCGTGATGATGGTGGCGACGGCGCAGCCGATGGGCGCCGCGGTGTTCTCGATGATCGAGGATGCGCTGGGGATGCCGGTGCGCCTGACGCTGGCGCCGCGCGCGGGCGTGGCGAATCTTCTGAACCGCGGCTATGAGCAGCGCCAGGACCTGGTCACCGAGATCGTCGAGGAGATGCCGCTCGACGAGCGCTCGATCCAGAACCTCGCCGGCTCCGTGGGGCAGGCGACGGACCTCTTGCAGCTGGCGCGGCAGACGCCGGTGATCCGCCTGGTGAACATGATCCTGTTCGAGGCGCTGCGGCGGCGCGCCAGCGACGTGCACGTCCACCCGATGGAGAACAAGCTCGTCATCCGCTTCCGCGTGGACGGGATGCTGGTGGACGCGTTCAGCCCGCCCTTGTCGCTGGCGCCCGCGATCAGCTCGCGCTTGAAGGTGATGACCGAGCTCGACATCGCCAACCGCCACAGCCCGCAGGACGGGCACACCAGCGTGCGCATCGGCAGCCGCAAGGTCGACATCCGGTTCTCGTGCATCCCGACGGTGTACGGCGAGCGGCTGGTGCTGCGTCTGCTCGACCAGTCGTCGACGCAGCTCTCGCTCGACCAGATCGGCATGACCAAGAAGATGCAGGCCCAGCTGATGGACCTGGTGGATCGGCCCACGGGGATCATCCTGGTGACGGGCCCGACGGGTTCGGGCAAGACGACGACGCTGTACGCGGCGCTTGGTCAGATCGACCGGACGAGCCGAAACGTGATGACGATCGAGGACCCCGTGGAGTATCACCTGGGCGGGATCAGCCAGATGCAGGTGAACGTGAAGCGGGGGGTGACGTTCGCGACGGGGCTGCGGTCGCTGCTCCGTCAGGACCCCGACGTGATCCTGGTGGGCGAGATCCGCGATCAGGAGACGGCGCAGCTGGCGGTGCAGGCGTCGCTGACGGGGCACCTGGTGCTGGCGACGCTGCACACCAACGACGCGCCCAGCGCGATCACGCGGCTGATCGACATCGGGATCGAGCCGTATCTCATTACCAGCTCGCTGGTGGGGGTTTTGGCGCAGCGGCTGGTGCGGCGCATCTGCCCGGCGTGCAAGGGAACGGGGCAGGGCGTGGGCGTGGGGGTGGGGGTCGGGCGGTGCGAGGCGTGCTTTGGCGCGGGGTACAAGGGGCGGCTGGCGGTGTATGAGCTGATGACGATGACGGACACGCTGCGCCGGTTGACGGCCCAGAACGCGGACGCGGTGACGCTGTTCGAGCAGGCGCGCGACTCGGGCTTCCAATCGATGCGCGAGGATGCGGCGGAAAAGATCGCCTCGGGCGCGACCGACGAGGCCGAGGTGTACCGCGTGCTGCATTGAGCGGGTGAGCGGACACATGGCCAGATAGCAAATGGCCAAATGGCACATGAAGAGAAGTGCCACAGACCGGCGGGGAGGGCGCGGCGCGGGGATTCATGGGAACTTGGTCAAGCCCCCGAGGCGTGGCTTGACCACGTCACCCGGAGCACGGCCAGGGCCGACGTATTCACTTGTCAAAGAGCGGCGGGGAACACACGCACTCTCTGACCAGAGGGCGGACGGACACATTGGTGCGCTCTGGCGCGGTGGTAAGTAGGCACTAGCCACTGGGCACTTGGCACCAAGGGCAGACAGAAGGCAAGGCCGCGGAGGGGGTTGCGCGAGGTACGAAGGAGCGCGCAGATTTTTTTCGGAAAATCGGAAAGTGGCCCAAAAGACGGACACATTGGTGCGCTGCGGCGCGGTGGTAAGCGGGTGCTAACTGGAGGAAGTCACGAAGTCACGAAGTCACGAAGTCACGAAGAGACGAAGAGACGAAGTGGCGAAGAGACGAAGTGGCGGAGAGACGAAGAGGCGGAGGGACGGAGTGAAAGGCAGGGACGCCCTCACGGTCGGGCTCCTGTTGGAGAGAAGTGGCGGATCGGAAAGCATGTGGTCGAGGGCCGCGAGGTCGGGGCTTGACCACGCCACCCGGAGCGCGGCGAGCCGGCGCGGGGCTAGGCGTCGCGGGAGCGTGGGAAGAGGAAGGCGGCGGCTTGGGCGCGGGGCATTCCGTGTTCGAGCACGGCGAACTCGTAGCCCTCGTGCATGGAGGCGGCGCCGAACAGGCCGTCCTTGCGGAGCGCGTAGAGGGTGACGTTAAAGGTGGGTCGGCCTTGGTCGTCGCGGAGGTGGGGGAGGCGGGTGCGGTCGGCGATTTTCTTGAGGGTGACGAGGCAGGCGTCGGTGGGGGAGTCGCCGGCCTCCATGCGGGCGACGATGGTGTGGGCGCCGCAGACTTGGAGGACGGATTCGCCGCGGCCGGTGGCGCCGGCGGAGCCGACGGCGTTGTCGGTGTAAAGGCCCGCGCCGACGACGGGGGAATCGCCGACGCGGCCGGCGATTTTGTACGACAGGCCGCTGGTGCTGGTGCAGGAGGCGAGGTTTCCGGCGGCGTCGAGCGCGGAGACGTGGATGGTGCCGTAGGTGAAGGGGACTTTGGGCGGCGGGGCGTCGGGCGCAAGCATCTCGGGCCCGGCTCGTCCGGCCCAGCGCGCGGTGCCGAAGGATGACGCGGCCTGATCGGGCGTGACCCAGGCGTCGCGGTCGCTGAGGTTTGCTTTCCAATTGAGCCAGGCCTTGCGGGCGCGGTCGGTGAGGAGGTTTTCTTCGGGGAAGCCCAGGAGGCGGGCGAACTTGAGCGCGCCATCGCCGACCAGGAGGGCGTGGTCGGTGCGGCGCATGACTTCGAGGGCCAGGCGGGCGGCGTGGCGAACGGAGCGGAGGCCGGCGACGGCGCCGGAGCGGTGGGTGAGGCCGTCCATGACGGCGGCGTCGAGCTCGACGACGCAGTCCTCGTTGGGCAGGCCGCCGAAGCCGACGGACATCTCGTCGGGGTCGTCTTCGACGAGGGAGATGCCGCGGACGACGGCGTCGAGGAGGGGTGTGTTGGCGGCGAGCTCTTGGCTGGCGCGTGCGAGGGCGGGGAGGGCGTTCCAGCTGCCGATCATGACGGGCGGGCGGGGCGTGGCTGGCGTGATTGGCGTGGTTGTGGTCATGGGGAAATGGTGGGCGTGGTTGGGGCGGAAGTCACGTCCCGTTGTTTGGGGTTGGGGGCGGCTCGCGGACGTTGACGGTGTGTGAGAATGAGAAGGGGCGTGCGTAGACGTTGATGGGGAGGATGGGGGCGCCGGCGTCGTCGTACTTGATGATCGTGTCGGGCTGGCCCACGAAGAACCAGCCGCGGACTTCGATGGTGACGGCGCCGGGTTTGTCGGTGCGGACGGCGTGCGAGAAGAAGGTGGAGCCGGCGCCGAAGCCGGAGGTTGGTGCGGCGCGGTCCCAGCGTGATTGCGCGACTTCCCGAGCGTCGATGGATACGCCGCAGAGCAGGACCTGGGGCGTGTCGGCGACGCCGGTCCATCCGGCGGCGAAGTTGGCGAGGAGGTCGATGGGGATTCGCTGTCCGGCCTCGACGGAGTCCGGGGCGAGGAGGCGGGCGTCGAAGAGTTCGGCGAGCCAGCGGTCGGTGAGGTCGCGGGGCATGGCGCCGGTGCTCGCGCGGGCCTGGAGGTAGACGGCCAGGGCGGAGGGGAGCGAGCCGTCGCGGGCGCGGCGGTTGAGAAGGGTTTCGAGGAGTTGTCGATCGGACTGGGGCGAGAGTGTGCGAGCGGAGATTTCGCGCCACGGCTCTTGCATGTCGGCCCAGGAGAGGACGGCGACCTGGCGGATGAGGAGCCAGTCGGGGGATTGGGCGAGGAGTTGTTGCTGGGCGAAGGAGCGGGCCCACATGCCGAGCATGGCGAGCGAGAGGAGGATGACGCCGGTGACGAGTCGCGGGTGGTTGGTGATGAGCCGCCCGCGGACGCGTCCGCCGAAGTGACGCCAAGGCTGGCCGCATTCGGCGCAGTAGGGGAGGAGGCGTGCGTTTTCGGCGGCGACGGCGTGCCCGCAGGAGGCGCAGTGGAGTGATTCGCCCTTGCGGGTGGGCCAGGCGTGTCCGATGAGGGCGGCGCCGGCGGCGAGGGCGGCGAAGAAGAGCAGGCCGGGGAGGGCGATCAGGAGGCCGGTGAAGAGATCGGGGGCGGGGCGGATTTCGAGGATGCCATAGAACGTGGCCAGGCCGAGGACGAAGGCGGCGGCGAGATCACCGATGAGTGCGGGGCGACGCATGAGGCACCGGAGGACTCTACGGGAGTGGTGGGGCGAGAGTTTGGATCGGGGCGCTGGCGTGGGGCGTATAGTTGGCGGGATTCACCCGCTCGAACGCCGTACAGGAGGTGCCCCGTGCGAGCCGACATCAGGTACAACAACATCATCGACAGCGACGAGGCGCGGCTGGCGCAGGCGGAGGCGGATCGCGCGCCGTCGCAGCACGCGGACGAGATCGACGCGGACAAGTTCTACATCACGCAGCACTACTGGAAGTACACGCGCGACAACCACGATGTGTGGCGCGACATGTACACCAAGCGGTGGAGCGTGCTCGAGCAGCAGGTGTCGCGCCAGTTCATCGAGGGGATGAAGATCCTGCGGCTGTCGGCGGACCGGATCCCGCTGCTCGATGACCTCGTGCTCGATCGCGAGATCGAGATCGCCGGGGGCGTGAAGCTGGCCAAGGGCACCAAGCTCGACGGGATCAACAAGTTTTTGCGGGCGCAGAGCAGCTGGGCGAGCTACGGCGTGCCGGGGTACCTGCCGGCCAAGGCGTTCTTTGCGTGCCTGGCGCAGCGGGAGTTTCCGACGACGGTGTTGATCAGGCCGCGCGAGGTGATGGATTACCTGCCGGAGCCGGACATCATCCACGACGTCTTTGGGCACGTGCCGCTGCACACGCTGCGGGTGTTCGCGGACTTTTTGCAGACGTACGGCAAGGCGGCGCTGTTGTGCGACGACGAGGACCACGTGAAGCGGCTGGGGCGGCTGTTCTGGTTCACGGTGGAGTTTGGCCTGATCCGCGAGGACGGGAAGGTGAAGGTGTATGGGAGCGGGCTGGTGAGCAGCCACGCCGAGAGCGCGTACTCGCTGACGGGCGAGTGGGAGAAGAAGGGTCGCGAGGTGAGCGGGTGCGCGGCGCGACCGGTGCCGGTGTACCGCCCGTTTGATCTTGAGCGCGTGTGCGAGACGGACTTTGAGATCGATCACTACCAGCCGGTGTATTACGTGCTGGAGAGCTTTGAGCAATTGCGCGACGCGATGAACAAGTACGCGGAACGCGTGATCGGCGAAGCGGGTCTGGCGAAGGCGGCGGGGAGGTAGGGCGGGATCGCCGTTTCTTGAGTGACATGTCTTGGCAAGATGTGGCCACCCGTGCGAAGGACGAGCGTACTTGAATGCACACGAATGCGACAGATCGACGGGCTCCGGCGGAGTCTGATGCCGCTTCGGCGCCGACCGGTGCGCGACCTGCAAATGGAGGCCGTATGAGTGCGTGGTTCGCTTGCGGCGGTTTGCGTGTCGAAGGTCAACTGCCGAAGGTGCGGGGTAAAGGAAAAACCCCTGCATCCTGTACCGTGACATTTGCGGCGTCCAAGTGGCCGTCTTCGCTGGTTTTGCCATGAACCAGCGCCCAGATCGCGCGGTCGCGGGTGGTCAAGTCTGCCAGGCCATGGAGTTTTTTCGCGATCTCTGACACCAACTCCGAGCGCGTTGCCGCAAGGCACGCGGCTCCAGTTCCAATGGAGCGAGGGCCCGCGAGAATGAGAACTTGCCGCTTGGGGTGCTGAGGGTGCGGCCCGCGCACGAGCAAGCCCCAGTCTTCGGTCACTTCTGCCCCTGGTTTAGGGCAAGGTGTGAGAAAGCCCCCGGTCCGGAGAGCGCCACACAATCGGTAGCCAGCATCCTGAGTCTTCTCTTCGCCCGGGCACGCCTCGAAGTGCCATCTCGGGTCTTGACCATTCTGGATTCGCTCCAACATGCCGGCGGTAAAAGCATTTACCTTCGGAGATCCAATCAGAAAGAGATTGGCATCCTCGCTGACTATTCCGTCGGAGGCCTGCGACGCCGTGAGCAAGTCGGGTATGCAGTACTCGCCGTAGACGGTCGCGAAAACTCCGGTCACGCCCATCACGCCGAGGTAGTCGCCGTAGGTCCGGCGTTCGGCGGGGTGCCCGCGAAATCTCGAATCGGGAAGTGGCATCTTGGGATTCACAAGGATGATGGACGGTTGGGGATCGGGCGGCACAACCATCGTTCTCCTGAGTGAAAGGCCGGCGTCTTTGTGTTGGGCCAACTGCTGACGCAGCGCGGCCTCGAAGATCAACATCCTTTCCCTTGATTCCTGGTAGGGGACGTACTCAGTTCCGCTGAGGTCACTCGGAACTTGGGAGCCCTCCCTGAGCAGCAGTAGGACCGGCTTCTGCCTCGCGACCGCGTAACCCACTTCATAGAAAATGTTGGGGCGCGGCTCGCTGATGTCGGCGATCACGAACACCGAGTTGTCCACTGCATCGTGGATTTTCTTCCGCAGGTCCATGCCGCCGCCTGGAATGTCGTCCGCCCGAATGCACTCGAATCCCGTCTGCTCTCCTACAATCCGCTTGACGCGTTCGTAGAACGCGAAGCTTGTCTGGAACGACATCAACACGAGGCAGTACCTCCGGCCCCCGGTCGCGTGCGTGATCATCTCCCGAAAATCCATCGGCAGCCCTCCAACCTGTCAATCCGGACAAAGCAAACAAGCGTACTTTACCAACGGTTTTGCGCATTCTCATCTCGTGGGCATCGGCCGGGCATTCCTTCCTCGGTTCTGGTAGCCGCATGTTGGACCGCACTCTCATCACCGGTAGGTCTATCGGCATTGCCGATCGGCACGTTCCGTCTCTCGGTCCATCGACTGGGCCGCGATTGATGTTCATGGACCGTCCGAAGCGGCGGGCGTCTTGGCGCTCCTGTCGCTGTCCAGCGCTTCCGGAGGCGGCGGCGCGGCCCTGTGCTACTTCGCGGCTTCTTCGCTCTTCTCGGTGAGTTTCATGGTGCGGAGCATGAAGTCATAGTTCATGCGCTGGTACTGGCGGCCGCCGATGCCGTGGCGCCAGCCGGGGTACATCGCCATCTCGAACTGTTTGCCGGCGTCCTGGAGGGCCCGCGCGAATTTCCACGAGTTGGCGGGGTGGACGTTGTCGTCCATGGTGCCGTGGACCAGCATGAGCTTGCCGACGAGGTTGGCGGCGGCCTTGGTGACGGAGGTCTTGTCGTAGCCGTCGGGGTTTTCCTGCGGGGTGAGCATGTAGCGTTCGGTGTAGATGGTGTCGTACTCGCGCCAGTCGGTGGGTGGCCCGCCGGCGATGGCGGCGGAGAAGAGGGTGCTGTGGGTGAGGGCGTAGGCGCCGATGAACCCGCCGTAGCTGAAGCCGCTGATGCCGACGCGCGAGGCATCGGCGTAGGGCTTGGCGGTGATCCAGCGGACGGCGTCTTCGAGGTCCTTGAGTTCGGGCACGCCGAGCTGCTTGTAGCAGGCCCAGGCGGAGACGGCGCCCTTGCCGCTGGCGGAGCGCGGGTCGACGCCGAACATGATCATGCCGTCGTAGGCGTAGGCGTGGCTGCCGACGCGTCCGCCGCCCCAGCTGTCGCTGACGGTGGGTGCGTGCGGGCCGGCGTAGGTGGTAATCCAGACGGGGTATTTCCTGGCGGGGTCGAAGTCGGGGGGGTAGACGATGGAGGCTTCGAGCATGAAGCCGTCGGCGGCGGGGATCTGCACGAGCTCGGACTTGCCGAGCTTGAAATCTTCGATGGCGTAGACGGGGTTGGTGTCGAGGGTTCGGACGAGCGAGCCATCGACGGCGGAGCGGAGCGCGACCTTGGAGGGCGTGGTGAAGCTGGACCAGTTGTCGACGAAGAGCGTGCCGCCGGGGTTCAGGCTGGCGCTGTGGGAGCCGGGCTCGGTGGTGAGGCGGGTGGGCGTGGCGGCGGGGGAGAGGGGCGTGCGATAGAGGTTTGACGCGATGTGCGAGTCCTTGGTGCCGCTGAAGAAGACGACGTTGTTTTTCTCGTCGATCTTGGCGACGGAGCGGACTTCATAGTCGCCGCTGGTGACGGGGCCTTTGAGCGTGCCGTCCTTGGCGTAGTGGTAGAGGTGTCGCCAGCCGGAGCGTTCGGATTGCCAGAGGAACGAGCCGTCGGCGAGGAAGGCGGGGTCGGCGAGGAACTCGACCCAGGCCTGTGTGGTTTCGCGGAAGAGCTTGGCGGGCTTGCCGGCGTTCGCGGAGACCGAGAGACAGTCCATCCAGGTCTGGTAGCGATTCTGGACGCCGACAAAGACGGCGGAGGAGTCGGGCCACCACGCGACGCCGGAGATGAGCATGTTCTGGGCGTCGTAGTCGGAGAGGTCGGCGAACTGTGGCGTGCCGCCGGCGGCGCGGACGATGCCGAGCTTGACCTGGGGGTTGGCCTCGCCGACGCGGGGATAGCGGACGCGCTCCACGCGCTGCTTCTGGGGGAGGTCGTCGACCATGGTGTACTCGGGCACCATGGAGGCGTCGGTGCGGTAGAAGGCGATGCGGGAGGAATCGGGGCTCCACCAGTAGGCTTTCCAACTGCGGTTGAAGAGTTCTTCGAAATAGACCCAGTCGTGCTTGGCGTTGCGGAGGAGGTCGGTGCCGTCGGTGGTGAGGCGGCGTTCGGTGGCGGTGGCGGTGTCGACGACGTAGAGGTCGAAGTTGCGGACGAAGGCGACGAACTTGCCGTCGGGGCTGAACTCGGTGAGCTCTTCGGGCTCGGGGGTGCTGGTGAGTCGGAGGGCGAGGGTGCCGTCGATCCGGGCGTAGTAGAGGTCGTTGTCGCGCTCGAAGAGCGCGCCGGTGCGGGCGGCGTCGGTGCGGAGGAAGGGCGTGCGGGCGAGCTCGCCGGCGACTTTTTCGCCGATCGAGGGGAGTGCGGCGAGCGACTTGACGATGGCTTCGTTGTCGAAGGTGAGTTTTTCGGCGCGGCCGGTCTTGGCGTTGACCTTCCACCAGCCGCCGTTGCGGTTGACGCGCCAGGTATCGTCGTCGATCCAGGCGCCGCCGCCGCTGGGGCTGCCGCTGAAGTTGACGCCGCGGTCGCTCTCGTTGACGCGCTTGTAGGTGAGGGATTCCTGGGTGAAGGATTCGTCGCGGAGGGGGCGGATGGCGGTGGTGTGGAGGTGGGTGCTGCTGGGGACGCGCAGGACGGGGAAGTCCTGTTCGAGGGCGAGCGCGGAGTCGAAGAAGTTCCAGGTGACCAGGCCGTCGTCGGAGGCGGGTTCGAGCAGGATGGAGGCCAGGTGCCCGAGTTTCTGGGCGGTGCGGACGACGATCGAACCGGCGGGGATCAGGCGGGATTCGGCGCGGCGCTGGGCGTCGACGCGGGCGGTGTTGTGCTTCTGGAACTCCTGGGGCGAGCGGGCGATCTGCGTGACCTTGCAGGCCTCGATGTCGAGCTCGATGTCCTCGCGGAGTTCTTCGACCTCGATGGCGTGGCGCTGCAGGGTTTCGATCGCGTTCTTCAGGGCGCTGACGTGCGGCTGGGGGATGATGTAGGCGTAGACGCGGGGGACGAGCATATCCGCCTCGCCGCGGTTCCAGACTTCGACGTCGTAGTCCTTCTTCTCGCCGGTCGAGACGGCTTTGCCGTCGCGGACCTCTTCAACGAAGCCCGCGGCCTTCATCGTCTCGGGCGCCTTGGCGGCCTTGGAGCGGACGGCGAGCTGCTGCGCGGGGCTGGGGTCCTTGGGCGGGTTGCGCCCAAGATCGATGGTGCGGCGATCGGCGTCGGCGAGCAGTTTCTTGATGTGGTCCTTGTTGGCCGAGGCGAACTCGAGGCAGGTGCGCACGAAGTCGCGGGTGCCCAGCACGCGTTCCTTGTACGACGAATACGAGTAGCCCTCGGAGAGGATGGAGATGCGACCGCGCAGACCGACGTAGTTGGTGGTGAAGCGCGGCTGGAGGGGGAAGCTCTCCCAGCGGGTGTGGTCCTTGTTGAAATCGCCGTAGGGGAAGGTTTTGAGGCCGGTTTTGGCTTCGAGGTTCTTGGAGACGGCGGGGAACATGGTGTCGCGGACGTACTCGATGAGGGCCTGATCGCCGGCGGGGTGGCGCGGGCCTTCGTAGGTGACGGCGTACTGGTGGTAGGAGCCGTTGGTGGTGTGCGTGTCGACGAAGATCGCGGGGTCCCAGTCGTTGATGAATTTGACCAGCGCGCGAACCTCGGGCGATTCGAGCTTGACGAAGTCGCGGTTGAGATCGAGGCCGGCGGCGTTCTCGCGGATGCCCATGCCGTCCTCAGGGCCGTGCTGCCCGGGGCGGTTGTCCTTTGAGACGCGTTCGTTGCCGTCGGCGTTGAAGATGGGGGCGAAGACGAGCACCATGTTTTTGAGGAGCGGGTGGTCGGGCTGGTTGATGATCTCGCGGGCGAGGATGGGCAGGCCTTCCTTGCCGTCGACCTCGCCGGCGTGGATGTTGCCGATCATGAGGACGACGAGCTTTCCGGCGTCGGCCTGGGCGCGGGCGTCTTTGGCGGTGGCGACGGGCGGATCGGCGAGGGTGAGCACGGGGATGGCGCGTCCCTCGGCGGTCTTGCCCATGTCGAGGCGGCGGGCCTTGGGCGAGGCCTTGGCGAGCGTGTCGAGGAGCGACACGACTTCGTCAAAGCGGGCGGTCGCCTTGAAGTCGGATTTCTCGGCGACGGTCAACTGCTCGGGCGGCGTGGGCGTGCCGGATTGTCCGAGGGCGGCGCAGGCGGAGGAGAGAACGAGCGCGAGCACGCAGAAAAGACGCGCGGCCATGCAACAGACTCCGTGGAGAGAGTTCACGCGGGGCACCTCGAAACCGGCAGGGGCCGGGGGAGGTGTATTAGAGCGAATCGAGGCCGGGCGTGCGAGCCTCGCGCATGGAGAGCGGCGGGCCGAGCAGTTCCTGCATGAGGAAGGCGTCGCGCCAGGGGTTGCCGGAGGATGGGGGCAAGAACCTGGCGGCGGCGACGGGCGGCGGCGCGGCATCGCGGACAATGCGGTGGGTGGTTGATTCGCCGGTGTCCTGGAGGCGTTGGCGCTCCATGGCGGCGAACATTTCCGCGGTGCTCTGGGCCGCGGTCTGGCGGGTGCGGGATTCCTGCGGGCGGAGCGGCGGCTTTGACGCGGGCTTGGGCTGGCGCTTTGGCTGAGCCTGGGAGCGGGCTTGGGCCTGCGAGGGCGGTTGTGGGACTGTCTGGGGCTCCGGGAATTGGCGGGCGTGCGGCGGGGGACGGCCCGGGGTGGCGCGAGCGCCAACGGGGGCACGGCCTGTGGCCTGGGTCTGGGTTTGGGCCTGGGCCTGGGTTTGGGCGCGCTGGCGTTGGATTCGGCGGAGTTCTTCGAGCTGGGCTTCGCGCCGGCGGGCCAGGGCCGCGGCCGGGTCTTCCTCGGCTTGTTCGGCGGCGACCTGGGCCTCGGTGCGCCCGGTGCGGAGTGCTTCGAGCCGGCGGCGTTCGATTTCGAGCTTGACGCGGCGCTGCTCGGCGGCCTCGCGTCCCTTTTTGATGATGGTGCTGACGACGCTGATCGTCACCATGAGGAGCACGATGTAGAGCTGGATGTTGTTGCCCATCGCGCGGTCCTTGGGGCGACTAGGAGGCCAAACGGGCCTGGGTCCGTGGGACCAGGGTGGTGGTTTTTCCGCCCGTGGCGGCGGCGTCGAACGGTAGGCCGAAGAGCGATTCGAGGGCGGCGGGGGTGAGCACGTCCCGGGTGGGTCCGTGGGCGGCGACGCGTCCGGCGGCGTCGAGGAGGAGGGTGCGTTCGCAGAAGGCCAGCACCTGGGCCAGATCGTGGAGCACGACCACCACGGCGCGCCCGGCGCGGGCGACGTCGGTCAGCGCGGAGAGGGCGTGGGTGGCCTGGAGGGGGTCCATGGCGGCGGCGGGCTCGTCGGCGAGGAGGGCGGCCGGGGCGTTGATCGCGTCGAGCTGTGCCAGGGCGCGGGCGAGGCCGACGCGCTGCTGCTGGCCGACGCTCAGTTCATCGAAGGGACGGGAGGCGAGTTCGCCGACGCGGGCGCGCTCCATCGCGCTGGCGATGGCGGCGCGATCCGGCCCTGCGCCGGCGGCGTGCCGCCCCATCTCGACCAGCTCGCGCACGAGGAAGCCGAAGGCGGGCGAGAGGCGCTGGGGGATGTAGACGAGGCGTCTGGCCCGCGCGCCAGCGGGCATGTCCGCGACGTGCTGGACACGCGCCGGCTCGGTCCACGAAGCCTCGCCTGAAAGTGGGCGGACGAGCCCGAGCAGCACGCGGAGAAGCGTGGTCTTTCCCGCGCCGTTGGGGCCGACGATGGCGGTGATGGCGCCGGCGGGGAACTCGGCGGTGAGTTCTCGGAGGACGGGGGCGTGGGAGGGCGAGTAGGAGAAAGTGACGGCGCGGGCCGCCAGAAGGCACGGGGTCGGTGGGGACGGGTCGGGCACGGCTCGATGGTATCGGATCGGTGGCGCCGGGGGGCGGTCTCGGCGGGGAGCGATCAACGGCGCGGGAGGGGCGGTTGCTCTACTATGGCGGGCGCGCGGGCGTGGTCGTGCCCGGCGCTGAAGGACTCGACGAATGGCACAGCAAAAGGTCGTGGCGGTCACCGGGGCGACGGGGTACGTCGGTCGGCACATCGTGGCGGAATTGGTATCGCGCGGCTTCGGGGTGCGGGCGCTGGCGCGCGACCGGGCCAAGGCCCAGCAGGTGCTCCCGGCGCGGTCCGCGGACGCGCGGGTCGACGTGGTGGTGGGCGACGCGCTGGAGGCACGGGATGTTCGCGCGGTGTGCGCCGGGGCGGACGCGTGCATCCACCTGGTCGGGATTCTGCGCGAGCATCCGCGCGACGGCGTGATGTTTCAGCGGGCTCATGTCGAGGCGACCAGGAACATCCTGGCGGCGTGCCGCGACGCGGGTGTGGGGCGATACCTGCACATGTCGGCGCTGGGCGTGAGCGACGACGGGGTGTGCGGCTATCAGCGGACCAAGTGGGCCGCGGAGCAGCTCGTGCGCGACAGCGGGCTGGATTGGACGATCTTCCGCCCGGGGCTGATCCACGGCGAGGGGAGCCACTTCATGGACGTGGCCGAAGGGCTGGTGACGGGGCACGAGATGCCGTGGTTTTTCATGCCGTATTTCACGCGCGGCGAGGCGGACCCGAGCGTGCCGCTGGGGGGCGACACGGTGATCGACCCGGTGGTCGCGCCGGTGCTGGTGACTGACGTGGCGCGTGCGTTTGTGGCGGCCCTCGACAACGAGCGCGCCATCGGCGAGGTGTACAACTTGGTGGGCGGCGAGGCGATTTCGTGGCCGGAGATGCTGAGGTTCGTGCGGGACACGCTCCCGGGCGGGAACGACCGCCTGGAGCCGTTCGGCGTGCCGTCGAAGCTCGCGGCGCTGAAGTTCAAGGCGATGTCGCTGGTCGGATTGGGCGATCTCTTGCCGTTCGACGACGGCATGGCGCTGATGGGCGGTCAGGACGCGACGGCGTCGCTGGACAAGGCGCGTGAGCACTTGGGCGTTTCCTTTGCGCCGTTCCGCGCCGCGATGCGCGCGTACACGCCGGCCGGGGCGCACTAGCCGCGATCGTGCGGTCCGAAAGACAATTCACCACGGAGGGACACGAAGGGCCACGGAGGGGGAGGGTGTGGCGGAGCGATATTGTGGGGGCCGAGCGTCGGCCGTCTGTCGCTTTTCCGCGGAAAGTCCCATGCGCCAGCAACCTTCGGAAAACAGTCGAGATGAAGCGCTTCCGAAGAAGAGCGATCGCCGCATCGCATTTTGCTACTTCAGCATCGCTGCCACGATCACCTTCGCTGCGGCCGATTCCGGGATGATCTTGGACGATGGGATGGCTGGGGCGGTGTTGGCTTTGGTCTCGGCCGTGGTACTTGGTGTTGCCTTCATCTTCGTCAGTCTCAATGACATTCCCTGGCTGATTTTGCACTGGAAGTCGGCCATCGTGTGGGTTGTCGTCCATTGGCTTGTCATTTCCGAGTACGTCTAGGGAGGTGTGTCCGATCATCCATCCTCCCATCGGTCGCACGGAGTCCAGTGGCTAGACTCGACGACCTATCTCGGTTTAGTCAGCATTCCGTGTTCGTTCTCTCGGATTCTCAACGCTCCTCTCCACCGTCGTGCCTCGTGCCTTCTTTCTGATGCCCGATGCCCGATGCCCGATGCCCGATGCCCAAGGCCTCAAGGATCCACCCATGTCTCTGAAATACCGCCGCCGCTTGCTGGATCACGTGGGGCACGAGGGGTACACGCCGCGTCGCATCGAGGATTTGGCCGTGGACCTGCGCGTTCCGGCGGACGAGCACGCGGAGTTTGAGGCGGGCGTGCGCGAGGAGATCGAGAAGGGCGTCTTGGCGATGTCGGCGTCGGGATTGGTGCAGCTTCCCTCGATCACGTCGCGGGGCGGGCAGATCACGGGCGTGTTCCGCAAGGCGATGAAGGGGTTCGGGTTCGTGCGTCCCGAGCCGCCGGTGCGCGAGGGATCGATTTTCATTCCCGCCGACGCGACGGGCGATGCGCTCTCGGGCGACACGGTGCGCGTGACGGTGTTCCGGAGCCAGGGGCGCCCGGGCGAGTCGGGCTTTGAGGGTGAGATCGCCGAGGTGCTGGTGCGCAAGCGCGCCAATTTCACGGGCGTGGTCGCCAAGCGAGGCGCGCAGTGGCTGGTGTTCCCCGACGGGCGTGAAATGACGGAACCCATCGTTGTCCGCGACGCCGACAGCAAGAACGCCAAGGAGGGCGACAAGGCGGTGGTCGAGATCGTCGCGTACCCGGAGGGCGGGATGCTGGCCGAGGGCGTGATCGTTCGATTGCTTGGTGAAGCCGGGCGCCCCGACGTGGAGACCCAGGCGACGATCGCGGCGTACAACCTGCCCGGCGAGTTTCCCGAGGAATGCCTCGAGCAGGCGCGGGAAGTCACGCGCGAGTACGAGCGCCAGATGGCCGACTACGCGGCGCGCGGGATCGCGGCCCTGCCCGGGCGCAAGGACCTGACCGAAGACTTCATCATCACCATCGACCCGCCCGACGCCAAGGACTACGACGACGCGATCTCGATCAAGAAGACCGAGCGCGGCTGGGAACTGGCGGTGCACATTGCCGACGTCGCCCACTTCATCCCGCCGGGCTCGGCGATCGACACGGAGGCGAAGGACCGGGCCAACTCGGTGTACCTGCCGCGGCTGGTGATCCCGATGATCCCGGAGCTCTTGTCCAACGGCATCTGCTCGCTGCAGGAGGGCGTGCATCGGTTCTGCAAGTCTTCGTTCATGCGGTATGACCGCGACGGCACGATCGTGGCCGAGGGCGTGGGGCAGACGCTCATCAAGTCGTCCAAGCGGCTGACGTATCTCGAAGCCCAGGCGCTGATTGATGGCAATGTCGAGGAGGCGCGCCGGCACGCCAAGACGCCGCCCAAGTACACGGATCAGTTGCTCGCGACGTTGCAGGAGATGAACAACCTGGCCCGCGCGATCCAGGGGCGTCGCCAGCGCCAGGGGATGATCTCGCTGGAGTTGCCGGATGTCGTGCTGATCTTTGACGAGCACGGGCACGTGGTCGACGCCGAGCGCGAGGACGACGCGTTCACGCACACGCTGATCGAGATGTTCATGGTGGAGGCCAACGAGGTGCTGGCGCGGCTGTTCGAGCGGCTCAACGTGCCGCTCTTGCGGCGCGTGCACCCCGAGCCCACGCCGGGCGACACCGATGGCCTTCGGCGGAGCGCGATGGTCGCGGGCTTCAAGATCCCGAAGAACCCGACGCGCGAGGAGTTGCAGGGGCTGGTGAACGCGACGCGGGGCACGCCCGCGGCCAGGGCGGTGCACATGGCGGTGCTGCGGACGCTGACCAAGGCGGAGTATTCGCCGGCGCTGGTGGGGCACTTTGCGCTGGCGAGCGAGGCGTATGCGCACTTCACGAGCCCGATCCGGCGCTACGCGGACCTGACGGTGCATCGCGCCCTGGCGGCGTATCTGAAGGAGACCGAGAACGGACGGCTTCGTCCCGCGACGGACGAGGAGGGTGCGGCCCTGGGTCGGCGCCTGCGCGATTCGGACCTGTGCCCGCCCGAGGTTGATCTCATCGAGATCGGGCGGCACGCAACCATGCGCGAGAGCAACGCCGAGGACGCCGAGCACTCGCTCCGCAAGTTCCTGGTGCTGCAGCTCCTCGAGAAGCACATCGGCGAGTCCTTCCGCGGCGTGGTGACGGGCGTGAACAACCGCGGCGTGTTCGTGCAGCTCGACAAGTACCTGGCCGACGGCTTCGTGAAATCGTCGGACTTGCCCGGCGACGTGACGCGGAGCAATCTGCCGCCGATCTGGAAGATCGAGCCGCGTTCGGGCGCGCTGGTCGATCAGCGATCGGGGCGCAGCTTCAACATGGGCGACACGGTGACGGCGAAGATCGCGTCGGTTGATCTGGCGCGCCGACAGCTTGAGCTGGTGGTCGACGACGCCGAGGGACGGGCGATCGGGAAGTCCAAGAAGCCGGCGCTGGAGCTGGGCGGGGGGATGTCGCACGGCGGGGGGGCGGGCTTCGACAAGTTCTCCAAGATGACGGGCGGGCAACGTCGCAGCCAGAAGAGCAAGTCGCGCGACAAGCGGAAGGGCAACCACCGTCGGGATGCGTGACAGTCAGGGGCGGGGGTAGGGGGGCCCGACGGCGGGCCCTGGGTCCGTTTATCCGGTCTGGCGCGATTTTGGTGGCAGAGTCACCGAGCGTGGTGCATGTTTGGGGGGGACGCCGCGCCGAAGGGCCGGGCTCTCTGTTTGGTCTTTGCTCGCGCCTCGGAACCGGGAGTGGAACATGGTGGGCACGGTGGGCACGGTGAAGAAGGCGGTTGCGTTGTCGGTCGTGCTGGCGGCCGGTTCGACCGCCAAGGCGCACATCATCCCGTTCTTTGCGATGCTCGACGGGCCGCAGGTGGTTGATCCGACCGACAGCCTGGCGACGGGAGCGGCCTCGATCCGGTTTGACCACCACGGCTACGCGATCGAGGTGAAGTTGTACCTGGAGGGGATCGGGCTGGACGACCTGAAGGAGGACGGGCCGAACGCGACGCCGATCCATATTCACAAGGCGCCGCGCGGGGAGAATGGCCCGATCGTAATCGACCTTGGGTGGTGGACGGCGACGACGATGGAGGAGTACGAGCCCGGGCGGTTGTTTGTGCACTGGGAGGGCGTGTTCATCGGCGGCGAGCAGGGCAATGTGTATTCCGAGTTCACCGAGAACGAGGATGCGCTGTACGACGGCAACCTGTACATCGATGTGCACACCAACGCGTACCCGACCGGGGAGATCCGTGGGCAAATCTTCGAGGTGCCCGGGCCGGGGGGCGCGGCGCTCCTGGCGCTCGGCGGCGTGGCGATGGCGGGACGTCGGCGTCGCTGATCGAGAGACACCTTGCGGGGTTGTGGCGGTTCTCAGCAGCCCAGCTCGAACGCCGACGCGAACGAGTCGTAGTCGTCGCCATTGACAAAGCCGTCGGCGTTGAGGTCGGCGGCGAGGTCGCCGGCCTCGAAGAGCGAGGCGAAGGCGTCGTAGTCATCGCCGTTGACGAATCCGTCGTCGTTCATCTCCGCCGAGGGGAAGAGGCCAAGGTCGGCGACGATCATGCGGTGGTCGGTGGCGTCGGAGTCGCCGGCCTGGACGGCCAGGGCCGCGAGCTCCGACGCGTTCAGTTCCGACGAGTGCAGGCCGACCACCTGGCGCGGGAAGAGGGTGGCGCGCGAATGGATGAAGAGGTCCAGCGCGCCGGGCCAGAAATCCAGGCCATCGCCCGATTTCCATGTCGACGCCTCGCCGCCGATCTGGTTCACGACCAATTCGCGTTTCATGTCGGGCGCGTTGGGCGAGAGCCACAGGTCCAGCGGCGTGGTGGAGCCCACGAGGTTCCAATCGCCCACCACGACCACGGGCACGTCCTTGTACGCGACGAGATTCGCCCCCTTCTGCCCGGCGCGGAAGAGCGCGAGATTGTTGATGGCGTCGGTCGCCTGGGTGATGCGCTTCACGTCCTCGCTGGTGCCCTGGTAGCCGCAGCACTTGGGGTGGTTGGTGACGATGAGCATCTCGCGTCCGGGGTTGAGCACCACGGCGCCGAAGTGCTGATCGCCCATCGCGACGGGGATGAGCGGGTAGTGGCTGGCGATGAAGAGCTCGGTCTGGCGGACCACGTTCCAGGTCGCGCCGTTCTCGAGCGGGTCGGTCGAGTTGAGGTACGAGACGAGGTTCGCGGTATTGCCGCTGTATTCCTCCTGGAAGCAGTACACGTCCGCGCCGACGGCGTCGACGAGGCGCAGCAACTTGGGGCGTCTGGTCGCGTCGTTGAAGCCCGTCTGCTCGGTGTTGATGCTGGCCACGCGGAGGTCGGTGCAGGGGCGGCGATCGATGATCCGGCGCGTCGCGTCCGAGGGCGGGTCGACCAGCGTGTACGCCGCCGCGGACGCGAGCGAATCCGCCGTGTTGAAGTTGATCGACATCGTCTGACCGGCCAGCACGCCGATCGGCGACAGGTCCATGCGCATTTCCCAGCTGGTCGACGACGCGGTGGGAAGGCACTCAAACTGGATATTCGGCCAGGGCACGACGCTGCTGGATTGCCCGTCGTAATAGGCCTTGCGTCCGCGGAAATCGATCGTGAGCGTGCGCCCGCTGGGCGCGGTGACCACGAGCTTCAGGGTCGCGTTGGCCGTGGAGCCGCTGGAGAGATTGACCGGGTTCCGAAGGTCGAGCTTCAGCGCGAGCACGGTGCCCTCGGAGCGGGCGCGGAGCGCCAGCACGTCGAGCTCGCCGGAGGAGTCGCCCGCCGGGTCGGTCGCCAGCAGGGGCACGCCGTCCCAATCGTCGAACACGCCGTCGATGTCGATCGGCGGCCCGGCGAGGGAGGACGTGGCGCCCGCGAAGGCCAGGGCGAGGGCGATCAGTACGGCGGGTGAGCGTCGCGTCGGCATAGGGGACCAGTGTAGTGGGGTGGGCGCGAGCGCCCAAGCGGAATCCCCGGGCTTGATGGGGCGTTCGTGCTTCCCCGGCGTCCGGCGCGTCCGTATCCTGAACACCCGATGGCCGACCCGCGCGAAACCCCGGCGATGCAGCAGTACGCCCGCTTCAAGCAGAAGTTCCCGGGGTGCATCCTGCTCTTTCGCATGGGCGATTTCTACGAGATGTTCGACCAGGACGCGGTGACGGTCAGCAAGGCGATCGGCCTGACGCTGACGCAGCGGACGGCGGGCGTGCCCATGGCCGGCATGCCCTATCACCAGCTCGAGGTGTACCTGCGCCGCCTGATCCGCCAGGGGTTCCGCGTCGCGGTCGCCGATCAGGTGCAGGACCCCAAGGAGGCCAAGGGGATCGTGGCGCGGGCGGTCACGCGCGTGGTCACGCCGGGCACGCTGGTCGACGACACGCTGCTGGAGAACGACGCGGCCGTCACCCTCGCGGCAATCTGCTTCACCGGCGAGGGCGACGACTCGCCGGCGTCGCTGGCGATCGTCGAGGCCTCGACCGGCGCGCTGGTCTTCGCCGATGCGACGCGGGACACGATCATCGACGAACTGGTGCGGCGCGGCGTGAGCGAGGTCCTGTACGCCGACTCGGGCTCGTCAATCCCGGCCCGCGTGAAGCGCGTGCTCGACGCGCTCTCGCTCGCCGGCACGGCGCGCCCCGCGTGGCTCTTCCGCATGGACGACGCGCGTCGCGCGCTCTTCGAACATTTCGGCGTCACGACGCTCGCGGGCTTTGGCCTGCGCGACGACGACCCCGCGATCCCGGCGGCGGGCGCGGTGCTTGATTATCTCAGGCAGACGCAGACCGCGACCCTCGACGAACAGAGCAGCGTGGCGATCAAGCTCCCGCGTGCCACGCTCTCGCACCTTTCGCCGCCGAGGCGCGAGAGCCCCGGCGATTCGCTCACCATCGACGCGGTCTCGCTGCGGGCGCTGGAGATCGAGCGGACCATGCGCTCGCAATCGCCCGAGGGCTCGCTGCTGGGCTTGTTCCTTTCGGGCCCGGGCGCCTGCCGCACCGCGATGGGCAAGCGGCTGCTGCGGGAATGGTTCGTGCGTCCGCTCCGGGTGCTTTCGACGCTCCGGGCGCGTCAGGCCTGCGTCGCGGCGATGGTGAACGAGCGTCGTCTGGCCGACGACCTTCGGGCGCAGCTCTCGGAGATCCAGGATGTCGCGCGGATCGCGGGGCGCGTCGCGGTCGCCCGCGCCACGCCGCGTGATCTGGTTGCGCTCGGCCGCTCGCTCGCGCAGCTCGAAAAGCTCCTGGACACGATTGGCGCGACGCCCGCATTCACCGACGCCGCGGCTCGCCTCGCCGCCTCGCGCGATGCCCTTTCACCCCTGGCCGCCGACATCCTCTCGCGCTGCGTTGATTCGCCGCCCGCCCATCTCCGCGAGGGCGGCCTGTTCCGCCCCGGCTTCGACGCCGCCCTCGACGAGGCCAAGGAACTCCAGACTAACAGCACGCAGTTCCTCGCGCGCTATCAGGAAGACCTCGCCCGCGAGCTTGCGATCCCCGGCCTGAAGGTCGGCTACAACAAGGTCTTCGGCTACTACATCGAGCTCACCGCGGCCCAGGCCCGCGCCAATCCCGCCGCCCTCACCCGCGTGCAGACGCTCAAAAACGCCGAGCGCTACACCACCCCCGCGCTCCGCGAGCTCGAAACCAAGATCACGGGCGCGCAGGCCCGCGCCATCGAGCGCGAGCGCGAGCTCTTCGACGAGCTGTGCTCGCGAGCTCTGGCCGCTCTCCCGGCCATCACCAGCTTCGCCGGCGTCGTCGGCGAGATCGACGCGCTGGCGTCCCTGGCCGATCGGGCCGTGCGCCGCTCGTGGGCGCGCCCGGAGCTCTGCGAAGAACCCGTGCTCGAGGTCCACGGCGGGCGGCATCCGGTGCTCGAGGAACTCCTGGGCACCGAGTTCGTCCCCAACGACGCGGCGCTGGGCGATCGCGAGGCGCGGCTGGCCCTCATCACGGGCCCGAACATGGCCGGCAAGTCGACCTACATCCGCCAGGTCGCGCTCATCACGCTGCTGGCCCACGTCGGCTCGTTCGTGCCCGCCGATCGCGCCACCATCGGCCTGTGCGACCGCATCTTCAC
>JAEUJA010000287.1 GCA_016793195.1 Phycisphaerae bacterium
ATGGTCTGCCTCGACATGGACCACCCCGACATCTCCTCCTTCATCAACTGGAAAGTGCGCGAGGAGATCAAGGTCCAGGCCCTCGTCGAGGGCCTGCGCGTCCTCAAGAAGAGCGATAAGGACATCGCCGAAACCTGCGACAAGCTCGGGCTCACGCTCGACTACGACTTCAACGGCGAGGCCTATCAGACCGTCAGCGGCCAGAACAGCAACAACTCCGTCCGCATCCCCGATTCGTTCTTCGATGCCGTCGACCAGAACGCCGAGTGGAAGACCACCTGGCGCACCAGCCCCAAGACGGCCCGCTCGTTCGAGGCCAAGCGACTGTGGGACGAGATCTGCTACGCCGCCTGGCGCTGCGCCGACCCCGGCGTGCAGTTCGATTCGACCATCAACGCCTGGCATACCTGCCCCAGCGCGGGCCGGATCAACGCCAGCAATCCGTGCAGCGAGTACATGTTCCTCGACAACACCGCGTGCAACCTCGCCTCGCTCAACGTCCTGAAGTTCTACGACGCCAAGGCCCGCCGCTTCGATGTCGATCGCTACGAGCACGCCGTCGACGTGTGGACGATCGTGCTGGAGATCAGCGTGCTCATGGCCGCGTTCCCCAGCCGCCCCATCGCCGAGCTCTCCTACAAATATCGCACGCTCGGCCTCGGCTACGCCAACCTCGGCGCGATGCTCATGCAGGCGGGCATCGCCTATGACAGCGACGAGGCCCGCGCGATCTGCGCCACCCTTTCGGCCATCCTCACCGGCCGCTCCTATCGCATGTCCGCCCAGATGGCCAAGGAGCACGGGCCCTTCCCGGGCTTCAAGCCCGACCGTGACAACATGCTCCGCGTCATCCGCAACCACCGCCACGCCGCCCACGGCGAGGCCCGCGGCAGCAATCGCTACGAAAGCCTCAAAATCCGCCCCGTGCCGATCGACCACGCCCTCATCGCCGCCGGAAAGGTGCCGCTCGCCAACGTGAAGGAGCTGGCCGAGCGTTCCAAGGTCGCGTGGGACGAGGCGCTCAGCCTGGGCGAGCAATACGGCTACCGCAATGCCCAGACCACCGTCATCGCACCCACCGGCACCATCGGCCTCCTCATGGACTGCGATACCACCGGCGTCGAGCCCGACTTCGCCCTCGTGAAGTTCAAGAAGCTCGCCGGCGGCGGATACTTCAAGATCGCCAACGAGTCCGTCGCGCCCGCACTGGAAGCGATGGGATACACCCCCGCGCAGATCAAGGACATCATGACCTTCCTGCTCGGCACGCTCAGCTTTGACGTGCCGATGCCCGCAAGCGCCAAGTTCAAGGGCTCGCTCCGCGCGTGGCTCGCGAGCAAAGGCCTGAAGAGCGACGAGATCAAGACGCTCGAGGGCGCGCTGCCCTCAGTGTTCGAACTCACGTTCGCCTTCGGCGCCTGGAGCGTCGGAGACGAGGCCCTTACTCGCCTCGGCATCGATGCCGCCAAGGCCAAGGCCGACTGCTCGTTCAGCCTGCTCAGGCACCTGGGACTCACCCCCGCCCAGATCGATGAACTCAACACGCTCGTCTGCGGCACGCAGACCATCGAGGGCGCCCCGCACCTCAAGCCCCAGCACGTCGCGGTCTTTGACTGCGCCAACACCTGCGGCAAGACCGGCAAACGCTACATCGAGGCCGAGGGCCACATCCGCATGATGGCCGCCGCCCAGCCCTTCATCTCCGGCGCGATCAGCAAGACCATCAACCTGCCCAACAAGGCCAGCGTGGACGATATCGGGCGCTGCTATCGCATGTCGTGGGAGCTGGGCCTCAAGGCCAACGCCCTGTACCGCGACGGGTGCAAACTCAGCCAGCCGCTCTCCAGCACCAGCGACCAGGAGAAGGGCAAGGAAGGGGCGGCGGAGCCTCCGTCGCACCCTACGTTGGAGGCCAAGGAAACTACCTCAAGCCCCCAGGCCGTTGCGGAGACATTGGTGGCTGCGGTTTCGAGCGTCCCGACGGACTTTGAGAAGTCGTTCGCCTCGCCGCCGCGCCCCAACCGCCGCCGCCTCCCCGATACGCGCCGCTCCTTCACTCACAAGTTCAACGTCGCGGGCCACGAGGGTTACCTGACCGTCGGCCTCTACGACGACGGCCGTCCGGGCGAGCTCTTCATCACCATGAGCAAGGAAGGCTCCACCATCGGCGGGCTCATGGACTCCCTCGGCACCGCCACCAGCGTCGCGCTCCAATACGGCGTGCCCATCGAGAGCCTCGTCACCAAGTTCAGCCACCAGCGCTTCGAGCCGGCCGGCATGACCGAGAACGCCGACATCCCCTTCGCCAAGAGCCTCGTCGACTACATCTTCCGCTGGATGGGCATGCAGTTCATCCCCGGCTATCGCGAGCAGCACGCGCCCAAACGCGAAGCGCCCGAACCTATGACCCACGCGAGCACCCACGCGAGCACACCCGCGGCCCCGTTCGCCGAAACCCCGCGACTTTCCATCCACGCGCCCGCCAATCGCCTGCCATCACACCAGGAGGATTCGCGTTGGAAGAGCCCCGGTCCGTCGTCGATCGAATCGCCGCTCGCCGCGCCGACGAGCCACGCGCACCCGCGCCCGCCCAGCAGTGGGGGCGCGAACATCTCCGGCGAGGTCGTCGTCATCGCCTCGACCCTCTCGGTCGCGATGGAGAGCATGGGCGACGCGCCCGCGTGCGACGTCTGCGGCACGATCACCGTCCGCAGCGGCACGTGCTACAAGTGCCTGAATTGCGGCGCGAGCATGGGATGCAGTTGATGAGTCACGCCCGCCATCGGACGTGAATGGATTCGCTTCGCGCGTGCCGCACGCACGCGCGATGAAGGGAGGTGCTGGAGCGGAAACAAGAGCATCGCCGAGCGTCGGAACGGCGACGACCGGACCAACGGGAGGCAGCACGAGAACGGAATCCGGCTGGGGCCGATCCCGCGGAGCGGGCCGACCCGCCACTCTGCTCGCCACCATGGGGTGAAGTACGCATCAGGCGCAAGAAGCGCCAGCCGATCCATCGGCCGCGTCAAGGAACCCCACCGGTCGGGCGCAACGTCCCCGGGCGTCCCGAACCGCTGCTCGGAGTGCTCTCAAGTAGTTTCACGCATCCACCCTGCGGGGCCGCCGGGCATACCCACCCACCCCATCGCCCGCGGCCTCGCCTCCCTGAACCCCCGGGCGTGCCCACCACGGCCCGGGGGTTTCTTTTGCGCTGGCCCGGAAGTTCCGAGAACTCAATGGACAACATGGTCCTTTCTCTGTGCTCCTGGGCCGATGAAACCGGACATTCTCAAAGACTCGAAATCAGCGCGCAATAACTTGACAAAGCAGCAGTTATGTGGTGAATCTGGGAAAGTGGTAACGAGTGGGTGGTCTTTGCCTATTTTACCGTCCAAAAAATTCAACCCCGGCAAGACAAAAGTCATTGACTCAAACGTGTTTTTGGATACTCTGACTCTTGAGAGACGTAGTTTCCGTGGTCTCCGAGCGCCCGGCGTGTGTTTCCGAGGACGCAGAGAGCCCAGCAGAGAACGAGAAGAAAAGGAGAGACCGTTATGAAGATTCGTGGATTTGTGGCCGCCGCGGCGCTCGCTGCCCTGGCTGGAACGGCGTCCGCCGACGTTGTTCTGACCTGGGGCTTCACCGAGCTCAACGGCACGTACAACGACATCGCCAAGGAGTTCACGGCCAAGGCCGAGGACAACGGCAACCTGCGGACCACCGGCGACGTGTCGCGCCTGGTCGCCACCACGGGCACCGCCCTGTACCAGGACGGGTTCGTGTCTGGCGCTGATTCGTCCGACTACCAGATGAACATCAACGTGTTCAACAAGGTCGGCAACACGGCCCAGGGCACCGGCACTGTGACGATCACCGACGCCAATGGCGACACCATCTTCGCCGATATCACCGGCGACTGGATCTCCCCCGGCTTCGGCATCGTCTACTTCAACGGCCTGCTCAGCAACGTGACGGTCACGGACAACAGCAGCGACGGGACCTTCGACGGCCCCGGCGGCGGCTCGTTCTCCAGCGACTTCTCCGCGTACAGCGCCCTCAACGGCGCGCTCGTGCAGCTGTTCACCCGCACCGGTGTTGGCTTCTTCAACACCAGCTTCTCGAACGTGACCACGCTGGTTTCGGCCAACGTCGTTCCGACCCCCGGCTCGCTCGCCCTCGTTGGCGTTGCGGGGCTGCTGGCGGCTCGGCGTCGTTCGCGCTAACCCACGCGTGTGTTGAAGAGATCTCGTCTCTTCTCCGGGTCCCGGGCACGTCAAGTGCCCGGGACCTGTTTCCCGAGACGAGAACTCTGACGGCGGCGTCCGGCGTCGCAGTCGTCACAAACCATTCACCACGCCGTTGTACCTGAAGTTTCGATTGACTCGCGGATTTCGTTTGATACATTCGGTGTGCCGGGTGAGACCGGCAGACCCCTTCCGCGGGTTTGAGAAGAGTCTTGGACCATTTGTTCAGTCCAAAGAAGAGCATAAGGAGAGACGAGACATGAAGAACTTTGCCCGTATCGCTGCTGTTGCTGTGGTCGCTGCTGCTGGTTCGGCCGCGTCCGCCGACGTGATCCTCACGTTCGGTTTCAATGACCTGGTCGGTTCGTACAACGGCGGAGCGCAATTCTCCGCCCTGAGCGGCACCGGCAGCAACTATTCCACCTCCGGCGACGTCACCAGCTTCGTCGGTGCGGGTGGCACGGCCAACTATCTCCCGGGCTTCGCCTCGGGCTCGGTGGCGGTCGTGATCGACGTGACGAACAAGGTCGGCAACACCGCCGACGGTGCGGGTTCGTTCTCGATCGTTGACGCCGACGGCGACACGCTCTCGGGCACCATCAGCGGCACCTGGAGCACCCCCGGCTTCGGCGTCTACTTCTTCGACGGCCTGCTCACCAACGTCCAGTTCAGCAACGCCGCCAGCACGTTCGACGGCCCGTCGGGCGGTTCCTTCAACACGTTCGCCGGGAGCTTCGAGGGCGCCCTGGTGCAGCTCTTCACCGCCGGTTCGAGCGGCTTCTTCGACAGCGCCTGGGATGACGTGGCCGTGCTCGTGAACGGCAACATCGTTCCCGCCCCCGGTGCGGCCGCCCTCGCGGGTCTGGCCGGCCTGGTCGGCCTCCGTCGTCGCCGCTAATCCGGCTTCGCGGATCAATCTGATCTGAAGCACGCCCCCGGCCTCGTGTCGGGGGCGTGTCTTTTTGAGAAGCTCTTTCGGAGGCCAAGGCGCCCGATGCACCCGGGGTGATCAGTGCCGTTCAGCCTCGGTCACGGCAGGAACGTGTAATCGTCCGTGGTGTTGACGACGCCCTTGGGGACGTTGACCCGGAGCTTGACGTGCATGTCGAGCATGAGCATGTTGGCCTGCACGCGGTCCTGCTTGAACCAGTACATCTGGCGGTCGTCGTCGGACTGGTAGTTGTAAATGGTGTGGGTGGCGATGACCCAGGTCCGGGCGGGCTGGGTGACGTAGGGCATGCGTCCGCCGCCGGGGGGGACGAGCGTCGGCTTCTCGTCGCCCTCGATGGAGTGGTCGTTGAGGGTGTAGCTGGCCCCGATGAAGTCGTACATGGAGTCCGTCTTGTCGAAGGGCGGGTAAGGAATCCCCGTGTTCTGGGTGCCTTTGTCGACGGGGGACTGAAACTCGGGGAGCTCGACCACGCCCGAGGAATCGTCGGGCGGCACGGCGCGGCTGATGAGGTACTTGTTCAGCGGGCGGCGTTCGGCCCCGACCTTGTCGATGTCGTAGAACGGGAGCTGGCCCTTCTTGCCGGCGAAGAGCGCGCCGATGACGGCCTCCTGGCTGTCGGAGACGTGCCCCTTGGCCTGCGGGAGACGGTCGGGATAGTCGTTGAGGTACATCGTCAGGCCCACGCCCATCTGCTGCAGGCGGGCGCCGCAGGCGGCGGTGCGCCCGGAGAGGCGGGCGGCCCCCAGCGCGGGGAGCAAAATGCCGATCAGCAGCGCGATGATCGCGATGACAACCATGAGCTCGATGAGCGTGAAGGCGCGTCGGTTCATGCGCCCGCAATGTAGCAGCAATCGCGGCCGGCGCGGGGGATAGGAGCGGAACGGGCGACTGGGTGGCGTGAAATCAGACGCGGTCGTCTGGAGAGCGGGGCATGGCGAACAGGCGGGCTGGAACAGACCGCGGGAGAGTGACGCGGGGGCGACCTGGGAATGAGGCGTGGGGTGCGTGTGGGTACGCCGCGGATGAATGAGCCTGCGAGCGAATCCGGGAGTTTGAGATTCTCGAGCCCCCGATTCGCATCAACGCGATGCTCATCGGCGGCGTGAGAAGAACGTGGCAGCCCGGCGGAGCCCGGGCTTGGCCACGCCACCAGCAGCGGGGGGAGACGCAACGAGCATCGATGTCGCAGGGCCGACATCGATGGCACGAGAAGAAGTACACGGACCTGAAGACAGCTCCGTGGCACGGGCGCTAGCGCGAGCCGGCGTTGGCTGGTTTCTTGGCGGGCTTGGGGGCGGGTTTGGAAGTGGCTTTGGCCGCCGCCTTGTCGGGCGCGACTTTCTCGCCCGTGATGGGGTTGCTGAAGTGGGCTTCCTGGATGGGGACGACCTCTTCGAGGATGTGTTCGAGGACGCGGGCGGGCGAGCCGGTGGCGTTGACCTCGTGAATGATCGCGGGGTTGTAGTGATTGAGCACCGGGTAGGTTTCCTTTTCGTAGACCTCCCAGCGCTTTCGGATCACGTCTTCCTTGGCGTCGTCGACGCGGTTTTCCTTCAGGGCGCGCCGGCGGAGGCGCTTGATCATCTCTTCCTTGTCGGGGCAGACCAGGTGGATGATCGCCAGCACGTTCAGGTGTTTTTCCAGAAGAGTCGCCTGGTTGGCGTTGCGTGGGATGCCGTCGAGCACCAGCAGGTCGGCCTTGGGCTTGTAGTCGCTGAGCACGGTGCGGGCGTGCATGTTCTGGTGCCACATCTCGATGGTGACGTCGTCGGGGACGAGCAGGCCCTTGCTGGAGTATTCCATGAAGGTCTTGCCGAGCTTGGAGGACATGTCGAGGGTGCGGAAGACCTCGCCGCAGGAGAGGTGGTAGAAGCCGGGGATGGCGCCCAGGATCTTGCCCTGGGTTCCCTTGCCCGAGCCGGGAGCGCCGAAGAGGAGCACGGTCTGGTAGCGGTTCGACATGGATCGGTCCTCGTCAAAGCGGATCGGCCCCCGTCCGCGTTCCATGACGGGCGGCGGGCGGGCAAGCCCACGCGGGATTTATCGGCCTGAGGGGAGCCTGAGGCAACCCGCCCCATGAAAAAACCCCGCCGGGGCGGGGTTTGTGAACATTCCTTTGCAACGGGGCATGGGCGGGGCCAAGCCCCGAAGGCGGATTACTTCTTGCCGGTGCCCTTCTGCTCTTCGAGGGCTTTTTCCATGAGGTTCTTGGGCATGGCGCGGTATTCGAGGAACTCCATGCTGGCGCTGGCGCGGCCCTGGGACATGCCGCGGATCGAGGTGGTGTAGCCGAACAATTCCGAGAGCGGGATTTCGGAGGTGATGAGCTTCACCACGCCGCGATCGTCGGTGTCGATGATCATGCCGCGCCGGGAGCTGATGTCGCCGGTGATGTTGCCGAGGTACTCGTTGGGGACGGTGACGACGACCTTCATGATCGGTTCGAGCAGGACAGGCCCGGCCTTCTCGGTGGCTTCCATGACGGCCAGGCGGCCGGCCTGCTCGAAGGCGACCTGCGAGCTGTCGACCGCGTGCGACGAGCCGTCGACGATCTCGGCCTTGACGTTGATCATGGGGTAGCCGAACTTGACGCCGGTGACGCAGGTCTGGCGGATGCCGTATTCGACCGAGGAGATGTACTCCTTGGGGATCGAGCCGCCGACGACCTTGTTGATGACGGCGATGTTGTCGGTGAAGTCGAGCCCGTCGGCCTTGGCCTGCTCGGCGGTGTAGGGCATGAGGTTGATGGTGCAGTCGCCGTACTGGCCGCGCCCGCCGGTCTGCTTGACGAACTTGCCGCGGACCCACTCGGCCTTCTTGGTGATGGCCTCGCGGTAGGAGACGCGGGGCTTGCCGACCTCGACGTTGATCTTCATGTCGCGGACGAGCTTGTTTCGGATGATTTCGAGGTGGAGCTCGCCCATGCCGCTGATGATGGTCTGGGCGGTCTCGTCGTCGTAGGTGTATCGGAAGCTGGGGTCCTCGCGCCGGATGGTGGCGAGCGCGTCGGAGAGTCGGCGCTTGTCCTCGGTGCTCTTGGGCTCGATGGACATGGAGATGACCGGCTCGGGGAAGTGCATGCGCTCGAGGATGATGGGCTTGTCCTGGTCGCAGAGCGTGTCGCCGGTGTAGCTGTCCTTGATGCCGACGACGGCGACGATGTTCCCGGCGGTGACGGCGTCGAGGGGGATGCGGTTCTGGGCGTGCATCTCGAAGATGCGGCTGGCGTTCTCGCGCTTGCCGTTGCCGGGGTTGAGGACGCGGTCGCCCTTGTTGAGGGTGCCGGAATAGACGCGCATGTAGGTGAGGTCGCCGTGGGTGTCGGAGACGACCTTGAAGACCAGGGCCGAGAAGGGGGCGCTCGCGTCGTGCGGGCGGGTCATCTTCGTTTCTTTGTCCTGCGGGTCAGAGCCCTCGACCTCGGGCTTCTCCGTGGGGGCGGGGAGGTAGTCAACAACGGCGTCGAGCAGGGCCTGGACACCCATGTTGCGGAGCGCGGCGCCGCACAGGACGGGGTAGCACTTCCGCTCGATCGTTCCCTTGCGGAGTGCGGCCTTGACCTCGGCCTCGCTGATGGGCTGCTCGTGGAGGTACTTGTCCATGAGCTGGTCGTCGAGCTCGGCCGCCTTCTCGACCATGTCGTGGTGCCACTTCTTGGCGATGTCCATCCACTCCTCGGGGATGGCCTTCTCCTTGGTGATCTCGCCCTGCTCGCCCTCGAAGTACATGGCCTTCATGCGGACCAGGTCGATGATGCCGACGAACTCGTTGCCCACGCCGATGGGGTACTGGATCGGGATGCCGTTGGCGCCCAGGCGGCTCTTGATGGTGGCGAAGGAGAAGTCGAAGTTCGCGCCGAGCTTGTCCATCTTGTTGACAAAGCAGAGGCGCGGGACGCGGTAGCGGTCGGCCTGACGCCAGACGGTCTCGGACTGGGCCTCGACGCCTTCCTTGCCGTCGAAGACCGCGACGGCGCCGTCGAGCACGCGGAGCGATCGCTCAACTTCGATGGTGAAGTCGACGTGCCCGGGGGTGTCGATGAGGTTGATCTTGTATTCCTGGCCGCGGCATTCCCACGGGCAGGTGGTGGCGGCGGACTGGATGGTGATCCCGCGCTCCTGCTCCTCCTGGAGGAAGTCCATGGTGGCGGTGCCCTCGTGGACCTCGCCGATCTTGTAGTTCTTTCCGGTGTAGAAGAGGATGCGCTCCGACACGGTGGTCTTGCCCGCGTCGATGTGGGCGCAGATGCCGATGTTGCGGACGTGCTTGAGGTCGGTGACGATCATCGTGTCGGCCATGGCTTTGCTCTCGAACAATCGGGCGATGCTGTCGATCGCCCTGGCCTCCGCGCCCGGGAGGGGCGGAGCCGGGGGTGAATCCGTCTCGTGAAACGCAGGGTTCGGTCGGCGAGCGGGCCCGGGTCTGGTGCCCGGCCCGCGTGGTGTTTCATCGGCGTAATGCCGCTGAGTCGTCAGTCGGGCTCGATGTCCTCGTCCTCGTCCATAGGCTTCGGCCCAGACCTTCCCGACGCTCCTCCGCCGGTTTTCCACGCGGGAGCGGGTGCGACGCTCGCGGAACCGCGACCCTGGCGGCGAAAAGGCCGCCAAGGTGCAAACAAGTCCCGTCCAAAGTGAAGAAAAATAATAGCGCGGGACCCAGAGCGATCAAGGCCCCCCGGCTCCGGTTGCGAGCGCCTCCAGCCGGGTTCGTTCGGGGGCGTCAAGGCGACGGAGGGGGTCCAGACGCAGGTTCTGGTCAACCTCCAGGACCTTCCCGGCCCATTCGGCGGCGCGGGGACGATCCTCCAGGGACTCAAACAGGCGGACCAGCTCGAGGGCGGAGGTCAGGCCGTGCGGGTCCAGGCGAGCCCCGGCCTCAAACGCGGCGGCGGCGGCAACGAGCAACTCACGCCTCCCCAGCGCAGCGCCGACCTCGCGCCGGACCGTGCCCAGCCAGTTCCAGATCGAGGTGGTGGGGGAGAGTTCCGTGGCGCGTTCGGCGGCGGAGATGGCGAGGGCGGCCTCGTCGCCCGCCCCGAGCAACGCTCCCTCGCCCTGGCGTGCGGCCATGCGCTGCATCCAAAGCTTGCTCGCGGACTGAAGCGTCGGCGCGTGGCGACACCGCTCGCCGGCGTCCCTCAGGATCGCCGCGGCACGACCGGCGCGATCGAACTGAACGACCGCGATCTCATTCATCACGTCGTCGGGGTTGTCGAGCGTGGCCTTGACCGCCAGCGCGCCGAGCATGGCGGCGAGTTCGCCCGCTTCGCCTCGCCCCGACTGCACGAAATCGAGGTACGCGGCGCGAGCCTCGCTGACCGGTGTGACCAGATCGGCGGCCTCGCGGAGCTTGGATTCCCAGGACCACGTGCGCAGCGCGCCGAAGGCCGCGGCGATCGCCAGCGCGAGGGTGATGATCGCGCCCGCGCGAGCGCCGAACGCGCGAGATGATTCGGGCGTGTTGGACGCCGGACCTGAGCGAGTCGGCGAGTGAAGGTCCGGGTCCGATGCGGCGCGGGTGGAGGCGACATTCCCCGCGCACAGGCCGCAGACCATGAGCATCCACGCGCCCGC
>JAEUJA010000223.1 GCA_016793195.1 Phycisphaerae bacterium
GGGCCCGGAAGTCCGCCGCCCACGCCAACAATCCGCCATGAGTTGTCCGCTGTGCGAGCAAGTGCGGCGTTGCCGGGGCGAGGGCGATCCGTCGTTCATCGCCGCCCTGCCGCACAGCTTTGTGGTGCTGGGGAGCAACCAAGGACTGCGGGGCTGGTGCGTGCTGATTCTGCGTGAGCACCGGGAGCATCTTGCGGAGCTTCCGAGCGAGGTGCAGCGGGAGGTTTTCGGCGAGGTTGCACGGGTGGCGGCAGCGATCCGCGCGGTGTTTCCGAGCAGCGGCGTCGATGGCGGGCCGCCACGCATCAACTACGAGTGCCTTGGCAACCAGGTGAATCACGTTCACTGGCACGTGATCCCGCGGCACGCGGGCGACCCGGACTTGCGGAACGCGGTGTGGGGGATTGCGGCGGAGACGCTCCGTGGGACGATGGGCGAGATCGAACGCCGGGCGTTGGTCGAAGAGCTGCGCGGGGCGATTGTGGGAAGCGATTGATGATCGCGGCGCGGGCGTTGGCGCTCACGAACGATCCACGCCGGTGGTGGCGCTGGGCGGGCTGAAGACGTCGAGGATGTCGGTGTCTTCGTGGGCGAAGCACCCGTGGGGGGCGTTCGGCGGGAGCACGAGCACCTGGCCGTCGGTGAGCGTCACGCGGCGCTCGGTCGGCGCGCCCTCGTCGAGCACGAACTCCGCGCGGCCGCTGAGCACGCAGACCATCTGCTCGTTGGGGTGATGATGCGTCGCGAGGTGAAAGCCCTTCGACAGGCGCACCTTCGAGATCATCATGTGCGTGCCCATGACCCGGCGTCGCTCGATCAGCGGCATGGGAAAGTCGGCGGGCAGGTCGCTCCACGTCATCACGCTTGATTCGGGCATCGCTCGCTCCTTCGCGAAGAGGATTCAACACGGAGGGACACGGGGGAACACGGAGAGGAGAAGTGAAGAGTTCAACACAGAGGCACCGGGACACAGAGGCGGAGCGTGGAATGGAGATGATGAAGAAACCGGAAATGTGCGGCCAGGGGTGCGCGCCTCGCGTTGCCCGCCACCCCTCATCCCCGCTTCGACTCCTCCCTCCGTGCGACTCCGTGTCGCTCCGTGTTGAAGTGCTCCGTGTTGAAGTGACTTTTCTTACGCCAGGGCGCGATCGAGATCGGCGATCAGGTCGTCCACGTCCTCGATGCCGACGGAGAGGCGGACCAGGCCGTCGGCGATGCCGAGGGCCTTGCGTGCTTCGAGCGGGACACTGGCGTGGGTCATGATGGCGGGGTGCTCGATGAGCGACTCCACGCCGCCGAGCGATTCGGCCAGGCTGAAGAGTGTCACGTGCTCCAGCATCTTCCGCGACGGCTCGAGCCCGCCCTTCACCACGCACGAGATCATGCCGCCGAAGCCGCGCGGCATCTGCTTCCTGGCCAGCGCGTGCTGCGGGTGGCTCTCCAGGCCGGGGTAGATCACCTTCTCGACTTTGGCGTGCTTCTCCAGCCAGCGCGCGATGGTCATTGCGTTCTCGCAGTGGCGCTGCATGCGCACGTGGAGCGTTTTGGTGGAGCGCAGCATCAGGAAGCAGTCCATCGCGCCCGGCACGGCGCCCGCGGCGTTCTGTACGAACCTCAATCGCTCCGCCAGCGCGTCGTCGCTCGTCGCCATCGCGCCCGCCACCAGGTCGCTGTGCCCGCCGATGTACTTGGTGCACGAGTGCATCACCACGTGCGCGCCCAGCGAGAGCGGGCTCTGGAGATATGGCGAGGCGAAGGTGTTGTCGACGACCAGGATCGGCTTCTCGATCGGCGTGCCCAGCGGGCCGAGGGTGGTGTCGCGCACACCGGGGGCCTTGCCCGCGCGGGGCGCGTGCTCGTCGACGATCGCGCGCACGCCCGCGATGTCGATCACTTTCAGCATCGGGTTGCTGGGAGTTTCGAGCCACACGAGGCGCGTGGTCGGGCGCATGGCCTCGCGCACCGCGCCGAGATTGGTCATATCGACGCGCGTGGTCTCGAGGCTCTGATGGCGGAAGATCTTGTCGAGCTGGCGGAATGTCCCGCCGTAGACATCGTCGGAGAGCACGACGTGGTCGCCGGCGCGGAGCTGGTGGAGGACGCAGTCCATGGCCGCCAGCCCGCTGGAAAACGCCATGCCGTGCTTCCCGCCCTCGAGCGCCGCGAGGTTGGATTCGAGGGCGGTGCGCGTGGGGTTCTTGGATCGCGCGTAGTCGTAGCCGTCCTTGAACACGCCCGGCGATGGCTGCACGAAGGTGGAGGTCATGTAGACCGGCGTCATGATCGCGCCGGTAGTTGGGTCGGGCGCTTGCCCGGCGTGGATGCAGCGTGTTCCGAAGCGCGACGACTCGTTCATGACGATCTCCCGAGGGTTTCGCAAAGTCCGGGAAGCGTAGGCGGGGGGGATTTCTGGCCGATTCGCGCCGTGGCGGCCCGCGTCGGGAGGGCTCGGACTGTCGCGCCGAGTTGTGCTGTTCGGAACTTCTGGAGAATCACGCGGCGCGTTGGAGGCCGCGGCCTTCACGGAGCAGACCCGCCTCGGAGAGGCGGGCCACCACAACCGCGGTGTTTCCATTCGGGAACGGCGCGGGCGGCACGCCGGAGGTTCATTACACTGGCCGCACACCACCACGATCGGAGCACGCCCATGACGCCCTCGAACGGCACGACTCTCACACCCAAGGTCATCGCGCCCGGCGCGGGCGAAGTCCTCCACGGCCCGGGCGATATCTCGTACATCAAGCTCTCGGCCGGCGACACGGGCGATCGATTGTCGTTCACGGAGTACCACGTGGAGCCCGGCGCCGGCCCGCCGCTGCACGTCCACGCGCTGGAGGACGAGACGTTCTACATCCTTGATGGGACGCTGTCGTTCCATGTGGGAGGGGAGCGATTCGAGGCGACGCCGGGGACCACGCTCTTTGGGCCGCGCGGCGTGCCGCACTGCTTCAAGAACAACATCGGCCGGGTCGCGAAGATGATTCCTATCGTCACGCCGCCCAAGAACTTCGAGGACTTCTACGCCGGGATCGGCGCGCCGGTGAACGGCGAGCCGCCCGCATTGCCGGTGGTGATCGAGCGCATCGGACAATTCGCGCCCAGGCACGGGATCACGATCCTGGGGGCGAATCCGCTGTAATTCAGGCGCGTGCAAAGACGCGCGCTCTTGCCGCGTCGACCCGGACCTTCCTCGCGGACTTGTCAGGTCCGGCTTCCCAAGGCGCGGAAATCAGGACGTGTTCACATGAACATTCGGCGCGCGGACTACGACAAGTCTTTTTTGGGTTTATCCGGGTTTTGCGGGGTGCGTTTCCGCGTCTCCGTACTTCGCGGACATCCTCGACCCCTGCCGGGGTCGTGACGTGCACCACCAATGCTCCAGGGGTTCCGCTCGAAGACTCGCGTCACCCCTGGCTACAACCCGCCAGCCCTCCGGGCTGGAAGAGGCGGCCTGCGCGAGGTGGTGCTCAGGCCAACCCCGGAATTCTCGGATGAACCTTTTTTTGTGCCATGTGCCATGTGCGCTGTGCTCTGTGACCTGTGCTCTGTGGCCCTGCTCTTACCCCAGCACCCTTGGCCCGAAGTCCAGCTTCATCGCCTGTTTGGCGAGGTGCAGCGTTTCTTCCGCGACCGCGTTGCCCTTCTTCAGGCCGCGCTTGATCACGTCCAAGACGATCGACTCGCCCCCCGGCTCTTCCATCTTCGCTCGCCGCACGCGCATCGGCTCCAGCATCGCGTTGATCGCCTCGCCGAGTTCGGCTTTGACGTGGCCGTCGCCGATGTTGTCGCCGGCGGCGTATCGCCGCTTGATCTCAGCCGCCCGCGCCGCGTCGTGATTGCCGATGAACGCGTCGACGTACTGCATCAGGATGTTGCTCGCGTCGCCGGGCTCGGTCGGGCTCTGCCTCCCCGTCGTGATCTTGTTGATCTTCTTCTGCACGGCCTTGGCGTCGTCGTAGAGGAAGATCGCGTTGCCGAGTGATTTGGACATCTTGTTCTTGCCGTCAATGCCGACGAGGCGCGCCACGCGCCCGATCTTGGCCGCGGGGATCGGGAACAGCCCGCCCGACTTCACGTGGTCCTTGGGCTCCACGCGGTTGCCCACGTTGCAGTACATCTGGTTGAACTTCAGGGCCACGTCGCGGCACATCTCGATGTGCGCCTCCTGGTCCTCGCCCACCGGCACCAGCTCCGGGCGGAACGCCAGGATGTCCGCGCACTGCCCGACGGCGTACATCGGGAACCCGAAGGGATAGCTGTCGCCCAATCCCTTGGTCTCGATCTCCGTCTTGAGCGTCGGGTTCCGCATCACCTTGTTGAACGGGAGCAGCATCGCGAACAGGAACGTCAGCTCCGCGATCGCCGGCACCTCGGATTGCAGCACGAACGTCGAGCG
>JAEUJA010000249.1 GCA_016793195.1 Phycisphaerae bacterium
TCGTGCGTGAACCGCCCGGCCGGTCACTACTGCACCGCGTGCTACTCGGGCGAATATCGCCTGGACCCCACGCACCCCTCGACCGAGGTCATCATCGAGGACGAGCAGATGCGCATGTTTGCGTAGGGACTGCAACCGCGACGTGACGCCGGGCGTAGGCGTGAGTAGGTGAGATGTGTCGGACATCGAAGGACACAACCGCGACCGGCCGCCCCTGCCATCAATGCGATGGCGGACGAAGATGCGTGTGTGTTTCTATGCCGCGGTCATCGATCTGATCTTCGTCTTGCTGCTTTCGGGCGGCGGGATGATCCCCTTCGTGCTGCGCGGCGGGTTGTTCATCGGTCTCCGCGGCACCTTTCATCCGGCTTCGACCATGATCTTCCTCATACGGGACCAAAGCGGCCTCCTGATCGCCTCCAATCTCATGAGCGATCGATGGGCGAAGCTGTCCGGATCGTCGGACGGCGATATTCCGCCCGACATGAAGGTCGTCGGGCAGTTCTTGATCCTGCCGCAGTCGTCGAGCTTCGGTATGTTCACTCAGTGCACCGTGACGGTGAACTGGATCGATCCTGTGGCTCGCCCGGTCGAAGGTGCCTCCCGAGAGGAACTTGACCGAGCACTCTCAGACTTCATCGACGACATCGAAGAATCGTGGGGCGGCCCGAATTGGATCACCAAGGGCTGGCGTCTGGCGCACAAGGCCGGGCAAACGCACTGGACGTACATCCATTGGTGGTGCGTGGTTCACGACGTGCAGGCCAGCGCGGCGTGGATCGGCGTGCTTGTGCTCCGCCCGCGGGCCAAGCGCGAGAAGGCGTATGAGCGCGCGTACCACGACCACTTCGGGCCAAAGTGCCCCGCGTGCGGCTATCCGCGCGAGGGACTTGCGACCGACACCTGCCCCGAATGCGGGCGGGTGAACTCCATGCCGGAGATCCTGCGCTCCGGCATGGCTCCGGCGAGTGGTGCGACGAAGCGCTGATGACGCGCGACCATGTCTCGCCGCGTTCTACCATCGCCCATGTCTCTTGCACCCGCCCCCATCGAACTCACCCTCGCGCACTCGCCCGATCCCGACGACGCCTTCATGTGGTGGCCGATCACGGGCAAGATCAACCCCGACGCCTCTCCCCTCGACGGCCCGCAAGGCCGCCCCGCCATCAACACCGGGCGCTGGCGCTTCCACGCCGTGCCCGCGGATATCGAAGTGCTGAACCGGCGTGCGGCCAGTCCCGCTGAGAAGCCGGAGTACGACATCACCGCGCTCTCGGTGCGGTGCTGGGCCGACGTGCGCGATCGATACGCCATCACGACCTGCGGCGCGTCGTTCGGCGATGGGTTCGGGCCGAAAGTCGTCGCCAAACCGCCCGGCGCGAGCGGCCCGGCCATCCGCTGCGAGGGCTGCCTGCGCCCCGCGTCCATCAACATCGCGATCCCCGGCAAGCGCACCACGGCGTTTCTGATGCTGTCGATGATCCTGGGGCGAGAGAGCGTGGCGGCCGCGCCTGATCGATTCGTGGAGATGGCGTTCGACCAGATCATCGGGGCCGTGGCCCGCGGCGAATACCAGGGCCGCCCGATCCACGCGGGGCTGGTCATCCACGAGGGCCAACTCACGTTCGGCGACGCGGGCCTGCGCCTGGTGATCGACGTGGGCGAGTGGTGGAAGGAAGAGACGGGGTTGCTCTTGCCGCTGGGTGTGAACGCGGTTCGGCGCGATCTTGACGACAGATTCGGGCCGGGATCAGTGCGCGAGGTGTGCGACCTGCTGCGCGCGTCGGTGGCGTATGCAATGGACCGGCGCGAGGAGTCGACGCGCTACACGCTCCCCTTTGCGATGGCCAATGTCGCGCGTGGTGGGGGACTCCCGCCGACGATGGAGAGGCTCGATCGCTATTGCCGCATGTATGTGAGCGAGGAGACGCGCGACATGGGCGAGCGCGGGCGGCAGGCGATCGAGCGATTGCTCAGCGAGGGCGCCAAGGCCGGCGCGTGCCCCGCGATCCCCGGCGTTGATCTCGTATGACACGAGTTCTAGAGCGGATTCACCTGGGGTCGAGCGTCGGCTGCGGCGCCGAGGCAATGGGCAATGGGGAATGGGCAATGGAAAGACGCTACGCGTGAACTGAAATCGCTCTAGAGCAAACTCGGGCGTGAGCGCGACGATTCGCTGCGAGGACTCCGCTCATCGTCGGCGTGGGAAACGCGTGTGGATGACCGAGCATTGGTGTGACACGAGTAACAGTTGCGTGCCTGGCGTGCCCGGCGCTTGGCAGCCCCGCTCATTCCCGCCCCGCGATCTCCAGCAGCTTGTCCAGCGTTCCGGCCTCGTCGAGCGAGTCGACCTCGATCACCTCATCCGCCAGCGCCAGGTAGATGGGGTCGCGCCGCTCGAACACGGCCTCGATCTCGGCGAGCACGTCGCTCCCCGTGAGGCTGGGGCGTGAGGAAAGGTCGGTCCGCTCCAAGCGCGTCCGAAGCGTCGCGGGCGTCGCCCGCAGGTAGACCAGCGTGGCGGCGCCCTTGCGCAGCGCCTCGGGCGCGCCGGGGGCCGTCGGGGTTCCGCCGCCGAGTGCCACCACCTTGGCCCGCGCCACGCCCGGCGAGAGCAGGGCTCTGACCTCGGCGGAGCGGAACGCCGCGTGCCCGTGCTTGTTCAGCGCTTCGGCGGGCGTCGCGCACTTGAGCAGCGAGGCCGTCACGTCGTCGAGGTCGACAAATAGCACCCGCAGCCGCGACGCCAGGGCTCGCCCGAGCGTTGATTTCCCGCTCCCGCGCAGCCCAAGGAGATACACGGGGAGTGTCATGCCTGATTCTTCGGGCGTCGCGCCGCCCGCGAGCGAAAAAGCTTGGTTGCCCGCGCCAAAAAAAACGCCCGGCGGGTTTGTGGACCCGCCGGGTGGACGAACATCGTCATCGGGGCCGCCTGGCGCGGCTCCGTCGAGCGCGCTCTAAGAGCGCGGCCCCTTTTGAGTCTCAGCCTTGATCACTGGATCACCTCCTTTCATGCGTTGCCCCGCCAAGGACGAGCGCCGAACTCGTTCGCCGTCGCGCGGCCGCGCGACAGACCCGTCCCTGGCCCCGGTCCATCGTGGACCGTTCCCCGCGGACCGTCGCCCGCGGCACGCGCCCGGCATCGCCGGGCCGCCCGTGCATGGCCGTCCACGCCCGGACCCACCCAGTATCGGAAGAAACCGCCTCCATTGCAAGCACACTCGCCACACTTTCCGCGCGTGACGTTTGCAACGGGCCGCCGCCCCCCGATTGCCGGAACCGTTGGCAACCCCGATGATCGTCCTCGCACCCCCGTCCGATGCCCAATGGTCATTCGGGGATCCTGCTTGAAGTTGACCACCAGAGTCATCCTGGGCCTGTCCGCCACGGTCGTGGCGCTCATCCTTGCGCTGGGCGTTATCGGGCACGTCGTGCTCGGTCGCAGCTTCCAGGAACTCGAGCGCGACTACGCCACCCGCAACGTTTCCCGCGCCAAGGAGGCCATCGACGCGCGCGTCGAGGCCATCGGGGTCAAGCTCAGCGACTGGGCCAACTGGGACGACACCTACAAGTTTGTCGAGGACCTCAACGGCGCGTACAAGGAAGCCAACCTCAACCCCGGGAGTATCTCGAATCTCAAGATCGACTTCATGCTTTTCTACAACGCGGAGGGCAAGCTCCTGGACGCCCGCGTCCTGGCCGACGAAGAACATCTCCTGGAGTCCGTCCCAGCCTCCATTTCCGCCGCCCTCCAATCAACTGGCGGCGTCGGCGGCCTCGAAAAAGACGGCGACTCCCGCTCGGGCCTGGTCGACCTCGACGGGCGGACCGCCCTCTTCTGCGCCCGGCCCATCCTCACCAGCGAGGGCGAAGGACCCGCCCGCGGCGTGCTTGTCTTCGGCGACTTCGTCGACGAAGACCTCCGCGCGTTTGTCGAGCGCTTTGCCAAGTGCCCGGTCACCCTCACCGACCTCACCGCCGGCCAGGCCCCCGCGTCCGATCAGTCCGCGCCCGAAAGCCAGCACATGCCCCTGGCCGCCCTCGATCAGGCCGACGACGCCATCGTGCTGGCGCCACTGGACTCCGACGAGGCTTCGCTGCTGGGCTGGGGCCTCTCTCGCGATGTCCACGGCGATCCGGCCCTGGTGGTCACGCTCGACATGGAAAGGCCGATCCAGGCCCAGGGGCACGCCACGCAGCGCTACATGCTGGCCGCGGTCGCCGCGGGCGGCATTGCGTGCGGCACGATCATCGTGTTCTTTCTTTCGCGGCGCGTGCTCAATCGGCTCGACCGGCTCTCGCGCGAGGTGGCCGGCGCCCACGACTCGCTGGGCGCCCGCATGACCGACGCCGGCACCGACGAGATCGGCGCTCTGGCGGCCCGCATCAACGAGATGCTGGCCACCATTCAGAAGTCCCAGGGCGAGCTCATCCTCGCCCGCAACGTCGCCGAGAGCGCGGCCAAGGCCAAGAGCGAGTTCCTCTCCACGATCTCCCACGAGATCCGTTCGCCCATGACGGCCGTGATCGGCTACGCCGACCTTCTCATGGAGCCCGCGGTCCCCGAGGACCAGCGCCGCGACCACGTCTCGCGGATCCGGCGCGCCGGCGAGCACCTGCTGGGCGTGATCAACGACCTCCTGGACGCCTCCAAGATCGAGGCCGGCGCGATGAAGGTCGAGAACGTTCCCTGCTCGGTGCGTCAGATCATCGACGACGTCCGCGGCATGGTCGAGGCCAAGGCCAAGGCCGCCAACCTCTCGCTCGTCTTCGAGGTCGGCGGCTCGGTCCCGGGCATGATCGCCTCCGACCCGCTCCGCCTGCGCCAGATTCTCGTGAACCTGGTCTCCAACGCCGTCAAGTTCACCAGCCAAGGCAGCGTCGCGGTCCGCGTCGACCTTGCGGATGAATCGACGCTCCGGGCCCGGGTGGAGGACACGGGGATCGGCATGTCGCCCGAGCAGGTCGACAAGCTCTTCAAGGC
>JAEUJA010000258.1 GCA_016793195.1 Phycisphaerae bacterium
GAACGATTCATGATGACGTTCAACCCCGGCGGGTACCTGCGGCGGAAGCGCTGAACGCCCGCCACGATCCGTGGTCGACAGGCCCGGGCGCGCGCGAGCACCCCGCGTGACGCGGGGTGCCCGGTGGACAAACGGGATGAACAGAGCCCAAGTGACTCAGCGGCGTTTGCGCCGCAGAGCGGAGGCGGCGCCCAGGCCCGCCAGCGCCAGCGCGCCCGGCGCGGGCACCGAGTTGACGCTCACCTGCACGTTGTCGAGCCCCCAGCTCTCATCGTCGATGGGCTGGAGCCCGGAGCCGATGAAGTCGAGCGCCAGGTACGGGCCCGTGTGCGCGAAGGTGAGGTCCATGTGCCACACCGCGTCGCACGCGATGCCCTTCCACGTGTAGCCGAGCGTGTTGTTCTCGACCGCGCCGGTGCGCTGGGCGTATTCGCCCTGCCCGGTGGGGGCGGGATAGCTCTGCGTGCGCCAGTTCTCGGGCTCGCTCACGACGAAGGTCGTGTCGAGGATGGTGTCGCCGCCGACGACGCGGACGGCGAAGTTGTCGGGGCCGGGCCAGGTGTTGCCGTCCCAGGTGCGGATCGCGTAGAAATCGAACGACAGCGTCACCTCGGTGTGGGCGGTGAGGTCGCCGAGGTTCAGGCGGACCGCGTCGTTATTGAACTCGCCCAGGAACGTGCGCCCCGAGATGGGCGTGGTGGAGCGGGCGTTGCTGGTCCACTCGGGCATCCAGCCGCTCGACTCGAAGTTGTTGGAATAGACAATCTCGGCGCTCGCGGAGGCGCCGAGGCCCGCCGCCAGAAGCGCCGCCAGGGGAGCGCGCCGGCGCGCAAGCGCGCCCGCGTGAACATACCGCTCCATACGAACCGTCCTTTCTTCAATCTTCTCCGTGCTCGAAACGGCGAATACACAGCCGTCCGACGCGGGCGGGGCGTCCTCTCCCCGCGCGCAACACCCGCGAAAGGGTGCGCCGCTTGAACTATGCCACGCCTTTCCATCCGTGCCACCAAAGCGCGCGGATCGCATGATTTGTAGCGTTTGTGACGGATCGCGCCCGTCCGATCACCGGCGGGCGCGGCGGGTCAATTCAAGATCGAGCAGCGAGTTGGCAAACGGAACGCCCCAGCGCCGCACGACCCCGGGGGGCCACAGGTGGCGGAGCACGGCGTCCCGAATCCGTTGCAAAGCCGAAGCAACAGGACCGGACGCAATCAAACGCCCGATCGATTCCGTGAACTCATATCGCGCGGTTTCATAGACCCCGAAGTTCTCCACGTGCGAATAGGACGTGAACGCCTCGGCCTCGCGCCGTGTTGGATAGACGATGTAGCGGCGCATGAGGTCGAGGGCGGCGGGGCGCAGGTCAGCGCCCGACAGGTGGCGCCATCCGCCCCCGCCCTTGATCGACCGCTCGATCACGCGCAGCCCGTCGTCAATCCCCTGATGCACGCGCGCGAACACGCCTCGGAAGTTCTCGGCCTCTTCGGGGTGATGCTCGATCACGGGGCGCACGCGCCCGCCCCGGTCCTCGCGGCGTTCGTACCCCCGCACGCTCCCGTGCCGGGCGGTGGCGAACATCTCAAAGACCGGGCCGTTGAGCAGCACCTGGTCCTGGGCCCAGTCGTCGGCGCGGGTGTCGGCGAGGAAGCCGGCGCGCGAGCAGCCCGGCGCGTCGTCGCCCGAGATCGGCGACAGGGCGAGATACATCCCGTGCAAGCGAGCCGGGGCCGCCGCCCGCCACAGGTTGGTCTGCATCGAACCCTTCCAGCCCACATCCACAATCCCGGCGAACGCCGCGTCAAACCATCCTCGCGCGCGGAGGTACGCCGCGAGCAGCTCGCGCGCCCGATCACGCGCCGCGACAAAGTCGGCCCGCACGCGCTCGTCGCTTAGGAAGCGGGCCAGGCCGGCGTGGGCCTGGATGTTGTTGATCGGCGCGTCGAGGTCCGCGATGCCGCAGCGTCGTGCGTGCTGGCCGAAGACACCCGCGTCGAGCGAGAGATTTCGGAGCAGGCGCGCGCAGGACTGGCCCGGGTATTGATGCCACAGGCGCGCGATCTCGCCGATCGACAACTCGTGCATCGAGGGAAGAAACGTCGACGCCCGGCTCGCGCCCAGGTAGGTCGCGGGCGGCATGCCTTGCCCGCGGGCCCGGGCCAGCCGCCGGCAGATCCGCATGAACGCCGCGCCCTCTCGCGCGAGGAAATACAGCCGATCGATGCCCAGGCGGCGCGACTCGTCGATCACATGAATCGCAAACGCGGCGAACGGCACGGAAAGCAGCCGCCCCAGCGCGCGGTGCTCATCATCCGTGCGGGTCGTCGCGACCGATAGCACCGCCTCCATGCCGCGCCAGTAGTCGCGCGCCTCACCATCGCGGGCCGCGAATCGCGACGCCAGGCGCTGCCCCAGCGAGGCCGGCGCGCCGCTCACGCGTCACCTCCACCACCGCGCGCGTCGACGCTCGACGATTCGATCGAGAGCGCGCCGAGCTCGATCCCCGGCGCTCCCGCCGGCGTCACCATGCTCGCGTGATCCGTCGGGTCGTACACGCCCGCCTCGAGCCTGAACGCGCCCCCGCCCAGCTCGCGCACGTCGAACTCGGCGCGATACACGCGATCGCCCGGCCAGCGCGCCATCTCCAGGCGCGGCACGTGGTGGAACGGCAAGAGGAGCGACGCCGACGCATCCTCCGCCGCCGAGGTGTCGTGCCGCGCGTGCAGGAACACCCACCACGTCGCGCCCGGCGCGAGGTCTCCGACGCGACGCAGATACACCCGCACGATGGTTCCCCGATGCTCGTACGACTCGAGCCTCACGTCTGCCGATGGACCGCCAGCGTCCGTCGCGCGTTTGCCGGCCGCACCCCGAGAACCAGCACCAAACAGGGCCGACGCCGGCGCTCGCAACCCAACCCCGATCGGAACGCCCGGCGCGACGTCAACAAAGCACTCGCGCCGAACTCGCTCCGCGTCCCGCGCCGCCGCGACCCGGCGCACGACACGGACCGCCAGCCGCAGCGGCACGCGCACCAGCCACGCGATCGTCGCCAGCGCCGCCGCCACGACATGAATCACACCCGAAGCGAGCGACGCCAGCGCGATCACAACCCACCCGGGCGTCGCTCGCCCGATCGCGCCCGGCAATCGCAGCGCCAGCTGCAGCGCGATCGCCTCGCGCAGCGGCGGCACGAGCGTCGGGCGCGTGTACTCCAGCCCCCGCGCCAGGATCGATTGGTGCCGTGCATGGCGATCGCCGCGCCGGTACCACCAGAGCGTGGCGCGTCGGGCCAAGAGCGTCGACCACGACTCGCGCAGCCACGCGGGCGCGCCAGCGCCTTCATCGCGATCGCCTCGCTCGCCCGCCGCCCCGCGCATGCATGGGCTCCGGGGTCAGCGACCGGTGTCGTTCTCGAGCAGGTTCGCCAGCAGCCGCGCGCCCCAGCCCGTCGGGCCCTCGATGAAACACCCGGCGCTCTTCTCGGTCGCGTGCACGCCCGCGATGTCGAGGTGGCACCACGGCACCTTCTCGTCAACAAAGTACGAAAGGAACGCCGCGCCCTGGATCGGGTGGGCCTTGCGGTTGGGGTTGCTGTTGAGGATGTCGGCGATCGGGCTCTTCATCAGCTCGCGATACTCGGCGTGCATCGGCAGACGCCACACGCGCTCGCCCGTCGCCTTGGACGCCGCCTCGACTTTCGCTCGCAACCCGTCGTGCTCGCAGAACATGCCCGCGAACGTCGAGCCCAGCGCCACCACCACGCCTCCCGTCAGCGTCGCAAGGTCGATGATGTACGCCGGCTTCTCCTTGTCGCACGCCCAGCACAGCGCGTCGGCCAAGACCAGCCGCCCCTCCGCGTCGGTGTTGGTCACCTCCACCGTCACGCCGTTGCGATACCGCAGCACATCGTCCGGGCGATACGCCTCGTCGCTGATCGAGTTCTCCGCCACCGCGAGCAACGCGACGACCGGGCGTCGCGGCTTGATCACCGTCGCGATCGCGTGCATCGCGCCCAAGACCGCGCACCCGCCGTCCTTGTCGCGCTTCATCCCCACCATGCCGTTGTTGATCTTCAGCGACAGCCCGCCGGTGTCATACGTCACGGTCTTGCCGACGAGCACCGCGGGCTTCTTGTTGCCCGAGCCGCGCGGCCTGTACTCCAGCCGAATCAGGCACGGCTTGTTCTCGCTCGCCTTGCCCACGTTGATCAGCCCGATGAGCTTCTCGCGCACCAGGTCGTCGCCCTCCAAAACCTTGCACGACAGCCCCGTCTTCCGCGCCAGCTTCCGCGCCATGTCCGCGATGAAGCCCGTCGTCGCCACGTTCGGCGGCGTCTGGCTCAGCGTCCGCGTGAAGTTCGCCGACTCGGCCAAATCCACGCCCCGCGCCATCGCGCCGTCAAACTCGCCCTCGCCCGCGCGGATCGAGAGCTTCACGCGATTGGTCTTCTTCGCCGCCGTCCCCTTGAACTCGTCGCACACCCACGCGAGCAAGCCCAGCCCCTCGCCGAACGCCTGGCCCGCGTCGGCAAGGTCCAGCCCCGCCTTCTCAAAGCACGCCGTGAGCGCCAGCTGCACGCCCGTCGCCTTCACGGCCGCGAGCTTCCTCCCGATGGTGCCCGCCAGCGTGCGCACCGCGTCGGTGTCGAGCGCCTCGGGCTTGCCCAGGCCCACGACCAGAATCCGCGTCGAATCACCTTTGCCCGCGCCGAACGCCTCCGCGATCGCGCCCGCCTCACCCGTCGACTCCGGGCGCTTCAGCGCGCCCGCGGCCGCGCCGCTGGGATCGACCTGCTTCAGCAACTTGGCCGTCGCGGTGTCAAACGCCTGGCCCTGAAAATAGCCGACCACGAGCGTGTCACGACCCGTGCCGCCGACGCGAATGGATTGGAACATGGGAACTCCTTGAAGAGGGAAGAGCACGAGTGTAGAGCGCGACGGGATCGCGGGGTGCGATACTCTTGGGAGCCATGGCCCACACCAACCCACCCCGCGGCGAAGGCCGTCCCGCGCTCCACGCCCCCTGGCGGCTCGAATACCTCGAGGCCCTTGACGCCCGCGAAAAATCCGGCGGCCCGCCCACCGCCTCCAGCGGCTCGTTCCTCCTCGACTACTGGAACTCGCCCGCGCAGGACGGACCCAACCACGTCATCGTCCGCGCCGCCGACGGCCTGATCGTCCTCAACGGCTTTCCCTACGCCAACGGACACTTGCTCGTCGCCCTCGCCGACCCGCGCGGGCGCCTTCTCGACTACGCGCCCGTGCAGCGCGCCACCCTCTGGTCGCTCGTCGATGTCGCGATGGACATCCTCGAACGCGCGCTCAACCCGCAGGGCGTGAATGTCGGGCTCAACCAGGGAAGGGCCGCCGGCGCGGGTGTGCCGCAGCACCTGCACGTGCACCTCGTGCCGCGCTGGGGCGGCGACGTCAACTTCATCAGCGTCGTGGGCGACGTGCGCGTCATCCCGTCGTCGCTGCTCGTGATGGCGTCGCGTCTGCGCGCCACGGCCCGCACCCTCGGTCTCTCCGGCGTGCCGGATGAGGCGAAGTAAAGGGTGAGAAGAGTTTGAACGCAGAGGACGCAGAGGGCACAGAGGGGAGAATGCGAAGGCGGAAACTCGAAGGGCTCGAAGGCCGCGAAGAGAAGCCGAACTCAGAGGAATCAGAGGAGATCAGAGGAACGCGGAGGAAGGAACACTGGACAGAACGAGCCGGACCAGTCGCAAAGCCGTCTTGGAGTTCTTTGTGTCCTTCGAGTTCAATCCCTTCCTTCGCCTCCTGGCTTCTTCCACCCATTCCTTCCCTCTGCGTTCCTCTGTGTTCCTCTGATTCCTCCGCGTTCCTGCCTTTCTTCTTCTCCGCGTTCTCTGTGACCTCTGCGTTCGGCCTTTTCCTCCAATACCACGCCTGCTCTTCGCGCTCTTCGGACTCTTCGAGTTCACGCCTTCGCTTCACCTCTTTGCTTTCTCCACCATTCTCTCTTCTCTGAGTCCCTCTGAACTCCTCTGATTCCTCTGCGTTCCTGCCTTTCTTCTCTGCGTTCTCCGCGACCGTTGAAACTTCTTTCCTTCGAGCCCTTCGAGTTCAACTCTTCCAGATCCCGCTTCACTCGGATTCCGTCACCCCCACGCGGATCGACTGGACCCCAAACTCTCATCCAAACGCCCTCCGCGCGCCCGCCAAATGGCCCCTCCCTCCCCCCGCTGCTATCGTCCTCTCGATTCAAGCGTTCGATCGGAGGAGGCCCGTGTACGACCTGCTCTTCGACGGATTCGGACCGATCTTCGGCATCCCCGCGGTGCTCGGCACGGTCTTCTTCGTGCTGCGCCTGGTTCTCATGCTCATCGGCCAGGGCGACACCCACGGCGATGTTCCCCACGACGTTCACACCGACCCCGGCGAGGCCTTCAAGGTCTATTCGATCCAGGCTTTCGCCGCGTTCTTCATGGGCTTCGGCTGGGCCGGCATCGCCGCCATGCGCGGCGCCGGGCTCGGAATCCCGCCCTCACTCGTCATCGGCGCCGGCGGCGGCGCGGGCCTCGTCTGGCTCCTGGCCGCACTCCTCCGCGCCGTCTGGTCTATGCAGTCCTCCGGCAACATCGACATCAGCGAAGCGATCGGCCTCTCGGGCCAAACCTACGTCTCCGTCCCTTCATCGCGCACCGGGCGCGGACAGGTCCGCGTCGTCATCGAAGATCGCCAGCGGATGTTCAACGCCGTCACCGACGGCCCGACCATCCCCACCGGCACGCTCGTCCAGGTCGTCGGCACCAACCCCGACAACACCATCAGCGTGCTCCCCGAGGACGCGCAGGGACACGCGGTGTCGCCCGCCACCGCACCAGCCGTCGCGCCCGCCACCACACACGACGGGCCGCTCGGCTTTGTCGGGCCCGGTGAGTCCGGCTCGCCGCGACCGTGATCGACATCGGTCGGATTCGTGCAACCCGTTTCGTGATCTCGTGCCGCGGGGCGTGATGGCCGCGCGGCACATTCAAGAAGGGGGCGAGGCTCGCCCGGCGCGCGTGGCGCCCGATGAGCCCCGCGAAGAGCACCGCGTAAAGGAGATTCCCTGATGACCACCGCG
>JAEUJA010000272.1 GCA_016793195.1 Phycisphaerae bacterium
GACCTTGCCCGCGACGTAGCGAACTTTCCAGTCGCTCCCGTCGTCTTTCTTCACGCCCTCGGCCGGGCCGCCGAGTGCGGTGATCGGGTAGCGTGACGCGATCGCGACCGACGAGCCCGCGGGCTTGAGCACATGCCAGCCCGATTCGGACTTGACCAGCGTGGTGAACCACGCCTGAACGCTCGTGGCGTCGCCTTCGTCCCATTCTTCCAGCAATACGACGTCGGGGGCGGCGGCGTTGAGCAGCCGCGCGAAGGAATCGGGCCTTGTGACCGGGCCGCTCTTGAGCACGTTGAGCGTCATGACGCGCAGGGCGCCGGCGGGTCGCGTGGGGATGACGCCGGCGCCGACGTCGCCCGCGGTGACGTTGTCGCCCGCGCGGCGGGCCGGGGGCAGGATGATGCCGAAGGGATCGGCCCAGGCCTCGATTTCGCCGGCGGCGTCGGTTAGGACGACGACGCCTCGGGCGGTGCCGCCCGAGCTGCCGGCCGCCAGCGACGGCATGGCCGCGGATCGCTTGAGTCGCATCTCGTACCACTCGGAGGCGAAGGTTGGGGCGAAGGAGACATCGAGGTCGGCGTTGTCGATTTTGGTGCGTGTGCCGTCGGCGTCGACGGCGTAGCAGGCGACGCCCTTGGTGGGCGAGCCGCCCTGGGGGTCGAGGGGCGAGCACTGGATTTCGAGGTCGACGCCGATGCCGGCGGTGGGCTCTTGCGTGCCGGCCATGCCGGTGGCGGCGCTGGCGTCGGAGTCGAGGAGGATGGCGACGGTTTTGGGGGCCGATTGCAGGGTGAAGCGTTCGTTCTCGACGGTGAAGCGGAGGTAGATGTAGTCCTGGTCGGCCCAGGCGACGCTGTCGGTCGGCCACTCGCGGGTGTCGCCGTCGAGCATGACGCTGAACTCGGCGGTCGCGGGCTCGGGCTGGGCGTTGGGCGAGCGGTTGGAACCCTGCTGACAGCCCACGGACCAAGCGCCGGCGGCGAGGCCCGCGGCGAGCACTACGGCCGCGTTGATTGATGGAATCGCACGTCGAAACGCGAGCATGAGAAAGTCTCCGAGTGAAAGGGCGCGACATCAGGGCGGGGTGTGAATATCCTGTCAGGCCCGCGGGGTGAGCGCGCCCGCCCGCGAGGGTACCAGACTTGTCGGGGCTTGTCCGAGGCCCGCCGGGCGCGACCGGAGAGAACCATGCACGCCGCCCCCGGCCAGTCCGCCCATCCGACGCCCGATCACGCCGCCCACGCCCGCCCGGGGATGTCGACCGAGCGCGTGCCCGTGACGGTGTATGCCAGCAGCGGCGCGGCCAGCCAGGCGGTCGCGGGCGAGATCGCGGAGCTGATCCGCTTGCGCGCGGCGCAGGGCAAGAAGGCGGTGCTGGGGCTTGCGACCGGTTCCACGCCGCACGGCGTGTATGAAGAGCTGGTCCGCCTGCACAAGGAAGAGGGCTTGTCGTTCAAGAACGTGGTTTCGTTCAACCTGGACGAGTACCACCCGATGAACCCCGACGAACTCCAGAGCTACCGGCGTTTCATGCGCGAGTATCTCTTCGCCCGCGTCGACATCGATCCCAAGAACGCGCATGTGCCCGACGGCACGATCCCGCGCGAGCACGTCGGCGCGTTCTGCGACGAATACGAGCGCAAGATCAAGGAAGCCGGCGGGATCGACCTGCAGATCCTGGGCATCGGTCGGACCGGGCATGTCGGCTTCAACGAGCCCGGTTCGCCGCGCAACTCGCGCACGCGTCTGATCACGCTCGACTCGGTGACGCGCGGCGACGCCGCCAGCGATTTCTTCGGCGAGCGTCATGTTCCGCGCACCGCGATCACGATGGGCGTCGGTTCGATCCTGGACGCCAAGAAGGTGCTGCTGATCGCGTTCGGCGAGCACAAGGCGCCGATCGTTCGGCGTGCGGTCGAGGGCGAGATCACGAGCACGGTTGCGGCCAGCTTTTTGCAGGAGCACCCGTGCGCCCGTTTCGTGCTGGACCCGGCGGCGGCGGCGGAGCTGACGCGGATCAAGACGCCGTGGCTGCTGGGCGGGCTCGATCAGTTCGGGCTGGCGTGGGAGGATCATCTCACCAAGCGGGCGGTCATCTGGCTGGCGCAGACGCTCCGCAAGCCGATCCTGAAGCTCACGGACGAGGACTACAACGAGCACGGGCTGCAGGAGCTCTTGACGACGCGGGGGAGCGCGTACGACATCAACATCGCGGTCTTCCGCGCCATGCAGCGCACCATCACCGGCTGGCCCGGCGGCAAGCCCGGGCGACCCAAGTTCATTCCCGGCAAGGGCGTCGACGAGGGCGGCGCGCCCGACACCTTTCCCAAGCGCGTGCTGGTCTTTAGCCCCCACCCCGACGACGACGTGATCTCGATGGGCGGCACGCTCATCCGCCTCTGCGACCAGGGGCACGAGGTGCACGTCGCGTACCAGACCTCGGGCAACATCGCGGTCTTCGACGACACCGCGCTGCGTCATACCGACTTTGTGGTTGAACTTTTCGAATCGCTCAGGCTCGGGGGAGGCGATGGCGCGGGGCTCGACGCGGTGCGGAAGCTCGCGGGCGATCTGCGGAAGTTTGCCTCCACCAAGCGGGCCGGGCAGATCGACATGCCCGAGCTCCAGACGATCAAGGGGCTGATCCGGCGCACCGAGGCCCGGGCGGGCGCGCGCTATTCGGGCGTGAAGGCGGAGCACACGCACTTTCTGGACCTGCCGTTCTATGAGACCGGCGCGGTGCGGAAGAAGCCCTTGGGCGAGGAGGACGTGCGCCTCACGATCGAGCTGCTCCGCAAGATCAAGCCCCAGCAGGTGTATGCCGCGGGCGATCTTTCGGACCCGCACGGCACGCACCGCGTGTGCCTGAAGGCGATCGTGCAGGCGATGCGGGCGGTGGCGGATGATCCTTGGGCGGCGCAGTGCGAGGTGTGGCTGTACCGCGGTGCGTGGCAGGAATGGGGCGCGCACGAGATCGAGATGGCCGTGCCGCTCTCGCCCAGCGAAGTGGAGCGGAAGCGGATGGCGATCTTCAAGCACGAGTCGCAGAAGGACAAGGCGCTCTTCCCGGGCGTGGACTCGCGCGAGTTCTGGCAGCGCGCGGAGGAGCGCAACCGCCACACGGCGCAGGCCTACGACGCGCTTGGGCTGCCGGAGTACCAGGCGATCGAGGGCTTTGTGTCGTGGAAGGTGTCGCCCACCGACCCGGGCGTGGTCGAGGCCTATGGCAAGGGCGGGAAGGGCGCCAAGGCGTAACCACTCATGACAACGCAACAACAGCCCATCGGCGTCGGCGTGATCGGGCTTGGATTCATGGGCGCGACGCACATCCGGGCGTACGCCGCGGCCCACGCCGCGGGGTTCGATTGCCCGCTCGTCGGCGTGTGCGACCAGATGCCGGAACGCCTCTCCGGGCGTGTCGTGACCAGCGGCAACATCGCGACGGGCGGCGGCGAGCAGTTGTTTGATCCGGTGCAGGTGCGCGCGACCTCGAACCTTGATGAGTTGCTCGGCGATCCGCGCGTGCAATTGGTCAGTATCTGCACGCACACCGAGTCGCACGTCGACACGGCGATCCGCGCGATCGAGGCCGGGAAGCATGTGCTGGTGGAGAAGCCGATCGCCGTCGCGCCCGTGGACGTGGAGCGCCTGGCGGTGGCGGCGCGGGGCGCGGCGGGGTTTGGCGGGGCGTCGCGGGGGCTGGTGGTCATGCCCGCGATGTGCATCCGCTTCTGGCCGGGCTGGAGCTGGGTGAAGGAGCGCGTGGTTGACGGGACGCTGGGTCGG
>JAEUJA010000275.1 GCA_016793195.1 Phycisphaerae bacterium
TGGGGGTGCAAGGCATGGCGTTCTTCAATTCGATCCTCGACGCGGTCGGCAACACGCCGCTGGTGAAGCTGAACAAGGTTGTCCCCGCCGGCGCGGCGACGGTGCTCGTCAAGTGCGAGTACATGAACCCGACCGGCTCGATCAAGGACCGCATGGCGGTGCACGTGCTCAACGAGTCGGAGAAAAAGGGGCTCATCAAGCCGGGCATGTTGATCGTGGAGAACACGAGCGGCAACACGGGCCAGGGCGTGGCAATGTGGGCCGCGGTCAAGGGATACAAGTGCGTCTTCACGATGCCCGACAAGATGAGCATCGAGAAGGTGAACATGCTCAAGGCCTTCGGCGCGGAGGTCGTCATCACGCCGACCGACGTGCCCGGCGACTCGCCCCAGCACTACGTCGAGACCGCCAAACGCATCGCGCGCGAGCAGAACGGGTTCTACGTCAACCAGTACCACAACCCGCTCAACATCGACGCCCACGAGCTCTCCACCGGCCCGGAAATCTGGCGCCAGACCGAAGGCAAGATCGACGCCTATGTCGCCGGCGCGGGCACCGGCGGCACGGTCTCGGGCGCGGCACGCTTCTTCAAGAAGAACAAGCACCCGGTCAAAGTCGTCGGCGTCGACCCGATCGGCTCCGTGCATTATCACTACTTCTATACGAAGACCATGCCCACGCCGCACGTGTATAAGGTCGAGGGCGTCGGCGAGGACATCCTGTGCGACGCGATGGATTACTCGGTCGTCGATGAGTTCCGCCAGGTCAACGACAAGGAATCGTTCCTCATGGCCCGCCGCCTCGTGCGCGAGGAGGGCCTCTTCTGCGGCGGATCGAGCGGGAGCAACGTCCACGTCGCCGTGCAGATCGCCAAGGAAATCGGCCCCGGCAAAACCGTCGTCACCGTCCTCCCCGACTCCGCCACACGCTACACGACGAAATTCCTCAGCGACCAGTGGATGAAGGACTACGGCTTCCTGGGGAGCGATTACGACTTGGGCGTGGTTGAAGACATCATGAAAACCCGCCCGGCCCAGCAGGTGATCACGTGCAACGAGACCGACTCGCTCGGCACGGTCGTCGAGATCATGCGAAAGGCCGGCGTGTCGCAGGTGCCGGTGCTCGACGCCAAGAAACGCCCCGCGAAAATGGTGCACGAGCTCGACGTGCTGCGCGGCCTGCAGAGCGGCGCGGTGACCAATACCAGCCCAGTCTCCGCGGTGGCGCAGCCGATCGGCGGCCTCATCTATCCCAAGGCGCGGGTGGAAGAACTCTTCCGCATCTTCGAGACCGACCAGGTCGCGATCGTGGTCGACGCGGAGAAGATCGTGGGCGTGATCGGAAAGATCGATGTGATTGATTACATGGGGAGAAGAGGGAAGTAGCAATTTGTTCGCACACCCATTTAGGTGGTTGAACCGACTTATCCACAATCTTTCTACGGACCCCAGAAATCACTTGACAGATGTACGGGGGGGGGTAGGGTGGTGACATGTGGAAGCTGGCGGCCATCGTGGTTGCTGGGCTGGGGTTCGGGCTGGGGCTCGCGGCCTCGCGGGTTGATGCCGCCCCACCCGACGACATCAAGGCGTGGTTGAGCAAGCAGATCGAAGAAACGTCGGGCAACTTCGGTGGGCGGGCGTTCAAGGTTGTGTACCGGGTGGAGTCCCAGGAAAAGCTCGACGCGGGGGAGTTGGCCCGCCTGCGAGAGAAATTGAAGAACCTGCCGGAGCACCCAGAGAGGGCGAGGCTGCGGCACCTGGAACAACTCGAGAAGTACGGCCCGGAAGTTCGCAAACAGACCGTGTGGTTCCGCGACGGCGAGATGCGAGTCAATCGCGAGGCGTGGGCCGATCCGGCTTCGAAGTACTTTGATTTCGCGAGCCTGAAGGATTCAGGCTGGAAGATGACCCCGGATCAGATGTTTGTGCTGGGGAAAGCTGAGAAGCGTCCGCCTGGGCATACGCTCGTATCTGCCGCGAGTTCGATTACTTTCGAGGTTTCCGATTTCGTCTGCTTGTGGGCGAGGTCTGTGAAGGTCGACGACAAGACGACCGTTGCGACGGAAGCGGATGGCCGGTGGATCGCGACCTTTGAGCGCGAAACGCCCGCTGGACCCCGTGTCTTTGTGCTCCACGGATCGTGGAGCAACGAGAGCAGGACTGGACAAGTGACCCGGAGCGAGGTCATTGACCCGCGCAGCAAGCAGGCATTAGCGAAATCCAGCGCGTCCGAGTTTCGAGCGTCGGACGTGTTTTCGCGTGAAGTAGCACATCTCGTCACCAACGAGGAGGGTGGGCGGGAGACCAGCCGTCTTGTTCTGGAATCGGTGTCGCCAATTGGTACCGAGGAGTTTGAGGCAGTGACGCGCACTCCCGACTTTGACGGCTCGGATGCAGTGCGAGGCAGGGTAACGTTTACTCAAGTGACGGACTTTCGCGAAGGTTCGCCGAGTTACGAGATCAAGACGACAGAGGGTACTGTGCGGTCGCTGAGCGTTGAAGACACACCCGTAGGCCACGGGAGATCGATGCTGCGCACGACAGGATGGGTGGTCGCGGGTTCACTCGTCGTGTTCCTGGTGCTGTTGCGCGTACGTCGTGGATCGAGTTCCTGATTGAAAGGAGAGTCAATGTCGCGTGATATGTGGTTCAGAATGTGCTGCGGCGCGGTGGGTGTGGTGGCCGTTACTTCGGCGGCGATCGGCACATGCTGGGTTCCGGCCACGAAGAACTGTTGCGATCTGCTCATGGATGGTTCCGGCCTCAATCTGGACGGGTGGTGTCACGACGAGATCACGTCGAATCCCTCGGTTTCACACTGCGACGTGGCTCCGCTTGGCGCGCCGGGCCAGACCAGAAGGCTCTCCGGACCCCAGGCGACCTGCACATGGGATGATTACTATGTGAACGCGCAGGGCAACTGCGTCAAGTCTGGGGGATCGTCGTCGAACTGCGATCCTGTCACCCTTGTAAATCCGACTTGCACAGGAACCGGAAACCCCTGAACCGTGTTGAATCGCATTGCCAAGTTCGCGTCTGGGCTGGCGATGAGCGTGTTGCTCCTCTTGGGTATTGCGAAGTTGGTTGACCTGCCGGCGTTTGCCGATGCCTTGCGGACCTGGAATGCGATTCCTGAGTGGGCCGTGGCTCCGCTCTGTATTGCTGTTCCGGTCTTTGAGGTGCTGATCGCGTTGTCCTGGATCTTAGGAATGTGTCGTCGGTGGGCTATCGCGATCGCATTCTGCTTTCTGATGATCGTAACGCTGGCCTATCTGGGTCAGCGTTTCCTTTCCGATCCCCCGCGATGTGGATGTGCCGGGGTGGTATCTCGATATTGGTCTGAGATTGATTCGACCGTGGTGGTCGTCACGAGAAACGCGCTCATGCTGATCGCATTCGGTGTTCAATTGCGCGTGGCTAGAGAACACATACGATTGAACCGCGTTAGTGCGACGTTGAGCACACAACCGTCGAATCGCCGCGGCTTCACTTTGATCGAGGCCCTCGTGGTTGTGGCGCTGGTGGGTTTGCTGATCGGGCTGCTTGCCCCGAGCATCGGTGGAGTCAGGGACAAGGCCCGGGTCGCGAACACACTCGCCAACCTCCGATCACACGCGTCGATCTTCACGGTGTACGCGGGGGACTTTCGGGACACCATGCCGGCCGCAACGTATCCAACCGGCCTGAGCATTATTCGGTGCCCATCGCAAGACATAGCCGTGAAGGCGAAGTACTTCGACATGGCTCGTCTGTGGCAGATCGCATTGGCCGACGGCTACTACAACGGCGACCCATCGTCGATGTCGTTCCGATCTCCGCTCAATCCGTACTCGAAAGGCATCGGCAGACTGATCGAGACGGACTATTGGTACGCGTGCTCGTTCCTCGCATCACCAGAATTCTATAACGACACGACTCGGGCGCTGTTGCCGCAACAACTCAGGGCCGTTCATCTCGGGGAAGTTGTGTTTCCGGACTCCAAGAGCGTGCTCGCAGAATACGCTCTGAGTTGGGGCCCGCCCGGTGCGGCATGGGCGGCGTTTACGGATGGGCACGCTGACGAATCGACGGTGGTCGCCGAGCTAACGCACAAGTCCGGCGATGGCGCAAAGAGCTATGACTACAACGGGCACTTTCCCGCGGCCCGCTATCCGCTTCTGCACACCGAAAACGGCGTGCGCGGACGCGACAAGTAATCGACTCGTCCGTGCTCGGACCGGTTACTTCGGCTCGGCCGCGCCATGGCGGCCATTGCGCTCGCCCTTCTTCGCGCGAGCGATCGGGCCTCGACGCACCGCGCCCTTTGGCGCCTCTCCCGCCGCGTGGCGAGCGAAGGCGCGGAGGAGCGTTTCGTTGACGCTCAGGACGTGGAACGCGCCGGATTTCCTGGCGTGGATCACGCCGCTGGACTCCAGCATCTTGATGTGGTGCGAGATCGTCGGCTGCGAGAGCTTGAAGCAGGAGCAGACCTCGGAGCACGTCTGCTTGCCCGCGGCCCGGATGCCCTCGAGCATCCGCAGGCGCGTGGGGTCGGCCAGGGCCTTGGCGACTTTGACGAACTCAGAGGAACGCATGGGAATTGATAGGCGGGGCGAGCAGCGCAGCAAAGCGGGGAGGCAGAAGTGGCCGGGTGGCCAAGTGGCCAAGCGGCGAAGTGGCGAAGTGGCGAAGTGGCGAAGCGGCGAAGCGGCGAAGTGGAAGAATCCTATCCTGAGCACTTGGCGCAGCGTCGTCTTGGAAGACTCACCACTCATCACTCACCACTCACGGCGCTCCACCTGTCGCGCCCGAAGTCACTCCCTCGCCTCCAGCGTCGACAGCACCAGGTCCGCTCGCTTGGTGATGTACGCGCGGAATCGCTCCGGCTGATCGCAGGGCGGCACGAGCTCCGCCGCGTACCGGCACACGCTCGCGATATCAGCCCGGATGTCGGCGTACCCCGCCAGCAGCCACGCGCTCTCCGCGTCGGGGCGGCCCGCGACCACCTGCGAGAGCGCACCAAACATCGTGTCGGTCGCCTCCCCCAACGATTCCTTCGCGGCCAGCCGTTCCAAGCGCCCCACCAGGAGCGCCGCCGCGTGCTCGGCGCGGATCCGTGCCGCGGCTTGGGTCGTGTCGTCGTAGCTTCCCGCAAGCAGCGAATCGACCATCGCGGCGCAGGCGCGCGGGAGCGGGTCGGTCAGCTGGGCCCGCGCCTCGCGCGAAAGCTCAAAGCCGGGCCAGGCGTTCATCGGGGATTCGTCGCCGAGGGCCGCTGCGGCGTCGCGGAGCACCGCGAAGACGGCCCGGTACGCCTCCAGCGGCGCGGCATTTTCAGGCGCGGGCGCGCCCTTGGCGCTCGACCAGCCCGCGAGCCAGTCGGTGCGCACGCGCGACAACGCCGCCAGCACGTCCGCGAGCTTTTGATTCGTCAACGTTGACCACGCCCGCACGCGCATCACCGACGCCGGCGCGGTGGACGCGGCGCCCGACGCGAACGCGGCCTCGCCCTCGCCGGGAAGGGCGCGGAAGTTGGCGAGCTCGCCGGCGAGCAACCGCAATTCGCCGATCGCAAGGTCGCGCCGGTCGCTGCGTGACAGGTCCTGGCCCAAAACGAGCAATCGCGCGACGACGTTCTTCAAGCGCGGGTCGAGCACCGGCTCGGCGACCTTGAACTCCGTCGGTCTGGGCTCCGCGGGCTGACCGCCCGGCGCGCCGGCGTCGGGCGCCTTGGTGTTGGGCTCACTGGATTCGGGCGGGCCGCTCTCGTATGGCCTGGATTCCTTGGGTTTCTCGGCGTCGCCGGGGGCGACCGGCGTGTTCGGCGCGTTGGCGGGCGCCGTGGCGGGAGTGGTGTCCGCCGGCGCGTTGTCCTTCGGGGGCGGCGTTGCGGCCAGCGTGTCATCGGCGCACAGCTCGCTCAGACGGCGCACCAGGCGCTGATCCTCGCGCCGGCGTCGGGCGGAGTTGATCGACGCCAGCACGCCGGGGTCGGCCAGCGCGTCGGCGCGCTTGATGAGGCGCGGCAGGTCCTCGAGCAATTGCGACGCCGCGTTGCGAGCCGCGGGCTCGAGCGCGCGGGCGGCGGGCCGGAGCTGGCGGAGGAGCGACCTATCCTCCGTCGGCGCGACGCGCACCAGCGACAGCGCCTCCAGCGACGCCAGCAGGCGATCGGCGACGCCCGGGTCGGTGCGAAACTCAGAGCCGGAGATGAGTTGGTCCAGCGCCGCCAGCGACGCGCGCCCGGAATTGGCGGGGGCGAGCGACTGCAAGGTCGCCGAAAGCTCCGCCGCCAGCCGCATGACCCGCAGGCGAGACGCGCTCTGCATGGGCGTGTACGCCGCCGCTCCCGTCGAAGGGATCAGGCTCGTGACGCACGCGACCAGCTCAGATCGCCACGCGGCCAGGGAAGGATCGCTCATCCAGCGCGGCTTCTGCGGGCCGGCGATCGACGCGGCCGCCGCGATGTCGTCGCGCAACCGCCACGCGCCCGCGCGCGTCACGCCGAACTGCTCCGCCGCCGCGAGCCGCTCCTCCACGCGCGCGAACACGGCGCTGACTTCTTCCGAGAATTGCGCGTGCATCGCAAGATCGGGGAGCGATTCGGTCGGCACGCGAACCGACACGCGCGAAAGCTCCGTCGGCCAGCCGATCTGCTCTCGCGGCCAAGCGAACACCAGCAGCGGCCCGACCGCGTCGCGCGCCCAGACCTCCATCGCGTCGCGCTCGGGCGGAACGCCCGCGCCCGCGGCCTCTTTCATCAGCGCCAGCACGTCCGCGGAAACGTCGTGCGACGCCGCCCAGCGATCGATCGATTCGCGGCGCTGCGCGAGCGTTCGACCCAGCACCACATGGGCCGAGCCCGCGGGGCCCTGCGCCACGCCGGCCTTGACGAGATCGATGGCGATGGAGCGGACCAGTGCGCGCACGCCGGCGCCCGGCACGCCGGGCTTGGAGAGTTCGGCGATCTCCTTCTGGAGTGACTCGACCATCGCGAGGGAGTTCATTCCCTCGCCGGGCGCGGGCGCGGCGGTCTGATCGAGGTTCAGTGTCTGCGCGGGCGCCAGCGAGCCGCACGCGAGCATGAGCGAGGCGACGATCGCGCTCATTCGAGAATGCCATCCACCACGGAGTGACACGGAGCGGCACGGGGAGGAGACGAGGCTCAAGGTCGATGCGCCGCGGCGCGGCGAATGGAAGTGCGATTGGTTCATTGGCGAGCCCGCTTCCCCATAGTCCCCTCGGTGCTTCTCTGTGCTTCGGTGCCTCTGTGGTGAGGCGATGCGGTCGGCCGCACGTCGACCAGCCTACCCACCGAGCGCGGTCGCGGCCGGTTCACCTCGCCCTGGCCTCTCGCACCGCGCCTTCATAAACCTCCCCAAGGTGCGCGATCATTCGCCGTGTGGAGAACCGATCGGCGCACATCTCTCGCCCGTGCCGGGCCATCTCGGCCCGCTCGCGCGGATGATCGTACATCCATGCGATCGCTTCGCGCAAACGGTTCCGGTCCGAGAGCGGAACGAGCCGCCCCGTCTGGCCCTCGATGCACGCCTCGCGCGTCCCGTCGACGTCGTACGCCACCACCGGCACGCCGCACAGCAGCGCCTGCGGCACCGTCCGCGGCAATCCCTCGCGATAGCTCGGGTGCACCAGCACGTCCATCGCCCGCATGTGGGCGGGCACGCGCTCCGACGCCACCAATCCCGTCGTCACCACCCGAGCCGCCAAGCCCTCGCCCGCGACGCGCGCCAGCAGGCGATCACGCCACCACCCGTCGCCCACCCACAACAGCTTCCAGTTCGCGTGCGACTTCAGCTCGCCCGTGATCGCGTCGAGAATGTCGTCGTGGCCCTTGTGCTCGGCGAGGCGCGCGACCGTGCCGATCACAAAGTCGTCGTCGCCAAAGCCCAGCGCCCGGCGCATTGAACCACGGTCCTCGCCCTCGGCGGCATTCAGATATCGCTCGACCTCCATGCCCGAGAAGACGGTGGCGTATTGCTCCGGGCGCCCGATGCCGCGGGCCAGGAACTGCTGGGTCATGGCGTCGGCGACCGAGGCGATGACGTGGCACGAGTTGGCCGCGTGTCGCTCCGCGAGCGTGTAGACGAGGTTGATCGCGCGGGTTTTCAGGCGGCGAAACAGCGAGCCCTCGACGGGCATGAACGGCGGGCCGTGGATCGTGTGAACGATCCCGCACGGCATCCACGAGCGGTCGGGATTGCTGGTGTTGAGCTTCCACGCCGCGACGCGACCGAGGATGCCGGCCTTGGACGAGTGCGTGTGAACGATGTCGGGCTCAAGGCGCTCGATCAACTCGCGGAGCTGCGCCAGGCAGCGCCGATCGCGCGACGCCGAAACTTCGCGGCAGAGATCGGGCACCTCGTGGATGCCGATGGGCGTGCAGGGCTCGCCCGCGCCGGTGCGTTCCTCGCCGCGCGCGCAGCGCTGGTTGAACGCCTGCACGCGCGCGAGCAGCGAGCCCTCGGGCCCGAAGATGGGCCCGAAGGCCAGGTGAACGCGATGACCGAGGCGTGCTTGTCCTTCGCAGGAAAGGACGGTGTTTTCCTGCGAGCCGCCGAGGATGAGCCGGGTTGAGATGTGGAGGATGGTCATGGTGGTGTGGGCGCGGCTCCGCACTCAGGGCAGGGGGCACTGTCGGCAAGCCCGGAGCGATCGTACCCGCAGGCGGGGCAGCAACCGGCGCGATTCCCCGCGCCGCACCGACGCCCCAGTCTCCATGCCACCCAACCCACCGCCAGCGGCAACCACGACGGAAGAGTCACGCCCCACGCCGGGCGAGCGCTCAGGATCGAGGGCAGCCAGCGCCAATCAAGCCTCGCGCGAACCCATGGCCCGCTCTCGGCCTGGACATGCGCCGCCCATCCCGACTTGGAGAGTTGCAACGGCGTGCGCCGCACCACCAGCGTGATCTGCGTTCCCATCGCGTCCACGCCCGCGTACCAGCCGGGCAGCACGCGCACATACCCGCGCACGCCGATCCAGCAACTCAGCACGCCGAGCCCGAGCATCGCGCCCGCGGCGAGGACGCACACCCATCGCGCGAGTCGCTCAAGGTTGGAGCGAATGTGCTTCATGTTGAAGTCGTCGTCGAGGGCGATAAGCCGCACTCGGGGCAGGGGGCGGCGGATGCGAGCCCGGAGCGATCGTACCCGCAGGCGGGGCAGCAACCGAGCAGGCGGCGTTGCTTCTGGCGCTGGTGATCGCGGTAGAACCAGACGGAGAAGCCAAGAGCGACGAGCCAGGGCATCCAGAGCGGAACTGTCACGCCGACAGCTCGCTTCGAGTGCGCGACATGAGGCAACCACTGGCGCGGCAAAGCCGGCCGCTCTGCGACGGTCAGAAAGCTCTTGGGCCAGTCCCCGTCGAGTGTGACGCCGAAGCCGAGAGCGCCGCCGCCGAGAATGCTCGAAGCCTGGATGGTCTTTGATCCACCGGGAGTGCTCACGAAGGCGGATGCCCACAGCGATACGACCCACATTGCCGGGAGCAGAACCGCAAGCACCCACGCCGTCCATCGCGCGATCGATTTGAGTAGGCCTCGCTTCTTCATCCCGAGGCCTCCGGCTTAGGGACTGTGCCGCATTCGGGGCAGGGGGCGCCCGGCGCGAGGCCGAGGCGCGAGTAGAGGCACTCCGGGCAGACCAAGCCGATCCGAACCTGCGTGCGACGGCGAAGAAAGCGAACCCACAGCCACACGCTCGAGCCGGCCAGCAAGGGGAGCAAGATCGGCAGAGGCACCGCAACGCCCAACCAGCCACCTGAGAATCGGAACTGCGGAAGCCAGTTTGGTGCTTGCAGCAGTTTGCCCCTTGAAAGTACTTTGAAGTGTGGGCCGGGTGGCACAGTGCCCGCTTCGAATGTTCTGATCCGGATAGAGAGTGTCGCGTTGCCGCGCGATAGAAGCACTACCGCATACCGATGATCGCTGGTGGCTGGCGATACCACGCTCAAGTCCCGCCACCATGTGAACGCCCATGCGATCAACGACAATGCCGCGAGCGCCGTGCATCCCCACCGCGCCGCACGCTCCAGACTGTGCCGCCGCTTCTTCATCCCGCGGCCTCCGCAACGCCGACTCGCCGCATACTCGCACGCGCCTCACGCCGGCTCAGCGTACCGAATCCACTCCAGGCACAGGCCCTCGGGCGGCATGGTCGGCCCGGCGTCCTCACGCCGCCTCGACTCCAGCGCCCGCGACACGTCGTCGGGCGTCATCCGCCCGCGCCCCACCTCGCTCAGCGTGCCCGCGATGATCCGCACCATGTTCCAAAGGAAGCCGCTCCCCGTGATGTCGATGCGCACGCGGCGCGAGCATGTTCCGTCGTCCTGGTGCGCCCGCGAGACGTCGCACGAAAAGATGCGGCGGACGGTGGTGAGCCTTCCGTGCCCCGCGGCCGCAAACGCCGCGAAATCATGCTCGCCCACCAATCGCCGGGCCGCCTCGTGCATCGCGCGCTCGTCGAGCTCGTAGGGCACGTGCGAGACGAAGCGCCGGTCCCACAGCGGGCGCTCGCGCGAATCATGGATCGTGTACGAATACGCCTTTGAGGTCGCGCCGCGGATCGGGTCAAAGTCGATGGGGCAGGGCTCGATGGCGGTGATGAGCACGTCGGCGGGCAGGCGGCCGTTGAGTGCCGCTCGCAGGCGATCCGTGCCGCGTTCGACGGGCCATCCGATGCCGCGCTCGATCCCCGTGCCGTCCGAACAGGCGAAGGACGCGACCTGCCCGCGCGCGTGGACGCCGGCGTCGGTGCGGCTTGCGCCCGTGAGCGTGACGGGCTCGCGGACGATCTCGCGCACGGCGCGCTCGACGACGGCCTGCACCGTGCGGAGTTCGAGCCGCGCGACGCCGCCCGGCCCGGGCTCGATCAGACCCAGCACTTTGCTCGCCGGCGGCGCGTGCATGGGAACATCGCGCTGTGAGGCGGGCGTCTTGGAGCTTGGCCGTGGATCGGGCGCGGGAGACTCCGCGGCATGAACGATGTGCGACGGATCGGGCGCAGGCGCCCCGGCGGTGTCATCGGCGATCGGCGCGCGGGGCGAAAATGCGTGCGCGATCGGCGCGGCTGGTGTTGACGCGGGCGCGATCGGCGCGGGCGGCTCCTGCTTCTGCCAGCCGCAGAAGTCCGTGCCGTCGTACGCGATGGTGAGCTTGTAGCGTGGCACGGGGAAAGGGTACGGGGGGAACCAAATCGCTAAATGGCCAAATGACAGAGAAGAAGAGACGCAGAGACGCAGAGACGAAGTGAAGCGGAGAATAGTGGCGAAGTGGTCGAGCGTTGTGCTACTCAGGCGTCCGCAGCGTCATTCTCCTCGACGCCCGACGCCCGACGCCCGATGCCCGATGCCCGATGCCCGATGTCCGACGCCTGATGCCTGATGCCCGATTCCCAATGCCCGATTCCCAATGCCCGATGCCTCTTCGATCAGTAGCCCGACCGTGAGGGAGGGCGTTTTCTTGACGAGCCCCGAGCGCCAGCGAGGGGGACACTTCGTGACTCCGTGACTTCTTCCCACGACTCACGCGCCCGTGCGCCCCAATCGCTTCAGCACTTCCGCCTTCAGCGACGCGATCGGCGTCTTGGACTGGTCCTGCTCGCGGGTGCGCAGGTTCTTGAGGGTCACCTCGCCCGCCGATTCCACGATCGCCACGAAGTGCGCGCCGGACTTCTCGGCCTCTTGCAGGAGCTTGCCGACGTTCTTGGTGGTCTTGCTCGTGCGCCGCGCGTGGAGCGCGTCGCGCCCGCGCTGCTCGCGACTCCCGCGCCGCAGATCGGCGAGCACCGACGGGAGCGCCGCGTCGGCCTCGGGCGTGCCGTTGGAGATCACAAAGACATCGGGCGACTGACCGGCGATCTGCATCAGTTCCGCGTCGCTGGGCATGAGGCCCTTGTCCTGCAGCACGAGCGACAGCACGACATCGCCCATGCCAAAGCCTACCGCCGGGGTCGACGGCCCGCCGAAGAGCTCGATGAGATTGTCGTACCGCCCGCCGCCGGCGACGGCCCGCTCGCCGTCGACGATGACCTCGAAGACCATGCCGGTGTAGTACGCGAGGCCACGGGCCAGATCAGGCTTGAAATGGCAACGATCCAGCACTCCAGCGGAATCGAGTTGCTTCCACAAGTAGAAAAGCGACCCTGCGTCTAGGCCACCACGCTGCAAGATCGCCGCAGCATCTTCGCTTACCCGCCTCGATCTGCCAAACTCCTGAAGTGCGGCCTGAACGAGATCAGTGGCCTGGGCAACGCGGATCAGCGAGAGATTCAACGGCTGTGCTCTCCGATTCCATTCGTGAAGGTCAAGCTTCGTTTCTTGGTCAATCAGGGCGATCGCCGCACTCAGATCGGCTTCCGAAACACCGGTGGCTCGAAGGGCCGACGCGAGCAGCCGGCGATCATTGATTGCGATGGAGTAGTCAGCACCAGTCAATCCAAGTTGTTCCAGCAACCCCACACAGCACGCGATCACTTCCGCGTCGCCCTGTGCCGTCGCACGCGCGATGTCCTCCGGCGTCGGCTTCTCCGGCAGCGCCAGCCCGATCACATCGCAGTTCCACTGCAGGAACTCGCGCAGCCTTCCCCGCTGCGGCCTCTCGGCCCGAAAAAACGGCCCGGCCGTGAACCACTTCGTCGGCTTCGGCAAGCTCGCCGCCCTCGCCGCGTACATCCGCGCCAGCGTCGGCGTGAACTCCGGGCGCAGCGCATACGGCGCGGGCGCATCCTCGCCTCGCGCGAGCTTCTCGCCCAGCGCCTTCACGCCCTGCTCGTCCTTGCCGCTGAAAACGCCGAAGATCTCGGAGACGATCCCATCGCCCGATTTCTTGGTGTACAGCTCGGTGGACTCGAACGTCGGGCCGTCGACCTCTTCAAAGCCGTGGTTGATCGACGCGCGGCGCCAGGCCTCGGTGATGAAACGCCTCCGCGCGGCCTCAACGGGATACAGGTCGCGCGTGCCGGTGGGCGGTTGGATCGGCTTGTGGTCGGCCATGGCGGGCAGGGCTCCGGTGCGGAAAATGCGAGATGGCGGAAGAAACAAGTTTCAACGCAGAGGTCGCAGAGCACGCAGAGGACGAGGAGAATGGGAAAGAGAAGAGAACTCAGAGGAATCTGAGGAGATCAGAGGTACACAGAGGCGATCCTGGCGAGAACATGCGGTGAGCAGTCTTACCAGCAATCGGCCGTGCGACTTCTCCCCGTACAATGCCATTCCCTCTCTGCGTTCCTCTGGTTTGCCTGCTTCGAGACCTTCGAGATCAACTTCACTCTTGGTCTCTCCGCCATTCCTTCCTCTCTGAGTTCCTCTGCTTTCCTCTGATTCCTCCGAGTTCCTGTATTCCTCTGCGTTCTCCGCGACCTCTGCGTTCAATGCCTTCTTCTACGCGCGGCGATCGCCCTCCGCCCCAGGCTTGGCCGATTTGATCACGATCTTCTCTTTCCCATCGTGCGGCGAGCGCTTCTTCGGGAACTTCTTCTGTTCCTCGTCCGCCCAGCGATCGCCGATCCGCCACCACACCAGAACGAACGCCGTCGCGCCGATCAGCACGATCCCCGCCACCACCCACTGCAACGTTTCCATCACGCTCCCTCGATCAGAGCTCGACCATCGCCATGTCGGGCGGGGCCAGGGCCGGGGCGGCCGGGGGCTTCACGTCGCTCACCAGCGCCGCCAGCGCCGGGAACGCGCGGGCCATCTCGCCTCGCACGTTCGCCGCGTTGAACGCCCCCGCGATCGTCGTCGCCTGCTCCGTCCCCGAGGGAACCTGACCCTTGGACGAGATCACCACAACCGGCCGCGTCCCGTCGATCGGCATCTCCACGCCGTCCAGCACCGCGCCCATGTCCAGCGCGTGCTGGCCCTCGCTCTTGGACGCGCCGACGCACGGGATCGCCTGCTCGAAAGGCTGGATCATGCCGCGCGCGTTCTCGAACGTGCCGGCCTTCTCGACCCACGTCGCGCCGGGCAGCACCACGCCCGCCTCGTCGACCAGACGGCTCGTGAGCGTATCGATGAGCACGACGAACTTGCTCCCCAGCGATTTCACCAGCGCGTCGGTCGCCCACGCGTCGGGATAGTTGCCGGTGAGCAGGACCGCGCCGACGTCGGGCTTGCCCGAACCATGCCCGAGCGCGTTGAGGAAGTCGTCGAACTCGACGACGTTCCCGCCGATCGCCGCAAGCACGCGCCGCACGCCGCGCGCGTTCGGCGCTTTCTCCGCGTAGACCTTGAAGGCCTTGGGGCTCTTCTCGTCGGCGCCGACGGGATAGACCTTGTCCTGCCCGCGCACGGGAACGGGCCCGACGCCCAGCACCGCCTTGGGATCAAGCCGGCGCGCCAATGTCGCGAGCACAAACGCCTCTTCGCACGAGAGCATCGGGCTGATGAGCACCGCCAGGCCCTTGCCGGCGCTCGTCGCCTTGGTGATCCCCTCGATCGCGTCGTCGTAGGCCTTGGGATAGTCGGCCTCGACCAGCGCGCCGAACTGGCGGCGCATCGGCGACGTCAGCCGGTTCTCGCCGTGGATGTGCTTCCACCCGTAGCGCACCTCGTCGGTGATCCACCACTTGTTGACGTCCAGATTCGTCCGCGGCTTGACGCGGTAGACCTTCCCCTGGTTGTGCTCGATGAAGAGGTTGTCGCCGCTGGCCGTCAGCCCGTCGATCGATGGCGTCGACTTCAGGAACCACACCCGCTGCGCGAACAGAAAGTCCTTGTCGAGCAGCGCGCCCACCGGGCAGAGATCGATGACATTCGCCGACAGCTCGTTGGCCAGCGGCACGCCGGGAAAGGTGTCGATCTCTTCCTTGTTGCCGCGCCCTTGCACCGAGAGCTCGCCGGTGCCCGTCACCTCGCGCGTGAACCGCACGCACCGGGTGCACATGATGCAGCGATCGGAATACAGAACAACGTTCGGGCCCACGTCCTTCTTGGGCTGCTTGACCTTCTGCTCCTGGAAGCGCGACACGCCCCGCCCGTACTCATAGGAGTAGTCCTGCAGGAAGCACTCCCCCGCCTGGTCGCACACCGGGCAATCCAGCGGGTGGTTGATGAGCAGGAACTCCATCACCCCCTTCTGATTGGCGACCGCCTTGGGCGAATCCGTATACACCACCATCCCGTCCGATGCCGTCTGCTGACAGCTCGGCAGGAGCTTCCCGCCCATAAAGGGCTCGAGCTGGCCGGACTTGGGATTGGGCGCCCAGACCTCGCACAGGCAGATGCGGCAGGAGGCGACGACCGACAGGCCGTCGTGATAGCAGTACTGAGGCACCGCGACGCCGTTGGCGTTGGCGATCTGCAGGATCGTCTGGCCGGGGGCAAAGTCGCACTTGGTGCCGTTGATGGTGATGCTCGGCATGGCGGGCAATGGTAGCCGAACGTTCCGAGAACGCGAGCAACTCGCCCCGCCCGAGTTCACGGACTTCGGGCGGCGCGGGATGGAGCGCGCACAACGGCGTGCCGGAGCCCATGCGACGACGCCGCACCCCGTTCGGTGGCGATGGTCGCCGCTCGTGGCAAGGTGGTGGTGTTGAGCGTGCGTTTCTCGCCGCCCGACAGGCAAGCCGGATCGTTTGAGAAGAGACGAGCGGACGGGACTCGCAGGCGACCTCCGTCGCGGCAGACATGGAGCCCCCACCCACCCACCCGTCCGCGCCGGTGAGCCCGAACAACGCCCGTCTGGGAAGAGACCCACGGGCTGCCAACGCCGTTCCCATCCGGGACGGCGTTGGTTTTTGAGAACCGACGTCAATGGTCGTGCGAAGGGTTCGGGCGTAAACAGATATAGGACCATGATTTAGAGCATGAGCCGATTGATTCGGCAGTTTGTGCGCGTTAGTATTCTCAGAGTCGGGAATTTCCCCGACACGGGCGTTTCCGCCGCCCGCCACGGCTGGGTAAGTATTTAGGGGAGAGGGACATATGAAGAAGTACGTTCTCGCTGCGGCGCTCGCCGCGGCCGCGATGGGCAGCTCCACGCTGGCCCAGAGTCGCAGCTCGTTTCAGGATGCCGACCTCATCGGCGGCATCAGCGTCAACCACATTTCCGGCCTCACCTACGAGGTCGCCCTGAGCGGCAATCCGCAGCTCAAGATCGGCGCGACGTTCTACGACATCACCGACGTCTTCGGCTTCTGGGCCTTGTCCGACGACATCGACCTCTCCGGCGGCACCACCGGCTTCGGCGTCTGGACCTCCAAGGTCTCAAACTCCGGCACCGGCGGCATCGTCGGCTGGAAGACCAACCCCAACACCGGCATCACGCCCAGCGGCAGCCAGAACTTCACGTTCGACAGCCTCGCCGTCGCCGATGTCGACCACTTCGGCTTCCACATCCGCGTCGACGGCACGCTCCCCACCGGCGGGAACACCGCCTACTTCACCGACGTCCCGGCTCCCGGCTCGGTGACCCTCGCGGGCCTCGGACTGGCGCTCGCCGCCCGTCGCCGTCGCCGCTGATTCATCCGGTCGAGATTCCGACCCCTTGTCCACCGGCCCGGGCCTTCCCGGGCCGGTGGTGTTTTTGCAGGATGGCCCCGCTCCACCCTCCGCCAAGGCCAACCCGCGAGGGTGCGCCGGGCGCGCGTCTACACTCGCGCATGAACGGCCTTGGCCCCATCGTCGCCGTCTTCTTCGGCTCCATCGCGCTCCTGGCCCTCGTCGTCCTCATCATGCGAAAAACCCTCGGCGGGAAGAACAAGCCCGCGTAGTCGAGGCCCGCGAGTTTCTCATCCGAGGCGCCACACCCGCGCGCCTTCCACGCCGACGATGAGCGAGTCCGCGAGCGAATCGTCGGCTGGCGACCCCGTCGTGCGCCGTCGCTGAATCATCGCGTCATCCGCCCGGAGCAGAAAGGTACAGCCCGCGAGGTCATCGCGTGCAGTTCGTTGAAGCCCATCCCCGCCCCCGTGGTACAACATGGCATGAGCACCACCGACTTCTTCATCGGGGCCATCGTCGTGGGAGTGGTCATCGCCATCGTCGCGTTCTCGATCCGCAAAAACTCACGCCACGCCGCCCCGCGTCGACAGCGCGCCGGCGACAACAGCGCCGACCCCACGGGCGCCGGCTCCATGCCCCTCTGGATGGGCGCCGACACCACGCCACGCCCGGGCCACTCGCACGCCCCGGGCCCCCACGCCGGGCACGCCCATCACGGGCATCACGGGCATAACTGCGGGCACGGCTGCACGCACGACGCCGCCCCGTCTGACAGCTGCGCGCCCGTCGATTCCGCCGGCGGATTCGACACCGGCGGCGGCTTCGACGGCGGCAGTGGCGGTGATGGCGGCGGAGGAGGAGATGGCGGCGGTGGCGGTGGAGGCGGCGGGGACTGATTCACGCGCCGCTCGCCGCGTTACCCATTGTGCCGCCCGCGCGCCATGTCCCGCGCCAACATCCACGCCGACGATCCCGATCCGCACCCGCACCCGACGACTTCGCCCCTTCGCCTCTCCGCCACTTCTTCGGCGCCTCCTCCCCGATTCCCTACCATCCCGCCCCACCCGGAGCACGCGATGGACCCCAACCTCATCAAGCCCGTGAAGGCCGCCCTCGACGCCGGCCGCACCGACGAGGCCGAACGCCTCGCCCGCACGCTCCTCGACCAAAACCCCGACGATCCGATCGCGCTCAACACGTTGGGCGGCGTGCTGGCCATCGCCAACAAGTACACCGACGCCGTCGAGTTCTCCCGACGCGCCGCCAAGGCCGCCCCCGACAATCGCACCTACCTCAAAACCCTGCTCACCGTCCTCACCCATGCCGGCCTGCGCATGGAAGCGCTCGAAGTCATGGAGCGCCTGCTCCAGCACACCAACCCCAAGTCCCCCGAGCACGCCGGCCTCTGCCTCTCCTACGCCACCCTCCTCTACAACCTCGTCCGCTTCGACGATTCCAAACTCGCCTTCGAGACCGCGCTCCAAGTCCATCCCAACGACTACGGCTTGCACCTGGGCTTTGCCCAGATGATGAACTACCTCCCCGGCGCCACGCCCGAGCAAGTCTTCGAACGCCACAAGGCCCTGGGCGACCTCATCGCGCCGCTGGCCCCCACAAACCCGCCGCGCTTCGGCAACACCCTCGACCCCGAGAAAAAGCTCAAGGTCGCGATCGTCTCGCCCGACCTGCGCGGGCACTCGGTCGTCTACTACCTCGAGCCCGTGCTCGAGCACGCCGACAAGAGCAAGTACCAGTACATCTGCTACTCGACCGCCATGCCCCAGGACACCATCACCGAACGCCTCAAGTCCTATGTCTCAAGCTGGCGACGCATCCCCGAGGGCACCGCCGCCGACCTGGCCGCCAAAATGTGGACCGACGCCCCCGACATCATCGTCGACATCGCCGCCCACACCAACCCGCCCGTGCTCCACCTGCTCAACCTCCGCGCCGCCCCGCTCCAGATGACCTGGCTCGGCTATCCCAACACTACCGGCGTAAAAAACTGCGATGTGCGCCTCATCGATTCCATCACCGACCCGCCCGGCGCCGAACGCCTCGCCACCGAAAAACTCGTCCGCCTCGACCCCTGCTTCCTCTGCATCCGCCCCTCGCCCGAAGTCGGGCCCATCATGCCCGCGCCCTCCGCGTCCGGCCCCTTCGTCTTCGGCACCTTCAACAACATGGCCAAGTTCAACGATCGCGTGGCCGCCCTGTGGTCGCGCGTCCTCAACGCTGTCCCCGGCTCCATGTTCGTCATGAAAAACGCCGCCCTCAACGAACCCGCCTTCCGAGAGGTCATCGTGCGCATGTTCGCCGCCCACGGCATCGCGCGCGAACGCATGGAGTTCCTCCCGCGAACCCAGAGCGTCGCCGACCACCTCAACCTCTACCGAAAGGTCGATGTCGCCCTAGACCCCTTCCCCTACAACGGCACGACCACCATCAGCGAGGCCGCCTGGATGGGCGTCCCCACCATCTGCCTCGAAGGCGACAGCCACGTCTCGCGCGTCGGCGTCAGCCTCAACGCCGGCATGAACCTCCACGACTTCAACGCCAAGACCGAGGACGAGTATGTCCAGGTCGCGGTGAAATGGGCCAGCGACCTGCCGAAACTGCACGAGCTCCGTCGCACTATGCGCGAGCGGATTCTCGCCTCGCCCCACGGCGACGCGCCGGGCTTTGCACGCCGTTTCGAGGCCGCCCTCCGAAACGAGTGGCGCCTGTACTGCTCGAAACACAAGTAGGCGTTCTTCGTCGCGCCGCGCGCGTGCCACCGACCGCGTTTCGCGGTCGGTGCTCTTGGGTGGCCCGCCCTCCCCTGTCTTCCCGACCGCCGACCACCCCGAAAACCGTCCTTTCACGATCACCGGCCCCCCATCCCCGCCTCCCGCCACCCCCTATCACCGCGTTGGTGCGCAATCTTGCGGTGATACGGGACTTGTTCCCT
>JAEUJA010000320.1 GCA_016793195.1 Phycisphaerae bacterium
CGGCCCGACCATCGGCAGCAGCGCGTCGGCCTTGGCCTTCGCCGCCGTCGTCCGCCCCGCGTAGTGAAGCACGAACGCCGCCGCGATCCCGATGAAGCCGACCACGCCCGAGACGTACATCATCGCGGTGTGGGCGTCGAAGCCGAAGAAGGTCGCGTGGGCGTGCTCGTTTCCATGGCTCGCCGCCGCCGCGTACATCGCGTGCCCGCCGTAGTTTGCCGACGACTTCTCGATCAGCCCGCTCACCCAGCCTTCGTGACCGCCGACGAAGCGCAGTCCGATGACCGCGCACGCGGAGACGGCCAGGATTGCCAGCACCGTGTTGATCGCCCAGCCCGGCGCGTGCGGGTGGAAGTGCGCGTGGGCATCGTGCCCGTGCCCGCCATGACCGTGATCGGCGTGAGCATGATCGTGCGAGTCGTGCCCGTGCCCGTGATCGTGACCGTGACCGTGGTCATCTCCGGCGTGCCCGTGGACCTCGTCGCCCGGCTCGTAGTACTTCGGCCCGACGAACACGCGGAAGTAGACGCGGAAGGTGTAATACGCCGTCAGGCCCGCCGTCAGGAGCAGGATCCAGCCGATCGCCACCATGTGCGGGTTGGCGAATGCCGCGCCCAGGATCATGTCCTTGGACCAGTAGCCCGAGGTGATGACCGGGAAGCCCGCGAGGTTGAGGCAGCCCACCAGCATCGCGATCCCGACCACGCGCCAGCCCGGCATGGAGCCCACGCCCGAGAGCTTGCGGAGATCGAGCTGGCCCGCGAAGCCGTGCATCACCGCGCCGCAGGAGAGGAACAGCATGGCCTTGAAGAACGCGTGCGTGAAGACATGGAACGCCGCGCCGCCCGACGAGAGCACGCCAAGGCCCGCGAACATGTAGCCCAGCTGCGACACGGTCGAATAGGCCATGATGCGCTTGATGTCGAACTGCGCCATGCCGATGGTCGCGGCGAGCAGCGCGGTCAGCGCCCCGGTCCACGCGACGATCGGCAGCGCCGTCTCGCTCAGGAGAAACAGCGGATACGCGCGGGCGACCAGGTACACGCCCGCGGTCACCATCGTGGCGGCGTGGATCAGGGCCGACACCGGCGTCGGGCCCTCCATCGCGTCGGGCAGCCACACATAGAGCGGGAGCTGCGCCGACTTGCCGAACGCGCCGATCATCAGCAGCACGGGGATCAGCTGCACGACCGACGGGATGTCGCCGAGGCGCCCCTCGGACAACGCCGCCAGATAGGGCTGGGCCTTGGCGAAAATGACCGAGTACTCGATCGAGCCGAAGTGAACCGCCGTCAGCATCAGCCCCAGCGCCAGGCCAAGGTCGCCGATGCGGTTGACGATGAACGCCTTCTTGGCGGCCTCAACGGCCGAGGGCTTCTTGTAGAAGTACCCGATGAGCAGGTACGAGCACAGGCCAACTCCCTCCCAGCCCAGGTAGAGCAGGAGCAGGTTGTCGCCCATCACCAGGCACGACATCGAGAAGACGAACAGGTTGAACGCGGCAAAGAACCGGCAGTACCCGGGCCCAACGTCGCCCGCCATGTACTCGCTGGCATATAGCCCGATCAGCGTCGCCAGCCCCGTGACGAACAGCATCCACAGGCACGTCAGCGAATCGACGTACAGCCCGAAGTTGGCGACGATCGAGTTCGCATCGCCCGCGCCCCACGTCACCTTGATCCACTCAAAGCCCGTCGCCACCGAGGGGTTGGCGATCTGGCCCGAGCTGACCTGCAGGTACATGCCCAGCGTGGCGGCGAACGACGCGCCCAGGCACAGCACCGTCAGCCACGCCGGCAGCTTGCTCTTCACCTTGAACGCCGCGCACAACGCCGACAACACAAACCCGACCAGCGGCAGCACCGGGATCAGCAGCAGCCACATGGGTCCGACGCCCGGGGCGGCGATGGCCGAGATTTTTTCCGCCGCGTGCCCAGCGACAGTCCCGGCCGCGTGCCCGGTTTCTTGCGAAGCAGCATGGACCGCCTCGCTCTGCGCAAGGGCCGCGATCGGTGTGGCCAGGGTCGCGAGGATGGTCGAGAGGGTCATCATGAAGCTCATTTGCCGGACACGGGCGTCGCCCCCATGAGGGCTGGCCGCCCGAAGTTGAAACTCAGCCCTTCATCTCCGAGAACTCTTCCGCGTTGAGCGACTCGCGACGCCTGAACAGGAGCACGACCAGGGCCAGCGCCATCGCCGCCTCCGCCGCCGCCACGGTCAGGATGAAGATCACGAACGTCTGGCCCGTCATGTTGAGGTGGAAACGGCTGAACGCGATCAGCGCGACGCCCGCGGCCTGGAACATCAGCTCCGTGCACAGGAACATGATGATCAGGTTCCGCCGCGTCAGGAACCCGATCAGGCCGATCGCAAACAGCGCCGCCGAAACGAACAGGTAGTGGGCCAGCTGCGACTGGGCCATCGGCGCCGGGGCCGAGGCCTGCGCCAGGACTGGAGCCAAACCCGCCGCGTCGAGCACGCCCGGGATCGAAGCAAGCACGTTCATCACGCCGCACCTCCCGGCGTGCCGCCCACCTGGCTGGCGGTTTCGGCCAGTGTCTGCGAGTGGCGTCGCTTGGCGTCCTCGTCGATCTGCACCTGGCGGCGGCTGAGCACGACCGCGCCCAGCATGGCCATGAGCAGGATCACGCCGGCGATCTCGATCGAGCCCGGGTGGTCCTGGAGCAGGTTCAAGCCGAGCTGCTCGACGTTGCGGACGCGGAGTTCCTCGGGCCAGGCCTCCCTGGCGATCTCGCGGACCTTGCCCTCGGCGTTCTTGACGATCACCGACTCGATCGCCGCCACGCCGTCGCCGCTGACGCGGTTAAACCCGTCGACCTTTTCATCGTTCTCGATGAGCTTGTAGCCGCGCAGCACGCGCTCGACCTTCCGCGGGATCTGGACCAGGACCGAATCGGCGTTGCCAGGGGGGGGCGGATTGAGCGTCGATGTGCCGTTGAACGCCAGCGTGGTGAGCACGGCCAGGAGCACGAACCCGGCGGTGGTCGCGGCGATCGGCTCGCGGGCCGAGGTGTCGTACTCCGCCAGTTCTTCCGGGCGATCCTCGGTGGGGGCCTGGGTCGCCAGCATGATGACGAACAGATAGGTAATCAGGATCGCGCCGGCGTAGACGATGATGAGGGCCATGGCCATGAACTCGGCCGAGAGCAGGAGGAACAGCCCTCCCGACGCCAGTACCGTGAGGATGAAGTAGAGCGCGGCGTAGACCGGGCGCGGGTGCGAGATCACGCGGAGCGCCGCGCCCAGCCCGATCGCCGAGAAGATGTAGAAATAGATGTTCGGGAGCGAGGCGACGCTCTTGATGCCCATTCCAAAGAGCACAAGCCCGCCCGCCAGGGCCGCGATGACCGCCCCGACGATCTGCGCCGTCTTTCCGCCGCGGGGGAGCGCCATGGCGATGCCGAGCCCGCCGAGCACCACCGCGCCGTAGAACAGATATGGATTGATGAATGCGTCGATGCCCATCAGGCCTGCCGGTTTGAGGAACAGGAGAAAGCCCGACACGCCGTGAACCGCCACGCGGCACCCCACGGCCCAGCCCGTCCCGGGGGCTGGTCGCCCGACGAGAGGTTGGGGCTGAGGATAGTTTCACCACGGGCGCTCTTCAACCACGCGGGCCCCCCGAGGGCGCATCACCGCAAAACAGCGCTCGCCGCGTGTCGATGCGCTTCCATCGGTTACCATCCGGGCTCCGTGTCAACCGTGGCCAACCAATCCGACGCCGTCGACCCCTCGCCTCACCCGGCCGGGACGGGCCCGTTGACCGATGCCGGTGGTGTGGGAACCGCGGCAGGTCCTGCGCCAATCCCCGTTCCCAACCCCGGAGCCAAGCCGGGAGCTGGGCCCGGAATCGGGGCGGAATCCAGGGCTGAAATCGGGGCACTGCGTCGCCAGCTTCCCAATGCCCTGACGCTCTTTCGGGTCGTGCTGGCGGTCGGCTTTGTGGTGACCCTCAGCCGCTGGCGGGGCACGCCGCACTTGAAGCCCGAAGTGCACCCGCTCCCTGACTGGACGCTGATCGCGGCAGGGCTGATGTTCGTGGTGGCGGCGGTGACCGACGCCCTAGACGGGCACCTTTCGCGTAAGTGGCGTGTCACCAGCCAGTTCGGGCGCATCATGGACCCGTTTGCCGACAAGGTCCTGGTGATCGGGGCGTTCGTGTGCCTGGCCGGGCCTTCGTTCACCTGGCCGGTTTCCGCCGGTCAGACGCTGCAGGTTTCGGCGGTGGAGCCCTGGATGGCGATCGTGGTGCTGGCGCGTGAGCTTCTGGTCACTTCGCTGCGGGGGCTGATCGAGGCCCAAGGGGGCAATTTCGCCGCCAACTGGGCGGGCAAGGCCAAGATGATCCTGCAATCGGTCACGGTGCCCACCATCATCGGGCTGATCGCGTTGTTCGAGACGGGGTTGGGCGCACCGGCGCGGACGCTCATCCAGTGGCTGGTGTGGGTCACGATCGCCGCCACCATCGTGTCGGGCGTGCCGTATGTCTTCCGCGCCATGGCCCAGCTTCGCGCGCCGGTGCGTCCTGTCGAAGGGGCCGGCGAGTGAGCCCGCATTCAGGCCGCGGCCTGCGGCTCGTGACGGTCTTTGGCCTTGGCTTCATGCGCCCCGCGTCCGGCACATGGGGCTCCATGCCGCCGGTCGTCATCGCGGCCGCGCTCGTCGCGCTTGGTTTCGGTCCCGGCGCGTCGATGGCGGGCACGATCGTGTACCACGGCGTGCTGGCGCTGATGTTCCTGGTTTTCGCGGGGGCGTGCGTGGTGCAGGGGGACCGGGCCGAGGCGCGCTTCGGGCACGATCCGTCCGAGGTCGTCGCCGACGAGGTCGCGGGCCAGTGCCTCGCGCTGGCGGCGCTCCCCGGCGCGGCGCTGGCCACGCCGATGAAGGCGGCGCTCACGCTCGCTGCGGCGTTCCTGGCGTTCCGCGCGCTCGACATCGTGAAGCCCTGGCCGGCGCGACAGCTGCAGCACGTCCCCGCGGGCTGGGGCATCCTGCTCGATGATCTCTTCGCGGGCCTGTACGCGGCGGCGGTGGTGCAGGTCGTCGCGAGGCTGTGGATCGCGTGACGCTCGCGGGGAAAGTCGGATCTGGCGGCGTGATGGTCCGGCTTAGGTATCCGCGAGCGCGTCGGCCGCGGATTGATCCACGCCGTCGATCTCGAGCGTTTTCTCCGGGCGGGTCTGGCCGCTGGTGATTCGGACATCGCGGGCGCGGACACCCAGCGCCTCGGCGATCAATCGGCACACGGCCTGGTTGGCGGCCCCGGCCTCGGGGGGCGCGCTCACCCGCACCTTCAGGCGATCGCCGAGGCGTCCCGTGATCGCCTCGCGCGACGAGCCGGGCACGACCTTCACGCGGAGCGTCGCGGTCACGACCCCGGCGCCTCGTCGTCCGCGACGCCGAAGATGTTTGCTTCGACGCGCCGCTTGCCCTTCACGCGGTTCTCAAAGATCGCGGAGCTGACGCCCAGGGCCTTGCCGATCCGCACCGGGCCGGCCTTGATCCGCGCCAAGGCGCTCCGGGCGTTGTCGACGCTGAACTCCGACCCGATGTAGCGGCGCTTCAGCGCGTGCGCGACGACGGGCGTGGTCCCCGAGCCCGTAAAAGGATCGACCACCAGATCACCCTCGTTGCTGCACGCGCGGATGACACGCTCCAGATACACCTCGGGGAGCTGGTTGTCGTGGTTGGCGCGGCGCTCGGCGTTGTTGCCCTGGATCCGCCCCCAATACTGCCCGTACCACACGTCCATCGGCAGGCGCATGCCCGGCGGCATGCCGTCGGCCTTGCTCTGCGTGCGCGGGTCGGCGTAGATCGCGGCCCGATCCGACATCTCCAGGATTTCCCGCGGATTCCAGGTGCGGCTCGCGGCGTTCTTGGCAAAGTACAGCGCGTGGACCTTGCTGCTGATGAACTTGTCGGTGGTGTTCTGCCCGAAGCGATAGTGCCAGATGCACCAGTTCACCATCGCCAGGCCCCGCCCCTTGAGGTGCATCACGATCTCGGCGCAGGTGTCGTCCGGGATGTTCACCCAGATCGCGCCCGTCGGGCGCAGCGCGTCCACGCACAGGTCCAGCCACTCGCGCGTGAACTTCAGATAGTCCTCGCGCGGCATGGAATCGTCCCACTTGTCGTACGCCCGGTTCCAATTGAACGGCGGGTCGGCGAAGACCAGGTCGACTTCCTGTCGGCGGAACTCGGGAAGTTTCGCGAGCACATCGCGGCAGTCGCCGACGTGGATGCGGAGCATCGGGTCTTCAAGCTCGTAGACCTTGTGATGGCCGATCGCCTCGACGCGGGCCGTGTGTTC
>JAEUJA010000007.1 GCA_016793195.1 Phycisphaerae bacterium
TTCTTCCCCACCCCCGGCGACACGCCCTTCGTCATCGAGCACATCGCCGAGGAGTTCACCTCGCTCTGCCCCAAGACCGGCCACCCCGACTTTGGCACCATCACGATCCGCTACACGCCCCGCGCCGCCAGCGCCGGCGGCGTGTGCGTCGAGCTCAAGAGCCTCAAGCTCTACTACCAGGCCTTCCGCAACGAGGGCATCTTCTACGAGGCCGTGACCAACCGCGTCCGCGACGACCTCGTTGCCGCCATGAAGCCCCTCTGGCTCCAGGTCCGCGCCGACTGGAAAGGCCGCGGCGGGATCCGCTCCGTCATCCGCGCCGACTTCGGCGACATCCCCGCCCACTTCCGCGCGATGTGATGCGTCCTTCGTACCACCGATGTCGTCCACGACATCGGTGCCTCTCCCTCAATCTGGCCAATTGGCGCTCTGGCGATTTCGCCATCGGCGCCTCACCACTTCCACAGCTGGACCTTGATCTCCTGGCCGTCCTTCCCGCTCCCGCCGAACATGGTCCACCCTCCATCCCCCTTCACCATTACCTGCACGATCACGTTCCGGTCCGGGCGATTCCAGTTCCCCTCGCTCGATGTCACGCGGATCGTCGCCTGTCTGCCGCTCGACGTCGCCGAATAGGTTGTCAGCAGGTACTCGCCCTTCTTGAAGCCCCACCCCTCGCCCGCGTCCTCATACAGCGTCCCGCTCGCGTTCCCCTTCTCATCCAGCACCACATACAGCGTCAGCGGGTCCAGCGCCTTCTCATCCGCAAACTCCATCGACGGCCCCGTCGGAAGAATGCTCCCTTCCTTCAGGAACACCCGCGCCACCTCGCCGTCCGTCGCCGAGAGCGCCCCGTTCAGCGGCGCCCACTCGCCCTTGGGCATCACGATCGGCTTTCCGCCCTCGCGCGACGGCTGCGTGCCAACCAAGAGCGCATCGCCGATCAGGAACGAATCATCCTCCGCGCGCAGCGCGCGATCCGCCGGATCGGCAAAGAACAGCGGCCGCGCCACCGGCATCCCCGTCGTCGCCGCCTCGTGGAACAGCGTGTAGTAATACGGGAGCAAGCGATACCGCATCGTGATCGCCTGGCGGCACGTCTCCTCAACCTGCGGCCCAAACGCCCACGGCTCCTTGTCGATGTTCCCCTTGGCCGTGTGCCCGCGCGAGAACGGCATCAGCGCCCCGAATCCCATCCACCGCCCAAAGAGCTTGCCCTCCTCGCCCTTGGGGCCGTTCCCGTCAAACCCGCCGATGTCCGGCCCGACAAACGGCTGCCCCGACAACCCCAGATTGAGCGCCATCGGCACCGAATACGACAGGTGGTCCCAGTCCGCTTTGTTGTCGCCCGTCCACGACGCCGCGTACCGATGGCTCCCCAGATACCCCGCCCGCGACAGCACAAACGGCCGCTTCTCCGGGTTCGCCGCCATGATCCCTTCCCGCGTCGACTTCACCATCAGCATGCCGTACACGTTGTGGAACCGCGCGTGCGGGCCCGGCCCGCCCAACTCCGCGTCGGCGCGGTGCACGTTGTCCTCCGGCATCGTCTTGCTCTGAACATTGAACACCGCCGGCTCGTTCATGTCGTTCCACACGCCGTCGATGCCCGTCGCCATGAAGTCCTTGTAGAGCCCGGCCCACCAGGTGCGAGTCTGCTCCCGCGTGTAATCCGGGAACACGCACCAGCCCGGCCACACCTCGCCCTGATACGCCGTCCCGTCCGCGCGCTTCACCCACGCGTCGATCGCCGTCCCGCCCTCGTACACCGGGTACCCGCCCGCGGGGTGCTTGGCCTTCTCGGCCCCAATCCCCGGGTCGATCATCCACACCGTGCGGAATCCCAGCCTGTGCAGGTCGGCGTTGTGCCGCGTCGGGTTGCCAAACTTCGCGGGATCAAACGTGAAGCACATGTACTTGTTCATGTAGTCGATGTCGTGCCAGATCACGTCGCACGGAATGTCGCGCGAGCGAAATCCGTTGGCAATCTCCATCACCCGCGTGTCCGGCTCATACGAGTACCGACACTGGTGATACCCGATCGCCCACTTCGGCGGCATCTCGATCCGACCCGTCAACTCGCCCAGAGCCATCACGACTTCCTGCGGCGAGCCCCGCTCGATCACCACCACCGGGAACGACGGCCCGTCCGCGCGGAACACGATCTCCCCGCCGTCGTCATTCACATTCGTCAGGTCAATCTCGCACCGATACGTCGTGTCCGCCAGCACACCAAAGGCCGTCCCATCCGCGCGAACCGCCAGCACCCACGGGTGCGACTTGTACAGCGATGGCGAATCCGCGCTGTACCCATACGCGTCCGTGTTCCAGCACTCAACCCGCCGCCCGTTCCGAAGCAGCGGCCCGCCGACCTCGCCCGTGCCATACAAGCTCGTCCCCGCGCCCACCCGGACCTTCGCCGTCTTCCGCCCCTTCTCCACCGAGAAGACCGGAGACTCCTTCGTGCTCGCGCTCCCCCGCGCCGGCGTCCGTGGCTTCTGCATCGCCATCGAGGGCAATGCCTCCTTCGCCGCGGCCTCGTTGGAGTGATAACACGCCGCGCCGTCGACGTTGCTCAGCCGTTCCACATACCGACCGTCGGAGAGCGTCCGCCCCGCCTGCAACGACGAACAGCCCGAGAGTGTCGCAACGCACGAAATCGCCAGCCCGCACGCCGCCATCAACCAGCTGCTCTGGTGGCACCGCTCTCCAGAGAGGTGCTCATAGCAGGCCCGCCGGTCACCGCCGGATTGAATCGTCTCATTCATTCGCATGGATTCGCTCCCGAGAAGATGTATGCCTTGGCGCGGAGCATATCCACCCCATCTTCACCCGTCCGATTACCATCGCCCCGCCCCTCCTGCAAATCGCCTTCTCCGCCCGCCCACGCCGTGATACCCTTTGGTTTCAGCCTTTTTCCGCAATCAGGAGCCGCCGATGCGCGCCCGCCGACCGCTGGTCATCACCGCCTCCACGCTCGCCGCCCTCGCGGGCGTCGCCGCGCCCGCGATGGCCGGCAACGACAACCCCGTCATCCTCCAGTGGTTCGAGGCCAAGTGGACCGACATCGAGCGCCGCACCCCCGATTTCTTCCTCGCCGGCTACGGCGCCGTCTGGCTCCCGCCACCCTCAAAGGCCTCCGCCAGCAACTCCGCCGGATACGACATCTTCGACCGCTTCGACCTCGGCAAGCCCTCCGCCCAGACCGCCTACGGCACCGAGGCCTACTTCCGCGCCGTCGTCTCCGAGCTTCACCAGGCCAACGGCCTCATCTACGTCGACGCCATCCTCAATCACTGCTCATCCCGCCAGACCAGCGCCTCCTTCCAATCCCAGGGCGGCTACCCCGGTTTCTGGATGGCCCCCGCCGATCCCCCCGTCAACAAGCAGCCCACCGACAACTGGGGCGATTTCCACGCCGGCACCTCCGGCGGCTATTACCAATCCGAAAACCCCAGCGGCGCACGCTACGACCTCTATAACGGCGACCTCGTCGCCCTCATCGACATCGCCCAGGAATCCAACCACCAGTTCATCCGCCAGCCCGTCGCCAATGGCAACCCGCTCAACATCCCCGCCGGCACCATCCACAACAAGCCCGACGCCGCCAACGCCCGCTTCTATCCCGATCAATCCCTCGCGCCGATGGCCGTGAGCAACCCCGGAACCTTCCGAAACCCCGGCGCCAACAACTTCTCCTTCCACCCCTTCAACACCGCCACACCGCTGAGCGGCGACGCCGTCACCGACAACACCACCGGCCTCCTCATGCGCTGGACCCAGTGGCTCATGGACGAGCACAAGGTCGACGGCTTCCGCTTCGACGCCATCAAGCACGTCCCCAGCTGGTTCTGGGACACCTACATCGATTCCACGCTCTACCAGCGCCGCGTCAAGCCCTCCGGCGCCCGTGTCACGCCCTACACCTTCGGCGAGTCCGTCGAATCAAACTCCTTCACCTACACCAACTTCATCCGCAAGCCCAACAACAACAGCAGCCAGTCCTGGCGCGCCGGCGACTCATTCGCCAACCGCGACGCACTCGATATCAACGGCTCGGGCTCCCTCCGCGACCTCGTCGGACAGAACGGCTTCGGCTCCTGGCTCACGCCACTCAACAACCACCTCGACAACGCCGACGGCCTCAACGACGGAACCCTCGGCGTCAACCACACCTACTCCCACGACAACGGCACCGCCGGCAACGGCTCCTCCGCGCCCCCCGACCCCACCCTCCGTCAGCAAGGCCTCTTCGTCAACGCCTACGTCCTCATGCGCACCGGCACCGCCAACCTCTACCACAACGCCCGCGGCGTCTCACGCTCCGGCGGCTTCTGGCCCCGCCAGGGCATCAACATCGCCCTCGGCGTCGACCCCGCCTCCAACGCCTCCCTCCCATACATCACCACCCTCGTCCAGCTCCACAACTGGGTCGCCCGCGGCGAGTTCAACGTCATCAACAGCACCGACACCGTCAACCCCTCCCTCGACGATGTCATCATCTTCGAGCGCCGCACCAACACGGGCTCGGGCTACTCCGGCAACTGCCTCGTCGCCTGCAACGACCGCTACGACGCCGGCTATCAGGAACGCAACGTCGCCACGAGTTTCCCCGTCGGCACGCGCCTCATCGAATACACCGGCAACGCCGCCGACGCCACCGTCGATCCCACCAGCCAGATCAGCGAGGTCCTCACCGTTGGCGCAAGCCAGCGCGTGACGATCCGAGTCCCCAACAACAAGTCCACCGCCGCCGAGCACAACCGCGGCTACGTCGTCTACGCCCCCGCCATCCCCAGCGGCACCCTCACCATCACCCCGACCTCCTCAACCCTCCCCGCCGATTCCTCCGCCACCAGCAGCTTCCGCCGCCGAAACGCCGCCATCCCCGTCGTTTCCGCCGGCACCTTCAGCATCCAACTCATCACCATGAGCGGCGACCCCGGCGCCGGCAACAACAACAACGCCGACGACAACGCCCTCTTCCGCATCGACCAGGGCTTCCGCGACTACAACGGAAACGGCGTTACCGACATCGGCGACGACAACACCATCATCCCCGGCTACGAGCAGTTCGTCACCGTCCACCAGCCCCTCGCCGGCACCAGCAACACCAGCGGCCAATACGCCCAGACCATCAACACCGCCGCCCTCTCCGAGGGCTTCCACTACATCTCCGTCATCGCCTTCCGCAAGCGCAACGCCAACGAAGCCGCCCTCTACCGCGAGTTCCGCTCCGTCATCTACGTCGACCGCACCGGCCCGGCCATGACCCTCGTGCCGCCCGCGCCCATCACGTCAAGCTCCGCCGTGTTCTACGCCAGCGCCAGCGACCGCACCGCGACCAAGGTCCACCTCATCGCCAACCTGCCCACAAACTCCGACCCCGTCGCCGCCGCCACCAGCGTCAACATCGCCAACCGCGAGGACCGCTTCTCCTGGTACCGCACGCTCTCGGGCCTCAGCCACGGCCTCAACCGCGTCACCACCGTCGCCTTCGAGGAATCCGGCAACGTCTCCGTCACCGACAACGATGTCTTCGTCGACCTCTGCCCCGCCGACATGAACAACGACGGCTTCATCAACGGCGACGACTACGACTTCTTCGCCTCCGCCTTCGACGCCGCCGACCCCGCCGCCGACTTCAACCACGACGGCTTCGTCAACGGCGACGACTACGACATGTTCGCCAGCGCCTTCGAGTCCGGCTGCTGACGTGGGTCGCCCGGCGGTCCCCGCCGATGTGTGACCTCGCACGCTCCGGGTGGCGTGGTCAAGCCCCGGACTTTCGGGGCTTGACCACGTTCTCGAATCCTCCACGCCGTGCTCGAGTCCTCCCTCCCGTCGGCTGACCACCAAGCATTTGCCCCTTGTCTTCCCCCAATGCCGAATGCCCGATGCCTGCTTTTCCACACCCATCACCGCGACTTTGCGCAATCCCGCGGTGATACCACGCGCATCACCGCGCCGCAGCGCAATATCGCGGTGATGCAATTTCCTCGCGTGACACCGCCAAAATTCCCTTTACACTCTCCTCCATGACGACACGGACGACACGCCGCCCGACCATTCTCGCCCCCATCCTCCTCATCGCCTGCTCCGCCGCCGCCCAGGACAACAAGCCCCCCACGCACACCCTCACCCAGGACAACCAGTCCCGCCGCGTCGAGGTCTGGGCCAAGCCCGGCCTCACGCAAAGCCCCGTCTCCTTCGCCATCGACTGGAAGGGAAACGTCTACGTCGCCGAGACCGACCGCGCCGGCAACGCCGTCTCCGACACCCGCGTTCTCGGCAAGCTCAACGCCGTCGAGGAAGACCTCAAGCTCAAGTCCGTCGAAGACCGCCGCGCCCTCATCAACAAGTGGATCGCCGCCGGCGCCTTCGAGAAAGACTTCTTCACACGCACCGAAGATCGCGTCCGTATCGTCCGCGACACCGATGGCGACGGCGTGGCCGACTCCTCCGCCGTCTTTGCCGGCGGCTTCAACGACGCCCTCGACGGCATCGGCGCCGGTGTCCTCTTTCTCAACAACTCCATCTACTACACCTGCATCCCAAGCCTCTGGAAACTCACCGACACCAACAACGACTTCGCCGCCGACACCCGCGAAAAACTCTCATCCGGCTACGGCGTCCGCTGGTGCTTCTTCGGGCACGACCTCCACGGCCTGGCCCTCGGGCCCGACGGTCGCGTCTACTT
>JAEUJA010000018.1 GCA_016793195.1 Phycisphaerae bacterium
GCGACCACGATCGCCGACGAGACGCCGAGCAAGAGGAGCGAGGTGGTGGCCAGGGCCAGCACCAGCTCGATGAGCGTGAAGGCGGGGCGGGTGGTCATCGCTGGGTGCTCCAGTGGGCGTTACCCAGGAGGTCGATGGTGACGGTGGAGCGGATGGAGCCGGCGACGACGTCGACGGTCCCCGGCACGCTGGGCGCGCCGAAGCCGTCGAACGAGAAGCGAGCCTCGCCCAGGAAGTCCGCCTTGTCGAGCGACGCCTTCCAGGGCTCGGCGGCGGCGCGAAGCACGAGGTCATCGCTGGTGTCGGCGCTGGTGGCGGTGGGGGTGGCGGTCACGACGCCGTCGGAGGTGCGGAAGGTGATGGTCCAGGCGCGGCTGCCGGCGATAGCGCGGGCGCGAACGAGCTTGAGGTGCTCGGCGACGGCGCGGGCGGCGGCCTCGGCGCGGTAGCCCGCGGCGGCGCGTGCGTAGCGGGGCATGGCGATGGCGGCGAGTACCGCGATGATCGACACCACCAGCACCACCTCGACCAGCGAAAAACCAACCGCCGCTCGACGCCGGGCGTTGTGGCCCAGGGTCGAGCGGCGGGTGTGAATCAGAGCGTGCATGGCTCGGGTGTTGGTCCGGCTACTCGGCTTTCATGGCCTTGGCTCCGCCGCCGCCACCCTTGTCGCCCAGATCACCCTCCCCTCAGTACGTGTTGTACTTGGTGCCGGTGTCGTCGACTTCGCCGGCGGTGGTGTTGGCGACGATGGCGCCGGTGGTTTCGGTGTAGATCCAGCCGATGCCGGCGGCGTCGGCGGCGGCGATGCCGGTGCTGCCCTTCTTGGCGCCGACCGGGAGGGCGGGGACATCGCGGAGGTACGGGCCGTAGATGTACGCGCCGGTCTTGGTGGCGCTGGTGGCGCCGGTGGTGTCGGAGTACTGGGTGAGCTGGGTGGCGATGGCGGCGGCGGTGGGGTAGCTCCCGCCGTGCTCGGTCTGGTAGAGATCGATGGCGCTGCGGAGGACGGCGAGGTTGCCCGAGAGGGCGGAGTTGGCGGCGCCGGCCGAGCCGCGGCTCATGCGGGGGATCGCGATCGCGGCGATGATGCCGATGATCACGACCACGATGACGACCTCGATGAGGCTGAAGGCGCGGCGAGCGAACGAAGCACGTGCCAGCATTGGATAACACTCCATGACACCCGACCACCGCGACGCGCGGCGGGCGGGTCGACGGTGTCATCGGATGCACATGGGATGGCCTTGATGGTCGGGGCTGCGCCGGGCTATTTCAGCGCGGGTCCGCCGGACGCAGGCGTTGCAGGCGGTACAGTCGCCCGGTCGCGCTTGGTGCGCATCGATTCGGGGATCGCCAGTTCGGCGTCGCGCCCGTTCACGCGCACCACGGCGAGGTTGCGCTCCTCGTCCAGGCGGCGGAGCACGCGCCCGGACTTTCCGGGCTGGCCGGCCTTGAGCAGCTCGCCGTCGAGGATGATCGACGGCGCCCGCCCCCACACCACGCCGGTGATGGTGTGGGCCTTGCCCTGGTCATCGGTGGTGGACGCGGTCTGGACGGCCTCGGGTTTGACGGCGAGCTTCACCCACGCGGGGTCCGAGAACATGGCCGCCAGCGACTGGTCGGGCGCGGCGAGCGGCGGCGTGGCGAGGGCGTTGATTTGGTCGGCGACCGAGACCAGTGCGGCCCGGGGCTGGGTGGCGGAGGCGACGGGCCCGAGGGCCTCGCCCAAGGCCGCCGCCTGCTTGGGGCCGAGCGACCCGGGCGCGAGCACGAGGCGGTCGACCGCCAGCGCGCCCAGACCGAGGGCGAGGATAAGAAGACCGTTCCGTTGGCGCTTCGTGACTTTCACGCCCCAACAAGCACAAACGCGCGGGGCGTCGTCAAGGCGCGCCGGGGGAATTCGTCGCGGGCGCGCCCGCGCCGGCGTCAGAGCCGCGCGGGTCGGCGGGGTCGGCCTGATCGGCGTGATTGGCGTGATTGTCACCGGCGGCGTGCTCGACAAAGCAGGTGAGGGAGAGCGAGAACTCGACGCCCGCGCCGGGATCGCGCGAGCCGGCCTGGCCCGTGCGCACCTCGATCGCGTCGACCGCGACGTCGGTCAGCTCGGCGTGGAGCGTGTCGAGGAACGAGGCCAGGCCCGAGAGCGGCCCGCGCCCGCCGAGCGTGACGGGGATTGCGTCGAACTCCTTGCCGGAGCGCAGCGCGCCGGGCGTGGTCTCGCCAAGTTCCAGCTTCAGCGCGCGGGCAAGGTCGACGAGTGTCGAGATGCGGGCGTTGACCGATTCGGCGCGCGCCAGACCGCCGCCGGTCCGCGCCAGGCGCTCGCTGGCGGCGGCGATCGACTGGCGTGTGAGGCGGACCGACGCGGTCAGCCTGTTGATGCGGTCGTTCTCGGCCTTGACCGACTCGGCGGCCTGTCGCGTGTCGGAGCGTTCGGCCAGGAGCGGGGCGGCGGCCAGGACGTAGAACGCCCCCAGCACCGCGGCGCACGCGCAGAGCCCGATGAGGTCGACGGAGCGCGGCGAGAGTCGCGTGGGCTTCACTGTTCACCCCCCGTGGAAGCCGAGGCCGCCGCAGGCTTCTCGCCCGGGGCGCCGGGCCTGGCGCGTCTCGGCGAGAGGGCGCACTCGATCGAGAACTCGATCACCTGCGAACCGGCGACGTCGCGGGCGCCGGAATTGACGGTCTTGACGTTCTCGAAGAGGCGGAGGGATTCCAGGGCGCGGACGAAGGACCACAGCGTCGGCTGCGAGTCCGACACGCCGCGGAGGCGGAGCGCGAAACGGTCGGACGAAACGGAGGTCGCGCCGGTCGCGGCCTTGGCGGGGGGCGATACGGGCGCGATCTCCAGTCGCTCGAAGGTGATCCCCTCGGAGCGTCGGGCGGCGACGGCCCTGAGCAGCGCGCTCCAGTCCGGGTGGTTCCGCACGGTGTCGGCGATCGAGAGGCGGCGCGAGAGGTCCGCCAGCGTTCGCCCGGCGCTGGTGGCCTGAGCTTCGAGCTGGGCGCGGCGTGCTTCGAGATCGCGGCGCTCGGATTCCTGGCGCGCCACCCGCGTGGTGTGGCGCGAGAAGAGGACGCCGGCGACGGCGGCGCACAGGAGGGTGCACGCGATCCACGCCGCGCCCCACGCGCGCAGGCGCGACGCGACCATGCGGGCGCGTCGGATCGGCTCGGGGATGAGGTTGACGCCGGGGGTCATGCGGCGGCCTTTCCGCGGGCAAGGCAGGGGTGGAGCGAGGCGCCCAGGGCGGCGAGCACCGCGCCTGGCGCGGGGGCTCGGTCGGGAGCGCCGGTGGTGTCGATCGAGAGCGAGCCCCAGTTGCCGGCGCGGAGGCACTCGATCGACGCGGGGGCCCCCAGCTCATCGAGGAAGGGCGGGGGCGCGGCGAGGACGACGCGGGCGATGCGCCGGTCGAACTGGTGCGCGAGGTACGAGGCCGAGAGCCCGATCTCGTCGCGCACGCCGGCCCGCAGCGCGTCGAAGAGCCGGCGGACCTTGGCGGCGCTCTCGGGGGCGGCGCGCCGGTCGTGCTCGCCGGGCGCGGCGGCACCGGAAAGACGCCGTTCCAGGGCGCGCTCATCGCTCACGCCCAGGATCGACGCGGCGTGGGCGCCGATCCCGAGTTCGTCGATGCGGCGCTCAAAGACGGGCGCGTCGCCGGTGGCGGCGACCAGGTGGGCGGCGTCCCAGGCGAGCTCGAGCACGATGGTGAGGTCCGGGCCCGGGGCGCGGAGCGATTCGGTGGCGCGGCACAGGGCCGAGGCGCGGGCGTCGGCGGCGGCCACGCACAGGCCCGCGTCCTCGAAGAGCGCGACGCGCGCGGCGACCTCGGCGCCGGTGGCGGCGACGGCCAGCACATGGCACCCGGCGGCGGCGCGGCGCGGCGCGGGGATATCCCACATCTCAAGCTCGAGGGCGTCGGCGGGACGTCCGGCGACGCGCGCCATCTCGGCGCGGGCCAGTTGATCGATGGGCGCGCCGCAGGAGCGGGGCGGGAGTGAGAGCGCGCCGCTGATGGTCGAGGCGGTCCCCTTGGTGGGGAGCGTGAGCACCACGTCCGAGCCCTCGAAGCCGTGACGCCAGAGGACGCGGTGGAGGTCGGTGATCGCCGGCGCGGTCTCGGGGGGACCGACGGGGAGGCGCAGGGCGGCGTGGAGGCGCGGGCCGCGGCGGGCGCGCCGGAGCTGGACGGCGGCGGCGATGGGGCCGGACCAGTCGAGTCCGATGGGCGCGTAGCGGCTCAATGGGCGCCTCCGGGGGTGCCGCCGCCGGCGCTGGTGAGGTCAAAGAGCGGGACGAACATGCTGAGGGCGACGACGCCGACGATGAGGCCGAGGGCCAGGAGGATGATGGGCTCGATGATGCTGGTGAGGGATCGGACGACGATCTCGTTGTCCTCGTCGAGGGCGTCGGCGATGTTGAGGAGGACGGGCCCGAGCTTTCCGGTGCGCTCGCCGGAGCGGATCGACTCGCCGGCGCCGGCGCTGATGAGGGTGGTGCCGGCGACGGCGTGTTCGGCCAGGCCGGGGCTGATGGATTCGCCGCGGGTGGCGGCGTCCTCGGCGCGGGCGATGAGGCGTGCGTAGGCGGCGTTGCCCATCGAGAGTCGGGTGAGGGAGAGGGCGTCCAGGAGCGGGACGCGGCCTTCGAGGAGGACGCCCAGGACGCGGGCCAGGCGGGCGGTGAGCAGGCCGCGGATCAGCCGACCGAAGATCGGAGCGCGGACGACGGCGGTGTCGAGGGCGGCGCGTCCGGCGTCGCTGCGGATGTAGAAGACGAGGGAGGTGACGAGGGCGACGGCGCCGGCGAGCACTCCCCACCACCAGTGGGCCATGAACCCGCCGAAGGCGAGCATCCAGCGCGTGGTGGGTGGGAGGGGGGCGTTGAGCGATTTGAAGAGCTGCTCGAAGCGCGGGAGGACGAAGCCGATCATGAGCGCCAGCACGACGATCGACACGCCGATGAGGAGCACGGGGTAGGCCATCGCGCCCAGGACCGAGGAGTTGACGCGCTGCTGCTGGCGCGTGAGCTTGGCGAGGCGGTCGAGCATGACCGGGAGCTGTCCGCCGCTCTCGCCGGCGGCGATGAGGCTGCGGGAGACGGCGTCGAAATACTCGGGGTGCTGGGCGAGCGACTCGGAGAGGGAGTGCCCCTGCTCGATGCGGGTGCGGATGTCGGAGAGGGTGTCTTTCCAGGGTCCCGCGGGGGTCTGGCGTTCGAGCGAGACCAGCGAGTCCATGATGGGCGTGCCGGTGGAGAGGAGCACGGACATCTGGCGCGCGAAGCCGGCCAGCGCGTTGAGGCGGGCGCGGGCGCTGACGCGCCGCGACGAAGCGCGCGACGACGACGCGCGGGCCATGGCGGCGGCGGAGTCTTCGGACACTTCCGCGACGAACAGTCCGCGCCGGCGCAAGAGTTCGGTGGCGGCGGCGGCGTCGGGCGCGTCGACGGTCTCGACCACGACCTTGCCGGCGGAATCGAAGGCGCGGCAGCGGAGTTTCATGCGGCCTCCTTGGCGGGGGAGGTCGCGCCGGCGTCGGCCGCGGGATCGTCGTCGTTCTGCGTGACGCGGAGGATTTCTTCGAGGCTGGTCTTGCCGTCGAGGGCCAGGAGGACGCCCTCGTCGCGGAGGGTGAGGCCGCCGTCGCGACGGAACTGCTCGCGGAGTTCGTGGGCGGGGCGCGATTGAGCGATGAGCCTTCGCATCTCGGGGGAGACTTCGAGGACCTCGTAGACGCCGAGGCGTCCGCGGAAGCCGGAGTTGTGGCACTGGCGGCATCCGGCGCCCTTGCGGAAGGCGCGCCCGGCGTGCTCGCGGATGGCGGCGTCGGCCAGTGCCTGTTCGCTGGGGTAGTACTTGGTGGCGCAGCCGGCGCAGATGGTGCGGGCCAGGCGCTGGGCGACCACGCCGTTGAGGGCGTTGGCCAGGAGGTAGGCCTCGGCGTCCATGTCGGCGAGGCGTGCGGCGGCGCCGACGGCGTCGTTGGTGTGGAGGGTGGCCAGGACGAGGTGGCCGGTGAGGGCGGCCTGGATGGCGACGCGGGCGGTCTCGGGGTCGCGGATCTCGCCGACCATGATGATGTCGGGGTCCTGGCGGAGGATGGAGCGCAGGGCGCGGGCAAAGGTCATGCCGACCTGCTCGTTGACCTGGATCTGGTTGACGAGGTCGAGCTGGTATTCGACGGGGTCCTCGACGGTGACGATGTTGACCTCGGGCCCGCGGAGGAGGTCGAGGGCGGAGTAGAGCGTGGTGGTCTTGCCCGAGCCGGTGGGGCCGGTGACCAGGACCAGGCCGTGCGAAAGTTCGAGCACATGGCGGAACCTGGCCAGGGCCTCGGGGCGGAAGCCGAGTTCATCGAGTCGCACACGGAGGTTCTGCTTGTCGAGGATTCGGACGACGATTTTCTCGCCCAGGAGGGTGGGCATGCTGGAGACGCGCAGGTCGATCTCGCGTCCCTCGGCGACGATGCGGACGCGCCCTTCCTGGGGGAGGCGTTTCTCGCCGATGTCCATCTTCCCGATGACCTTGACGCGCGAGACGATGGCGGCGTGGAGTCCGGGCGGGGGCTTCATGAGGTCGCGGAGCACGCCGTCGATGCGGTAGCGGACGCGGGTGCCGCGCTTGTCGGGCTCGATGTGGATGTCGCTGGCCTTGTCGCGGACGGCGGTGAGGAAGGCGACGTTGACGAGGTTGACGACGGGGCTCCCGGCGACCATGGTATCCAGGTCGGTGGAGGGCCCGTCGTCGACGCTCTCGCGATCCACAACCTCGACGTCGGATTCTTGGAGGCTGGTGAGGAAGGCGTCGATGTCGACGTCGCCGCCGGAGTACTTCTTGACGTATTCGAGGATGTTTGGTTCGAGGGCCAGGACGGCGCGGACGCGGCATCCGGTGAGCTGGCGGAGGCGGTCGATGGTGGGGAGGTTCTGGGGCTCGGCCATGGCGACGGTGAGCACGCCGCGGACCTTGAACATGGGGATGACGCGGAGTCGCTGGCACTCGTCGTCGGGGACGAGCTTGGCGGCGGCGGGGTCGATGAGGCCGTGGCGGAGGGCGCAGCCGCGGACGCCGACGCAGCGTGCGAGGGTGTGGACGAGGACGGCGGGGGAGATGACGCCCTCGGTGACGAGCATCTCGCCGAGCATGCGCCCGGTGCGCTTCTGCTGGGCGAGGGCGGAATCGAGCTGCTCGCGGGTGAGGACGCCCTGCTCAACGAGGGCGTCGCCCAGGCGCGGGCGGGGGGTGTGGTCGGGGCTGGGCGGGGGCAGGGCGCTCACAGGAAGCTCCTGGCCGCGGCGTTCACGTCCTCGTAGTGCTCGAAGGAATCGGAGAGTCCGGTGAGTTCGAGGACCTCGCGGAGGATCTCGTTGGCGCCGCAGAGGCGGAGGCACTGGCCGCCGGTGGCGAGGGACTCGGAGGCGTCGAGGAGCGCTTCGAGCCCCTGGCTGTCGACATAGGCGACGGCGGAGGCGTCGACGACGTAGCGGCCGAGGCTGCGCGAGTGGGCGTCGGTGGCGGCGGCGCGGAACTGGTCGGCATCGCCGAGCACGATGGGCCCCATGGGCTTCAGGACGGTGACGGCGCCTTGTCTGGATTCCTGGATGTCCATGGTTAGGCGGCGGCCTTGGTGAGGCCCGCCGGCGTCGCGCCGGGGGCGAGAGGGACGGTGAGCGTGAAGGTGCTTCCCTTGTTGAGCTGGGACTGAACGGTGATGTCGCCGTTGTGCATGCGGATGACCTGGCGGGCCAGGGCCAGTCCGAGGCCGGAGCCGACGATGGAGTTGATGCGCTGGTCCTTGGCGCGATAGAACTTCTCGAAGATGAGTTCGTGCTCGTCTTCCTTGATGCCGATGCCGTTGTCGGTGACGTGGACGGTGAGGAGGCCGTCGGCTTCCTCGGCCTTGACGCGGACCTCGCCGCCGACGGGGGTGTACTTGAGGGCGTTGCCGACGAGGTTGTGGAGGGCCAGGGAGACTTTGTCGCGGTCGGCCTGGAGGACGGGGAGCTTGGGCGCGAGGTCGAAGACCAGGCGGATCTCGCGGTCCTGGGCCTGGGCGGTGTAGTCGTTCTTCAGCTCCTCGAAGATTTCATCGGTGCGGACGTCGTCGACGTGGAGCTTGAAGGAGCCGGCCTCGATCTCGGAGACGCTGAGCATGTCCTGGACGACGCGCTCCAGGCGTCGGGTCTCCTGCCCGATCACGTTGATGCACTTGGCGCGGACGGAGGGGTCGGTCTCGCCCTCGTCGTGGAGGGTTTCGAGGTAGAGGCGGACGTTGGTGAGGGGCGTGCGGAGTTCGTGGGTGACCTGGGCGACGAAGGAGCTGCGGGATTCCTCGGCGACGCGCTGCTGGGTGACGTCCTCGATGACGACCAGGACGGCGCCGGCTTCTTCGCGGAGGGAGCGGAGGGTGAGGCGGAGCACGCCGCGCCCGGCGGGGTCGGGCCCGCCGCGCTCGAGCTCGAAGGTGAGGCGGGGCTTGGCGAGCTTGCCCGCTTTGGCGCCTTCGCGGATGGCGGCCAGGACGTGCTCGTCCTTGATGACATTCTGGATTTCGACGCCGAGGGATTCGTCGCGCTTGACCGAGAGGAGGGTGGAGCACGCGCCGTTGAGGTAGCGGACCTTGGCGAGGCGGTCGACGACGATGACGCCGGTCCAGAGGGCGTCGCAGGCGCCGACGGCCAGGGCGTCGATGGCGGAGGACTCGGCGGCGGCGGGCCCGGCGTCGTGGGCGGTGCGCGAGGCGCGATCGAGCAGCGCGTTCCAGGCGACCGCGGCGGTGCCGAAGCGGGCGTCGACCGCGAGCAGTTCGGGGTCGGTGACGCCCTCGTGGGCGGCCAGGAGGGCGTCCTGCACGGCGCCGATGGCGCGGAGCTTGCGTCGCATGGCGCGGTAGGTGAAGAGGCCGGCCAGGAGCGACACGCCGCCGATCGCGCCCATGCCGACGATGGCCTGATCGGCGGAGGTGTCGGGGAACTCGGCGGGGTCGATCTCGAGCGAGACACGCGCGCCATCGAGCGTGCGTCGGAGGGGCGCGGCGATCGCGCCGGTGTCGGCGGCCAGGACGTCGGGCGACTCGAACGATTCGAGGATGTTCCCCTGGTCGTCGATCAGCCGGGCGCCGGCGAGCCCGGCGGACGTGACCAGCTCGGCGAGCGTGGCGCGGAGGAGCGACTGCTTGTCCTGGGCGATCAGGTCGTCGAGGGACCGGGCGGCGAGCTCGGCGGTGACGCCGGCGGACTGGTCGGCCAGCTGGTGGACGTGCTCGTGGTGGTGGCGCACCGCCCACCAGCCGATGGCGCCGGCGGCGATGATGAGCAGGCCGGCCAAGGGCGCGGCGGCGGAGGCCAGCAGCGATTCGCCGCGGGAGAGCACGCTCCAACCTCGTCTGCGTTTGCCCACGATGACCTCCGCGCGCACCTTGGGGGCGCGATCTCGCGGGGTGCATCGGCAGGAAGGCGCGGCGCGTCCACCCGCCCCCGGGGATGCCGCGGGCGGCGCACGAGGATCGGTCGGCATGGGCGTTGGGGTCGTTGCAGGCGTTACAGGCCTCAACGCCGGGGCGATCGGCGCGATACGCTCCCTGGTCCGAAAACGGAGCCCACCACCCATGAACATCCGTGCATCCGCCGCGTTTCTCCTTGCGTTCGCGTCGCTGCCCCTGCCGGTGTTCGCCCAGTCGGCGGACCTGAAGGGGTACTACCGATTCCCGGCCATCGGGCCCGATCGCCTCGTGTTCACCGCCGAGGGGGACCTGTGGAGCGTGGCGCTCGCGGGCGGTGTGGCGTCGAGATTGACGACGCACCCGGGCGAGGAGACGCGGGCGGTGCTGTCGGCGGACGGCACGACGCTGGCGTTTGCGGCGACGTATGAGGGACCGACCGAGGTGTACACCATGCCGCTGGCGGGCGGGTTGCCGACGCGCCGGACCTATGAGGGCGGGCGGGCGCTGCCGGTGACGTTCGATCCGGCGGGCGCGCTGGTGTACAGCACGCGCCGTTATTCGACGCTCCCGGCGACGCAGCTGGTGTCGATCGACCTGGCGAGCCATGATCTCTCGCGCGTGCCGCTCGCGCAGGCGGTGGACGGCGTGCATGGCCCGGATGGCTCGCTGTTCTTCACGCGCGTGGCGCAGGGGAGCTTTACCAAGCGCTACAAGGGCGGGACGGCGAGGCAGCTCTGGAAGTTCCCGCCGCCGCAGACCGGGGCGGCCCGCGAGGCGTCCAAGCTGTTCCCCGACTACGACGGCGAGAGCACGGCGCCGATGTGGTGGAACGGGCGGGTGTATTTCATCACCGATCGCGACGGAACCATGAACGTGTGGTCGTGCGACGCGGGCGGCGGCGACCTGTGCCAGCACACCAAGCATGTGGGGATCGACGCGGCGTCGCCCTCGCTGCGCGACGGCAAGATCGCGTACCAGCTCGGGCCGGACATCTATCTGCTGGACATCGCGAGCGGGAAGACGGCGGCGGTGTCGATCACGCTGGCGTCGGACTTTGACCAGACGCGCGAGAAGTGGGTGAAGAAGCCGGCGGAGTACATGACGTCGGCCCATCTTTCGCCGAGCGGGGACCGGGTGGTGATGACGGCGCGCGGGCAGGTGTTCGTCACGCCGCGACACTTGAACCGGGGCGGGCGGACGATCGAGGCGACGCGTGGGGCGGGCGTGCGTTATCGCGACGCGCGGTTCATGCCCGACGGCAAGACGCTGCTGGTGCTGAGCGATCAATCGAGCGAGCCCAACACGCCGGGCGAGGTCGAGTTCTGGACCTTGAACGCCGATGGCTCGGGCGCGGCCAAGAAGCTGACGAGCGACGCCGAGGTGCTGCGGTGGGAGGGCGTGCCGTCACCCGACGGCAACTTCATTGCGCACCACGACAAGCACTTCCGGTTGTTTGTGCTGGACGTGAAGGCGGGGGTTTCGACAAAGGTCGACGAATCGACTGTGGAGAACATCGAGGGATTGGCGTGGTCGCGTGACAGCGCGCACCTGGCGTATGCCGTCGTCGCGCCGAACACCTACCGGCAGGTGAAGGTGTACTCGGTTTCGAGCAAGGCCACGGTGGTGCTGACGAGCGATCGCTTTGACAGCTATGCGCCGGTGTGGAGCCCGGACGGCGAGTGGATGTATTTCATTTCGGACCGCAACTTTGAGACGGTGGTGGGGAGCCCGTGGGGGACGCTGGCGCCCGAGCCGTACTTTGACAAGCGGAGCAAGCTGATGGCGGTGGCGCTGAAGCCGGGGCTGCGCTCGCCGTTTGACCGGACGGATGAATTGGTGCAGGCCAAGGACGAGGCGAAGAAGGAAGAGGTGAAGAAGGAGGAGCCGAAGCCGGACACCAAGCCCGAGACGCCGGGCGAGGCCGGGAAGGAAGAGGCCAAGAAGGATGAGGCGAAGCCCGGCGCGGGCGAGGCGAAGGAAGAAGGCAAGAAGGACGACGCGAAGAAGGACGAGAAGAAGGATGCGCCCAAGCCGATCGAGATCGACGCGAACGGGATCCAGGAGCGGCTGATCGACGTGCCCGTGCCGCCGGGGAATTACAGCGGCTTGTTCGCGACCGAGAAGCGTCTGTTCTGGCGTTCGTCGGGGAGCGGCGACGATGCGAAGACCAGTCTGATGGCGCTCGACATCGACGCCGACGCGCTGAAGAAGCGCGAGTTTGAGGCCAAGGCGATCGTGGCGGACATCGGGAGCGCCGAGCCCAGCGCCGACGGCAAGCTGGTGCTGGTGCGCAAGGGCGACGCGCTGTATGTGATCGACGCCGGGAGCGGGCCCGGCGCGGACCTCTCGAAGGCGGGCGTTGATCTGTCGGGCTGGCAGTTTGCGATGACGCCGCGGGAGGAATGGCGGCAGATGTTCGTCGAGGCGTGGCGGCTGGAGCGCGACTATTTCTATGACCGCAGGATGCACGGCGTGGACTGGCGTGCGATGCTCGACAAGTACATGCCCATGGTCGATCGCGTCTCGACGCGCGAGGAACTCAGCGACGTGATCGCGCAGATGGTGGCGGAGCTTTCGGCGCTGCATATCTTCGTGCGCGGCGGAGACACGCGGCGCGGGCCCGATGACGTGCAGCCGGCGTCGCTGGGCGCGACGTTCACGAGGGACCCGGGCGCGGGGGGCTTCAGGATCGAGCGGATGTTTATCTCCGATCCCGACGAGCCGTCGCGGACGGGCCCGCTGCTCATGCCGGGCATGGACATCAAGGTGGGCGACGTGGTGACGAAGGTGAACGACGTCGACGCGCTCAGCGCGCCGGATATCCACGCGCTGCTGCGCAACCAGGCGGGCAAGCAGGTGCTGATCGAGGTGAAGCACGCCGGCGGCCAGACGCGGAAGCACATCGTGACGCCGATCTCGATGGGGAGCGAGGGCGACCTGCGCTACGACCAGTGGGAGTATCAGCGCCGCAAGATCGTCGACGAGTCGTCGAACAGCACGATCGGCTATGTGCACCTGCGCTCGATGGGCTCGGGCGACATGGCCGACTGGGCACGCCACTTCTACCCGGTCTTCCAGCGTCAGGGGCTGATCATCGACGTCCGCAACAACCGCGGCGGGAACATCGACAGCTGGATCCTGTCGCGGCTCTTGCGGAAGGCGTGGTTCTTCTGGCAGGGACGCGCGGGCGAGCCGTATTGGAACATGCAGTACGCCTTCCGCGGGCACATGGTGCTCTTGTGCGACGAGCTTTCGGCGTCGGACGGCGAGGCGATCAGCGAGGGCTTCCGTCGCCTGGGCCTGGGCAAGGTGATCGGCACGCGGACCTGGGGCGGCGAGATTTGGCTCTCTTCCAGCAACTTCCTGGTCGATCGCGGGATCGCGACGGCGGCGGAGTTCGGCGTGTACGGGCCGGAGGGCGCGTGGCTGATCGAGGGGCGCGGCGTGGAGCCCGACATCGAGGTCGACAACCCGCCGCACGAGACGTTCAACGGCGAGGACCGGCAGCTGAAGGCCGCGATCGAGCATTTGCAGGGACTGATCAGGGAAGACCCGCGGGCGGTGACGCCGGTGCCGGCGCACCCGGACAAGTCGTCGGGGGACAACAAGAAGAAGTAGGGGCCGAAAGCGCGCGTACGATCGTGCGGGCACGGAGGGCGCGATGCTCGATATCCATTTCGGCGACAATCTGGAGATCATCCGCGCGTTTCCGGGCGGATCGTTCAACCTGATCTACATCGACCCGCCCTTCAATACCGGCAAGGTGCAGGCGCGTACACAGATTCAGACGATCCGCGATGAGAACGGGGACCGGACGGGTTTCAAGGGCCGGCGGTATCGCACCGTGAAGATCGGGAGCAAGGCCTACGCTGATACATTCGACGACTACCTCGGGTTTCTTGGGCCGAGGCTGGAGGAGGCGCGGCGTTTGCTCGCGCCGGATGGGTCGTTTTTCCTTCACATCGATTATCGTGAGGTTCACTACTGCAAGGTGCTGTTGGACTCGATCTTCGGGCGAGAATCGTTCATCAACGAGATCATCTGGTCGTATGACTACGGGGCGCGGGCGACCAAGCGCTGGTCGCCCAAGCACGACAACATCCTCTGGTACGCCAAAGACCCGGAGCGGTACACCTACCGCTACGACGACATCGATCGGATTCCGTATATGGCCCCGGGCCTGGTTGGGCCGGAGAAGGCCGAGCGCGGGAAGACGCCGACCGACACATGGTGGAACACGATCGTGAGCCCCAACGGGCGCGAGAAGACCGGGTACCCGACGCAGAAGCCGCTGGCGATCATCAATCGGATCGTGCGGGTTCACTCGAACCCCGGCGATCGGGTTCTGGATTACTTCGCCGGCAGCGGAACGACCGGCGAGGCGGCGGTGCGTCAGGGACGATCGGCGGTGCTTGTGGATAGCAACGAGGAGGCGATGTCCGTCATGGCGCGCCGGTTGGCGTTCGCCGGACCGAGGTTTCATGGGTGGGAGGCGGGGAGCGGTGCGGAAGAGAGCAACGGCCTGTTCGCTGCCGCTCGGAACGCGACGCCATGAGCAACGCGATCAACGATCCCGACGTGCGCATTCTTGCTTCGTGCGCCGAGACGCTGCACGCGGACTATGCCGAGGATGATCGTGATTGGGCGGGAAGCCCGTTCGCGTGGATTCGCACGCGGCCGTCGAGGCAAGTCGGGGTGATAGGAGAGAAGCTAGTCGCCGGTTGGCTCGCCACCAAGGGCTTCGACGTCGTGCGATCACCCGACAGCCAAGCCGACCGAGTCATCAACGGCAAGCGCGCCGAGGTGAAATTCAGCACGCTCTGGAAGAGTGGGTTCTACAAATTTCAGCAGTTGCGCGACCAGGACTACGAGTTTGTGATGTGCCTGGGGTTGAGTCCATTCGATGCACATTGCTGGATCATCCCCAAGCGGGTGGTCATGAAACAGTGGCGAGCTGGCGATGGGATCGAGTCGCAGCACGGCGGAAAGGCCGGGCGGGACACGGCTTGGCTGAGCGTCACACCCGGGAAGGAACCCGCGTGGCTTCGTGCGTGCGGCGGTCGATTGGGTGATGCGGCCGCGCTGATCGAGAGAATCACGGGGCGCAAGCCGCTCCGATAGGGAATCCCCATGCGTCTGTACGTCGGCAATCTTCCTTTCAGCGTGTCCGAAGACGAGCTTCGAGCCCACTTCGCCAGATTCGGGCGCGTGGTGTCGGTCATGATTTCGACCGAGCGCGACACCGG
>JAEUJA010000081.1 GCA_016793195.1 Phycisphaerae bacterium
CAGCCACACCCTCCAGCCCACCGCGCTGGTCAACGAGGCCTACCTGCGCCTGGTCGGCGACGGCGACGTGACCTGGGAGAACCGCGCCCACTTCTTCGGCGCCGCCGCCCGCGCCATCCGCCGAATCCTCACCGACCACGCTCGCACCAAGGGACGCCTGAAGCGCGGCGGCGGCAATAAGCCCGTGCCGCTCTCCGACGACGCCGTCGCCGCGCCCGCCGATGAATCCCTCGACCTGGTCGCCGTCGACGCCGCGCTCGAGAAGCTCGCGGCCCTGGACCCCCAGAAGGCCAAGGTCGTCGAGCTGCGTTTCTTCGCCGGCCTCACCGGCGACCAGGTCGCGCTGGCGCTTGGCGTCTCGCCCAGCACCATCGCCCGCGACTGGCAATTCGCCCGCGCCTGGCTCCATCGCGAGATCACCAAGGAGCTGGGCGATTGACGCCCGAACGCCTCAAACAAATCGAGCAGGTCTACGCCGCGGTAATGGAAGCGCCCGAGGTCCGACGCTCCCGCGTGCTCGACGAGCACTGCGCCGCCGATCCATCCCTCCGCGTCGAGGTCGAGTCGCTCCTCACCCACGCCGGCTCGATGGGCGGCTTCCTCGCCACCCCTGTCATGGGCCCTGCCTTTACCCTCGCCTCCACGCTCGACGATCCGCACGCCGACGAGCTCATCGGGCAGACCATCGGCTCCTACACCGTGCTGGCCCGCGTCGCCTCCGGCGGCATGGGCTCGGTCTACAAGGCCGCCCGCGCCGGCGCCGACTTTGAGCAGACCGTCGCGCTCAAGGTCGTCAAGCGCGGCATGGACAGCGAGGAAATCCTCCGACGCTTCCGACGCGAACGCCAGACCCTCGCCTCGCTCAACCACCCCAACATCGCCAGGCTCTCCGACGGCGGGATAACCCCCGACGGGCGGCCCTACCTCGTCATGGAGTTCGTCGACGGCACGCCGCTCGATGCCTACTGCAACCAGCGCCGCCTCAGCCTCCGCGATCGACTCCTTATTTTCGAGAAGATCTGCGCCGCGGTCGCCACCGCCCACCGCGCCCTGGTCGTCCATCGCGACCTCAAGCCCGCCAACATCCTCGTCACGCACCAGGGCGAGCCGAAGCTGCTGGACTTCGGCATCGCCGCCGTCCTCACCACCGCCGGAACCACTTCCATCACCGCCATCACCGCCCCCACCGAACGCCGCCTCACCCCCGACTACGCCAGCCCCGAGCAGGTCCAGGGCGGCCCGATCGGCACCGCCTCCGACGTGTACTCCCTCGGCGCCGTCCTGTATGAACTCGTCACCGGCGCCAAGGCCCATGTCTTCGCCGGCCACTCCAGCGCCGAGATCGAGCGTGTCATCCGCGACGTGTCCCCGCCGCTTCCCAGCGTCCGCGTCGCCGCCGAGCCCGACGACCACGCGAGCCTGGGCGAGACCTCGCTGGCGCGCCTGTCGCGCCACCTCGCGGGAGACCTCGACACGATTGTCATGACCGCGCTTCGCAAAGAGCCCGATCGGCGCTACGCCGGCGTCGAACTGCTGGCCCTGGACGTTCGCGCGTACCTCGAGGATCGCCCGATCGCCGCCCGCCCCGACACGCTCGGCTATCGCGCCGCCAAGTTCATCCGGCGCAACACCGCCGCCTGCGTCGCCGCCCTGGTCGTCGCCGGCGTCGTCGTGGGCTCCACGATCGCCGTCTGGCGTCAGGCCCACATCGCCCGCGACCAGCGCGACGCCGCCTTCGACGCCCGCGATCAGTCCGAGGAAGTCGTCGCGTTCTTCGAGCAGATGCTCGCCTCGGCCGATCCCAAGCAGATGGGGCGGAACGCGACCATCAAGGCCGTCGTCGACCAGACCGCGCTGGGCCTCCTCGCGCAATTCGGTGATCGCCCCGTGGTGCTGGCGCGACTGCGCAGCGCCATCGGGCGGACCTACATGGCCCTGGGCCTGCTCGACGAGGCCTCCCGCGAGCTCGAGGCCGCCCGGTCAATCCGCGATCGAGAGCTCCCCGACGGGCACCACGACCGCATCGAAAGCCTCAAGGACCTCTCCGAGCTGCGCTTCGCCCAGCGACGACTCGACGACGCCGAGTCCCTTGCACGCGAGGCCCTGGCGCGCCACCGCGAGCAGCGCGGCGAGGACAACCACGACACCGCCGAGGCCTGGAACAACCTCGGCGCCGTCCTCCGCGCCAAGGGCGACCTCGACGCCGCCGAACACGCCCTCACCCGCGCCATCGAAATCTACCGCGCCATGCGACGCCCCAGGCTCGAACTCTCCGACGCCCTCAACAACCTCGCCGGCGTCTGGATCGCCCGCGGCGATCTCGCCCGCGCCGAATCGTTCCTCGCCGAATCGCACGCGCTCCGCGAGCGCGCCCTCGACCGCGGGCACGTCCTCCGCGCCCAGTCCCTCCACAACCTCGGACAGCTCGCCCTCCTCCTCAACAAGCTCGACGAGGCCCAACGCCTTCTTTCCCAGGCGATCGACGAATACGGCCCGGAAGATTCCGCGCCCGCCATCCCCCTGGCCCGCGCCCACGCCGACCTGGCCAACGTCATCGGCACCCTCGACCGCCCCGACGACGCCGTCCCCCACTTCGAGCTCGCCGTTCGCCTCTTCGCCGCGCACCTCGGGCCCGACAGCGCCGAAGCCCTCGACACCAGCGTCGACCTCGCCGAGGCCGAGCGCCGCCGCGCCAGGCCCGACGCCGCCCGCGCCATGCTCGACGCGGTCGTTGAACGCTGCGCCGCCGTCGGTCCGGCGCTCGACGCCACCCGCGCCCGTGCCTACTACGGACTCGCCGTTGTGTGGAAGGACCTCGCCGACCCCGCCAAGGCCGACTCCTTCCGGCGTACCGCCGAGGAACTCGAATCCCGCTCGCCCGCCCGCTAGGTCAGGCAACGCACCGCGCAATCCCACGCCGCTTCAGCCCCCCCCCACGCCACCCAATCTCCCTCCGGCGCAGCGCCAAGCTGCTGAGCACCACGCTCACGCTGCTGAACGCCATCGCCGCGCTGGCGATCATCGGCGACAGCAGCCAGCCGGTCATCGGGTACAGCACCCCCGACGCCACCGGTATCCCGACCACGTTGTACGCCAACGCCCAGAACAAATTCCGACGGATCGTCCGCATCGTCGCACGCGACAGCGCGATGGCCTGCGGCACGGCCCGCAGATCATCCCGCATGAGCGTGATGTCGGCCGACTCCATCGCAATGTCGGTCCCTGAGCCCACCGCCATCCCCACGTCCGCGCTCGCCAGCGCGGGCGCGTCGTTGATGCCGTCGCCCACCATGCCCACCACATGCCCTTGACGGCGCAGCTCACGGACCATCTCCGCCTTGTCGGCCGGGAGCACCTCCGCGTACACCCGATCGATGCCCACGCGGGCCGCCACCGCCTCCGCCGTGCGCCGGTTGTCGCCGGTCATCATCACGACCAGGAGCCCCATCGCGTGCATCGCCTCGACCGCCTCGCGCGCTTCATCCCGGACCGTGTCGCCCACCGCGATCAACCCCGCCTCGCGTCCGTCGACCGCGACCCAGATCGGCGTGCAACCCGCCGCGCTCATCGCCTGAGCCCGCGCCGCCATCGCGATCGCCACGCCGCGCTCTTCCATCAGCCGGCGCGCCCCGACCAGCACCGCGCGCCCCTCAACCTCCGCTTCAACGCCGAGCCCCACCAGCGCGACAAAGCGCGCGGGCTCGCCCAGCGCCACGCCCCGGGCGCTCGCCTCGCGCACCACCGCCCCCGCCAGCGGGTGCTCGCTGTGTCGTTCCGCCGACGCCGCCAGCCGCAGCAACTCCCGCTCATCGAGTCTTCCCCCTGGCGCGGGCGCGATCTCCGTCACCGTGGGCTCGCCGCGCGTGATTGTCCCGGTCTTGTCCAGCACGATCGCCGACAGCCGGTGGGCCGTCTCCAGCGCCGCGCCCCCCTTGATCAGGATTCCACTCTCCGCGCCGCGCCCCGTGCCCACCATGATCGCCGTGGGCGTGGCCAGCCCCAGCGCGCACGGGCACGCGATGATGAGCACCGACACCGAGGCGACCAGCGCCATGCCCAGGCGCTCCTCGCCCGCCCCCGCCACGAACCACACCGCGAACGTCGCCAGCGCGATCGCGACCACCACCGGCACGAACACGCCGCTGATCCGGTCCGCCAGGCGCGCGATCGGCGCCTTGCTCCCCTGCGCCTCGCGCACCAGCCGAACGATCCGCTGGAGCGCCGAATCCGCCCCGACCCGGGTCGCCACAAGTCTCAGCGAACCCGTCGTGTTCATCGTCGCCCCAAACACCTCGTCGCCCTCGCCCTTCTCCACCGGCAAGCTCTCACCGGTCAGCATCGATTCATCCACCGCCGATCGCCCGCTCTCCACCCGCGCATCAACCGGAATCTTCTCTCCCGGGCGCACCAGCACGCAATCCCCCACCTCCACCCCGTCCAGCGCAACATCAACCTCCCGCCCGTCACGCACCACCCGCGCGGTCCGCGCCTGCAGGCCCATCAGCCGATGGATCGACGCCGTCGTGCGCGCCGTCGCCCTCGCCTCCAGAAGCCTCCCCACCAGGATCAGCACGATGATGACCGCGGCGGCCTCGAAATACACCGGCACCACCAGCCCGCCATCACCCACCATCCCGCCGACCGCCGCGCCGCCCGTCCCCGATTGGTGCGCCGCCTGCCCGCCCGACCCGCCCGCGCGCGCAACGAACCCCGGCCAGATCGTGGCGACCAACGAGAACACATACGCCGCGCCCGCGCCCAGCGAAACCAGCGTGTCCATGTTCGCGCTCAGGTGCCTCAGGCCCCTCCACGCCGCGCGGAAGAGTGCCCCGCCGCACCACACCACGATCGGCGTGGTCAGCACCAATTGCACCCAGTTGATCCACGGCGTGTTGAACGCCTCGACCCTTCCGTGCGACATCGCGATCACTACCACCGGGAGCGCCAGCACCGCACCAACCACGATCCGCGCTCGGGCCCGCCGCGTCTCAGCCGAACCTGCGTTCGAGTTCGCCGCGTTGCTGTCGGCGCGGGCGTCGCGCGCTTGGTTCGCTCCGCGCGCCGCCGTGCTCGCCTGGTCGTGCCCGGCCCGATTGTGCGACGCGGACGTAATCGGGACGACCGCGGTGAAGCCGATGTCGTCCACCGCCCGCGCCAGCGCCTCGGCCCCAGTCGCCGCCGGGTCGAACGTCACCGTCGCCACCTTGGTCGCGAAGTTCACGCTCGCCGACGCGACACCCGCCTGCTTGCCAAGCCGCTTCTCGATCCGCGCGGCGCACGCCGCGCACGACATCCCTCCGATCTCAAAGTCGCAGCGCGCCAGCGCCGGGAGGGAATCGCTCTCGCGTCGCGCCGCCCCGCCTCCCTCACCAACTCCATCGCGCGTGTGCTCGGTCATGGGCTCGCTCCGGCCTGCTCAGCGTGCAACCTTCCCCACCAGGTCGAGCAGCTCCTCGACCATCCGATCCCGCGTGCCCGCGCTCGCGCGCATCGCGTCCGCGGCACAATGCCTCAGATGGTTCCGCATCAGGTTCCGCGACACCGCGTGCAAAGACTGGCGCACCGCGGCGATCTGCGTGATAATGTCAGCGCAGTACCGCTCCTGCTCCACCATCGCCGCGATCCCCCGCACCTGCCCCTCGATCCGGCGCAGGTGCGTGAGGTTGGCCCGCTTGATCGCCGGATCAACCCCCGCCGCCCCCGCCCCGGGACCCACGCCCGCGGCTCTACCTCCCCCCGCGCACCCGCACGCCGAACCCCGTGCCAGTTTCTTTGCCGTTCCCGACCGCGATCTCCCGCCCCCGCGCTTCATCACCCCAACTCCTCCACGCCCGCCCCGGCGCAACTATACCCCTGGAGGGTATACTACCGAACCCGGCCCGGCGCGAGACTCCGACGCGGCCCACCCCAACGCCACGCCGCCCACGTCGCGCGCCCGCGTCGCCCCCGCCTTCCTCGCGCCGCCGAGCCCGCCGGGATTCCATATCTCCGCGTCCGCGTCGATCGCCCCCTTCCCATCTCGGCTTGCCATTCTCGCCGTCTCCGAGTAGCTTGGGCGTCCCGCCGCGACGCGGGAGGAGACGCGCCCGCCGCATGAAATACGGCTTCCTCATCGACCACGACCGGTGCATCGGATGCCACGCGTGCACCGTCGCGTGCAAGGCCGAGAACAACGTGCCCGTGGGCGACTTTCGCACCTGGGTCAAGTACGTCGAGAAGGGCGCGTTCCCCGAGGTCCGCCGTCACTTCGCGGTGCTCCGCTGCAACCACTGCAGCAACGCCCCGTGCGTCACGATCTGCCCGGTCAACGCCCTGGAAAAACGCGCCGACGGCATCGTCGACATCGATCGCGACGCCTGCATCGGCTGCCGGGCCTGCATGCAGGCCTGCCCCTACGACGCGATTTACCTCAACCAGGACTCGGGCGCTGTGGAGAAGTGCCACTTCTGTGCGCACCGCGTCGAGAAGGGCCTCGAGCCCGCGTGCGTGATCGTCTGCCCGGAACAGGCGATCATCGCCGGCGATCTCCAGAATCCCAAAGCGAAAATTGCTCAGATGCTCGTGCAGTGCGAGACAATCGTGCGCCGCCCCGAGCAGCGCACCGGGCCCAACGTCTACTACAAGGGCGTCGAGCCCGCCGGCCTCGATCCCGGCGGGCCCGAGCGCCCGTCGAGCTACCTCTGGAGCCAGCGTCCGCCCCACAAGCCCGAGCCCTGGCCCATCAGCCTGCCCGTCCTGCCCAACACGCGCGTCGTGCTCGACACCGGGCACAAGGTCGAGTGGGGATGGACCGTCGCGCTGTACCTGGTAACCAAGGCGATCGGCGCGGGCGCCGGAATCCTCGCGCCCTTCGCCGCCTGGCTCGGCCTCACCGGCTGGAACGCGGCCTACCTCCCCGAAGTCCTCGCGCTCGTCTTCACCGCCATCACCGCCGCAATCCTCATCGAGGACCTCGCACGCCCCGCCCGCTTCTACCGCCTGCTCACTCGCCCCAACTGGAAGAGCTGGCTCGTCAAGGGCGGCATCATTCTCACGATCTACGCCGCGCTCGCCGCCGCCGGAATCGCGGCACGCTTCCTCGATGCGGGACACCTCGCGGAGCTGCTCCGCTGGCCTCTGGCCGCCCTTGGCCTGGCCACCGCCGGGTACACCGCCCTCCTCTTCGCGCAGTGCGAGGGACGCGACCTCTGGCAGAGCAAGTGGTGCCTCCCGCACTTGCTCGTTCAGGCCTCAATGGTCGGCGGGACTGCGTTCGCCGCCGCCGGCGCCTCCCCCGCCAAGGCCGCCATCGTGGTCGGCGCGTCCGCCGTCATGCACATCGTCATCGGCTGCCTCGAGCGCTTCGGCACGCACGAAACCAGCAACGCGCGCCAGGCCGCCGCGTTCCTGGGAACGCTCCGCGTCGACGCGACGCCCGCGTGGATGTCCGCGTGGACGCTGTCGATGCTGCTGGTCGTGCTCGGCGCCGGCGTGGTCTTCTTCGGCGCCTGGGCCGGGCTGGCGCTGGTGCTGGCGGGGCTGTTCGTGTACGAGTGGACCTTTGTGCGCGCGGGCCAGCTCCCGCCGCTGTCCTGATGGCCGCGAGCGAGTGACCCAACATGATCGATCCCCCCGGCATGCGCGTGACCCCGCTCGAGTCCTTCCCCCCGCTCGACCAGTGGGACGACTGGACCGAGTACGACGCCGCCGCCTGGCCGCGAAAGGTCGAGAAGAAGTACATGCTCGTGCCCACGACGTGCTTCAACTGCGAGGCCGCGTGCGGGCTCGTCGCGTACATCGACAAGGAAACCAGGCGGGTCCGCAAGCTCGAGGGCAATCCGTATCACCCCGGCTCGCGCGGCCGCAACTGCGCCAAAGGCCCCGCCACCCTCAACCAGATCGATGACCCGGAGCGGATTCTGTATCCGCTCAAACGCGTCGGCCCGCGCGGAAGCGGGAAGTTCGAGCGCACCACCTGGGACCAGGCGCTCACCGCCATCGCCGCCCCGATCCGACAGGCCCTGATCGACAACCGACGCACCGAGGTCATGTACCACGTCGGCCGCCCCGGGCACGACGGCTACATGGACCGCGTGCTCCAGGCCTGGGGCGTCGACGGGCACAACTCGCACACCAACGTCTGCTCCGCCGCCGCCCGCGTCGGCTACGCGACCTGGATGGGCGCCGATCGCCCATCGCCCGATCACGCCAACGCCAAGTTCATCCTGCTCCTCTCCTCGCACCTCGAAACCGGGCACTACTTCAACCCCCACGCCCAGCGCATCATCGACGCCAAGGCCGCCGGCGCGAAAATCTGCGCCGTCGACGTGCGATTGTCGAACACCGCGTCAATGGCCGATTACTGGCTCGCGCCATGGCCCGGCACGGAGGCCATGCTCCTGCTCGCGATCGCCAACGTCATCCTCCGCGAGGGGCTGTACGACCGCGCGTTCGTCGAAACCTGGGTCAACTGGCGCGACTACCTCAAAGTGAAAGTCGGCGGCCCGGGATCGTTCGACGACTTCATCCGCTCGCTCATCGATCACTACGCCTTCGCCACACCCGAGGCCGCGGCCAAGGAGTGCGACGTCCCCGCCGACACCATCGTCAAGGTCGCGCGCGAAATCGCCGCCGCCGGCTCGCGCTTCGCCGCCCACGTCTGGCGAAACGCCGCCGCCGGAAACCTCGGCGGATGGCAGGTCGCCCGCTCCCTCATGCTCATCTCCGCCCTCGTCGGCGCGATCGGCACGCCCGGCGGCACCAACCCCAACACCCGCGACAAGTTCGTCCCCCCGCCCTTCCTCAAGCCCCCGGCCCAGAACGTGTGGAACGAGCTGCTCTATCCGCGCGAGTATCCGCTCTCGTACCACGAGCTCTCGTATCTCCTCCCCCACATGATGCTGGAAGGACGCGGCAAGCTCGCGGCGTATTTCACGCGCGTCTACAACCCCGTCTGGACCAACCCCGACGGCATGATGTGGGAACGCGTCCTACGCGACGAAACACTCATCGGCCTCCACGCCGCCATCACCCCCGTTTGGAGCGAGACCGCCCAGTATGCCGACTATGTCCTGCCCACCGGCGTCGGCGCCGAGCGCCACGACTTGATGAGCCAGGAAACCCACGCCGCCCAGTGGATCAGCTTCCGCCAGCCCGTCCTCCGCGTCATGCGCGAGCGCCAGGGCGAATCCTTCGAGTGGACCTACCAGGCCAACCCCGGCGAGGTGTGGGAGGAAGACGAATTCTGGATCGCGCTCTCGTGGCGCATCGACCCGGACGGCTCGCTCGGCGTGCGCCGATTCTTCGAGTCGCCCTACCGCAAGGACTCCGCCCCCCAGCGCATCACGGTCGAGGAATACTACCGCTGGATCTTCGAGAACTCCGTGCCGGGCCTGCGCGCCGAGGCCGAAAAACGCGGCCTCACGCCCCTGCAATACATGCGCCGCTTCGGCGCGTTCCTGGTCAACGAAGACACCTATCACGGGCACATGGAAGCGCTCCCCGCCAAGGAGATGGAGGGCGCGGAACTCGACCACGCGTCGGGCGACGTCAAGAAAGGCGGCAGGCCGATCGGCGTGATCGCGGATGGCAAGGCGTGCGCCGGATTCAAGACGCCAAGCAAAAAGCTCGAGCTCTACAGCCAGACCCTCGCCGACTGGGGATGGCCCGAATACGCGCTCCCCGCCTACATCACCAGCCACATCCATCGCTCCACGCTGGACGCGAGCAAGGGCGAGTATTGTCTCGTGCCCACGTTCCGCCTCCCCACGCTGATCCACACCCGCTCGGCCAACTCCAAGTGGCTCTACGAGCTCTCCAATTGCAATCCGCTCTGGGTCAACCCCGTGGATGCGCAGCGCATCGGCGTGGAACTCGGAGACCTCGTCCGTGTCTCGACCGAGATCGGTCACTTCGTCAACCGCGTGTGGGTCACCGAGGGCATGCGCCCCGGCGTGGTCGCCTGCTCGCACCACCTCGGCCGCTGGCGACTCTTCGAAGACGTCGGCACCGACCGCTGGGCCAGCGCGCTGGTCGCGCGCGAAGAGACCGCGCCCGGCCAGTTCCGCTTCCGGCGCCTCGCCGACGTCGGGCCCTTCCAGAGCCGCGACCCCGACTCCAAGCGCATCTGGTGGACCGACGGCGGGGTCCACCAGAATCTCACCTTCCCCGTCCACCCCGATCCCATCTCCGGCATGCACTGCTGGCACCAGGCCGTCCGCGTCCAGCGCGCCCACGAAGGTGATCTCTACGCCGATGTCTTCGTCGATACCAACAAGTCGATGGAGGTCTACAAGCGCTGGCTCGCCCTGACACGCCCCGCCCCCGGGCCCGGAGGTCTGCGCCGCCCGCTCTGGCTCGCCCGCGCCGTTCGCCCCACCGACGACGCCTACCGCCTCGGTTGATCGCACGTTCAATCGCCCGGCATCGAGCGCCGACCGCGCGCCGCGCCCACGCCCGCGACCACGCTCACGCCCGTCGTGCTATCGTTCGCCCTTGCATTTCCCGGGAGATTCGGGTTGACCATCGACCAGGCATCGACCGTCGCGCTCATCGGCCTCATCGCGGGCACGCTCGGCGGCATCGCCGGCGTCGGCGGCTCGGTGCTCATCCTCCCCGCCCTGCACATCGTCTTTTCGCCGTTCCTCTTCGGCGAATCGCCAGATCCGCAAATCCACCACGCCTTCATGGCCGCCGGAATGACCGTCAACGTCGCCGTCTCCATCCCCGCCGCCTGGCGCCACCACCGCCAAGGCGCCGTCCGAACCAGCATCCTCCCCAGGCTCATCCTCAGCCACCTGCTCGCCATCGTCATCGGCGTGCAGCTCTCCAATCTCCTCTCCGGCGGCGCGCTCCAGATTCTGCTCGCCGTCGCGCTCATGCTCTACTGCTTCTGGAACCTCCGCATGCTCGCCCGACCACGCCGTCGAAATTTCGACGGCACCGGCCGCGTCGAACGCGCCTCCACCCCGCGCCTCGCCGCCTGCGGCTTCAGCACCGGGCTCCTCGGCGGCGTCCTGGGCCTCGGCGGCGGCTTCCTCCTCGTCCCCTTCCTCCAGCTCCTCTGCAACCTCCGACTCAAAAACGCCATCGCCACCAGCTCCGCCGTCCTCTGCCTCACCGCCGGAGTCGGCGCCACCCTCAAGCTCGCCACCCTCTACCAGCACGACCAGTCCGTCGCCCACGCCCTCTCGCTCGCCGCCTGCATGGCCCCCACCGGAATCCTCGGCGGCTGGCTCGGCGCCAAATGGGTCCACAAAATGCCCGTCGCCGCCGTCCGACTCGTCATGACCGGCCTCATCCTGCTGGCCGCCACGAAAATCCTCTGACGCGCCCACGCACGCATGGACACGCTCAGACATCAGGCGTAGCCAGCCACTTCGTGACTTCGTGACTTCGTGACTTCGTGACTTCGTGACTTCGTGACTTCGTGACTTCGTGACTTCGTGACTTCGTGACTTCGTGACTTCGTGACTTCGTGACTTCGTGACTTCGTG
>JAEUJA010000105.1 GCA_016793195.1 Phycisphaerae bacterium
GGCGGTTCAGGCGGCCTTGGACCGGCGAACGGGCTTGGCGGACTTCTTGGTGGTGGTCTTGACGACCGGGCCGGCCTTTTCGGGGTGGGGCTTGTCGGGATGGGCTTTCTCGACGTGCTCTTTCTCGGACGGCTTTGGCGCGTGCCTGTCGGCGGGCTTGGCGGGCTTTCCGGCGGCGAGTTCGTGGCGGAGTTCTTCGCGCATGTGGGTGAGGACGTCGGCCAGCGGGCCGTGGATTTCGACGCCGTTTTTGCCCTCGATGAGCGCGCCCTTGAAGGGGCGGATGGTGGTCGAGAGTTCGTCGATGACGTCCATGACGCCGCTCTCGCCGACGGCGAGGAGTCGCTCGGCGCGGGTACAGAGCTGTTCGAGGCGCGAGGCGCGGTCCTCGGCGGTGCCCTCGATGGACTGGGCGGCCTGCTCGGCCCGGGCCCGGAAGGCGTCGATCAGTTCGAGCATCTGGCTCTCGAAGGACAGCAGGATCGGGGCCATGGCGCGCTCGATCTCGGAGCGTGTGTCGCCGGTGGATTCGGCCTTGGAGGCCAGCATGTTCGCCACGCCCGCGACCTTGGCGGCCAGGTCCTGGGCGAGGGTCGACAGGTCGTCGGCGAGGCGATCGACCTTCTGATCGACGCGAGCCTCGACGCCCGCGATGGCCCAGTTGATCATGTGCTGGACGTCGTCGCGCGAGAGCGGCTGGGCGTGCGGCGACGGCGCGGGATGGGCGAGCGAGAGCTGAAGGCGGGCGTGATCGATCATGGCCTCGACGCGGGGGATCGCCTGCTCGAGCTCGCGATCGCGGCGTTCCACGTCGCGGGCGGCGAGGCTGAGGGACTCGCACGCGGCGGCGGCCCGCTCAACCATGGGAAGGATGGTGTCGGCGACGTCGTAGTGGTCGGGCGACGAGAGATCGAATCCATCGAACGGACGGGAATCGTTTGGTGTGGTCACGTCGGCGCTCCTGAGCGGGCGTTACAGCCCGCACAGGCCTCACCATCGACACGAAACGGGGCGGACTTCGCAAATCTTCTCGGAACTTGGCGACTGAGAGGAGAATCGCCGGATGCTCCTTGGAGGTGATCGTGTGAAATCGACCTGGCCCTTCGGAAGACCCCAGGTCCGGCGTCCAAGTACCGGGAAACCGAAAGTCGGGCGAGGCTCAGTCGCCGTCGAGCATCCTCCCGATGCCGCCGAGGATTGAGCCTTCTTCGGTGCCCTTGCCGCCGGCTCGCGGGGCGGCGGCGATGATGCGGTCGGCCAGGCGGGAGAAGGGCAGGGTCTGGAGCCAGACGCTTCCGGGGCCGGTCATGCGGGCGTAGAAGAGTCCTTCGCCGCCGAAGAGCTTGTTTTTGATGCCGGGGACCATCTCGATGTCGTAGTCGACGCTGGTCTCGAAGGCGACGAGACAGCCGGTATCGACGCGGAGGGTTTCGCCGGGCTTCAGGTCGGCCTTGACGACCGTGCCGCCGGCGTGGCAGAAGACCTGGCCCTGGCCGTTGGAAGAGGAGAGTTTCTGGAGGATGAAGCCCTCGCCGCCGAAGAGTCCGGCGCCGATGCGGCGTGTGAAGGCGATGTCGACCTGCACGCCGTGGGCGGCGCAGAGGAACGAGTCTTTCTGGCAGAGGACCTGGCCGTTGTGCTCGCCGAGTTCGAGGGGCACGATTTTTCCGGGATAAGGCGCGCTGAAGGCGACGTCGCGGCGTTGCGAGGCCTTGTTGCCGAAGAGGGTGATGAAGAAGGAGTCGCCGGTGAGGACCCGTTTGCCGGCCTCGAAGAGCTTGCCGAAGAGCCCGCCGGCGTCTTTCTTCATCGAGAGCTGGGTGGCCATCTCGATGCCGTCCTGCATGTACATCATCGAGCCGGCCTCTGCGACGACGGTCTCGCCGGGGTCGAGAGTGATGACGACGGCCTGAAGGTCCTCGCCGATGATGCGGTGGTCGATCACGTCGGTGGACATGGTGAACTCCTTCGGGTGGATTGATCGTGAGATGGGGCGGGCGGTTTCAGGGTGAAGGAAGATAACGTGGTCTTCGGGGCTCTTGAGCAACTGTATCGCGGACGCGACGCCTCACCACAGCGCCACGGAATCACAGAGACGGCACAGAGAAGAGGGCACGACGAGAATGACAAGAAGCACCGAGGCACCGAAGTGGTTCCTTCTCGCTTCTTCTTCAATTGGCAATTTGGCCACTTGGTGATTTGGCGATTTGGCGATTTGGCCATTTCAGTCACCGCCTCACCTCCCCCAGCGCTCGTCCATCGGCGGGAGCGGCTTCAGCGGCGCTGACGGCAGCGACTGATACCAATACGCCACGCTGGCGATGTCGTCGGTCAGCGGCTGGTATTTCCCGCTCTGCACCCACCAGCCGAGCGCCTGCAGCGTGACGCGCAGGTCGCTTTGGAATCGCACCGGATCGGGGATGTGCCAGCGATAGAGATTGTGCTGCGGCGGTCGCGGGCCGATTTTGGGCGGGCAGCCGTACACCGCCTGCGTGTAGCCCATGAACGGCGTTGAATACGTCGTCGGTGTCAGATCGGTCGTGTGGTCCATGACGAACCCCCACGCGCCGCCGAAGTAGTCTTCGGTCCCCGTGCCACAGATCGTCGGGGCGTCGGCGGGATCGCCATCGATGAAGAACTTGACCTCGCCCTCGCCCCACCACCACGTGGAGAGCTGGGCCCAGACGAGCGCGGTGCCGACGTAGTGCCCCGTGCCGCGCACGGCGTCGAGGATGACGTGCTCGGGGTTTTCGCGCGTGGTCATGGAGCGACGCCACGACGCGTGGAGGTATGCCGCGTCGCTCGGCACGTCCTGCAGCGCGTAGGTGATCTGGTAAAAGAGTTCGTTGATGGGCTTCGGGCCGTCGTTGGTGATGGTGATGCGGATGCGCTTGCGGAACGGCATGGGCCAGTAGCTGTTCATGCCGCCCTTGGGGTTGACGGCGATGGGCATGGAGTTGACGAGCGCGCCGCCGTCGAGGCCGTTGGCAAAGAAATCGCCGAGCGGGCACTCGATCGACGCGTGCGGCTGATCGTCGTAGTAGACGCGGAGGGCCAGGCAGCGGTGCACGTCGGTGAGCACGGTGAACCACATGTGTTGGATCACGCCGGGGCCCTGGATGTCGGCGAGCGTGACGGTCTGTCCCGGCGCGAGATCGCGAAGGCACGGCCTGACTTTCCAGCCGCGCCCCATCGCCGATGCCGCGGGGGTGGTTCCGGGATCGCCGGGGCTTGCTTGCGCGCCGCCGGATTTTTTGCCGTCGGGGTTCTCGGCGGAGATGGAGCGGGTCTGGGCGCTGGTGATGCGGGTGAGGTCGGTGAGGGAGAAGGGGGTCATGGGGGGAGTTTACGAGATACCGCGCCGCGTGCCAGATATGGCCAGGGCCCTGCAAGAAGAATGCCCTCCCTCACGGTCGGGCTACTGATGGCTTGACTGTCTACCGCGCCGGGCTCGTCAGACGCGCGTGATCGCATAATCCGATGGCACGGCCATCTTCCCCTCGATCAC
>JAEUJA010000112.1 GCA_016793195.1 Phycisphaerae bacterium
CGAAGCAGACTTCGGTGGCGTTGAAGCTGTTGCTCCACTTGGCGCGCTGCTTGCCGAAGGGCGGGGTGTGGGCGTAGGAGTTGTGGCTCTTGCCCTTGTTCTCGGTGTGGCTGGCGGTTTCCTTATCGAGGGGGGTTCCCTGGAAGGAGGGGTCCCAGAGGGCCTTGGTCTTGTCGGAGTCCTTGGCGTCCTTGGGCTGGTTGAGTTCGTACTTGCCGTACTGCTCGACGGAGCCGTTGGACTCGGCGGGGCTGATGCAGATTTCGGTGGGGATGTTGCCGTTGAAGATCATGACCGAGAGGATGTGTCGGGTGGTGTCCTTCTGGAAGGCGAGCTTGGGATCGGTGGGATCGATGGTGGCGTTGGCCTTGTCGAGGACGCTGGGGAGGGGGTACTGGTCGCTGTTGTTCTGAGCCCAGAGCGCCATGGCCTGGACGGTGCCGCGGACCTGGGTCTGGTCCTTGAGCTGGCGGGCGGAAGCGCGGGCCTTTCCGAGGGCCGGCAGGAGGATGCCGATCAGGAGGGCGATGATGGCGATGACGACGAGCAACTCGATGAGCGTGAAACCTTTACGAGCCTTCATGTGGGACTCCAGAATGGTTGGACTTCGGCGGGGCACTCCGGCGCCGTCGAAGGCCGGTCTTGACGACCGAGCGAGAACGGGTGGACGTTGACGTTTGGGAGGAGGGCCGGGGAAGCCGCCGCGGGTGAGCGCGGGCAGGACCAGAACCGGCGAACCGCCGACGTTTCATCGGGATGCTTGGGGCCGCGTGCCGCTCGGTCGTCTTGATCGGCGCGAGGCGTTGAGCAAACCGGTCAAATTGTCGGCAGGCTTGAGGCTCCTTCTCGGAGCATCAGTGGCGGCCAAGGCCGCGGAATGAGAGCGATGGGAATCGGGATACCGAAATGAAACCCGTCGCCTGCCCGCCCGGCGAAATCCGGGCGTAAAAGAAGAATACCGGGAATGATATCCGCACGTCAAGGGGTGAGGGTTCCCGGTCGTTGAGAAAATCGGGGTGGAAAAGCGCGTGTGCGGGCCCCGGATGTGGTATACAACGCGCCATGACACCCCAGCCAACGAGCGTCACCCCCCCCACCGACCCGGAATCGGCCCTGGCGAAGCTCGGGCTGGTGCTGCCGACACCCGCCAAGCCGGTGGCGGCGTATGTGCCGACCAAAATCACGGGGTCGCTGTTGTATGTGGCGGGGCAGATCCCGTTCAAGGACGGGCAGCTCCTGTATAAGGGGTCGCTGCCGGGGGCGGTGACGGTGGAGCAGGGGATCGAGTGCGCTCGGCAGTGCGCGCTGAACGGGTTGGCGGCGGCTAAGGCGGCGCTGGGGAGCCTTGCCTGCGTCAAGCAGGTGGTGCGGCTGGGCGTGTTCGTGGCGAGCGAGCCGGGGTTCTATGACCAGCCGAAGATCGCCAACGGGGCGAGCGAGTTGATGCTGGCGGTGTTCGGCGAGGCGGGGCGGCACGCAAGGGCCGCGGTCGGGAGCATCGCGCTGCCGCTGGGCGCGCCGGTGGAGGTGGAGTTTCTGTTTGAGGTGACGGCGGGGGAGTGTCCGTGAGGGGAAGAGACGAAGAGAACGAGAGACGAAGTGAAGAGGGAGTCGGAAGTGGTAGAAGCAGGGCGGACTTTGGCGGTCGGGGGCCGGGTGATTCGGGGTTGAAGGCGGAGATGGCATCGAGTGTCGATGCGCATGATGCGTCTTGACGCTCTGTTTATGAATATGAGCACCGATGTCGAAGACGACATCGGTGGCACGAGAAACAGAGCACGGATACGAAGGCAGCACCGACCGCGAAACGCAGTCGGTAGCACACCGGGCACGGGGGTGATCAGCCGCCGAAGGCTTTCTTGTAGTCTTCGAGGAACTTGGCGACGCCGATGTCGGTGAGCGGGTGCTTCATGGAATCCATGATGACCTTGAAGGGGACGGTGGCGACGTCGGCGCCGGCGAGTGCGCAGCGGAGCATGTGCTCGGTGTGTCGGATGGAGGCGGCCAGGACCTTGGTGCGCAGGCCGTAGTTGTCGTAGATGGTGCGGATCTGGTGGATGACGTCCATGCCCTCTTGCCCGATGTCGTCGAGTCGTCCGATGAAGGGGCTGACGAGGTAGGCGCCGGCCTTGGCGACCATGAGGGCCTGGAGGGCCTGGAAGCAGAGGGTCATGTTGGTCTTGATGCCGAGGTCGGAGAGGTGCTTGCAGGCCTTGAGGCCGTCCATCGTGCTGGGGAGCTTGACGACGATGTTGGGGGCGATTTTGGCGCGGTCCTGGCCTTCCTTCATCATGCCGGCGAAGTCGGTGGCGATGACCTCGGCGGAGACGGGGCCCTTGACGACGGCGCAGATTTCGGCGAGTCGTTTGCCGTAGTCGACGCGTTCCTTGGCGATGAGGGTGGGGTTGGTGGTGACGCCGTCGAGGACGCCGAGGTCGGCGGCCTGCTTGATCTCGTCGATGTTGGCGGTATCGATGTACAGTTCCATGCGTGCTCCCCGGGTGATGGATGAGAGATCGGCGGAATGACGGGGTGTTGCTGAGCGAATTCGGTCAGCGGCCCTCGCGGCGCAGGATAGCTCAGGAATCCAGGAGCTTCTTCAACTCGCGGCGCATGATCTTGCCGGTGGGGTTGCGGGGGAGTTGGTCCAGGCGCCTGATCTCGTCGGGGACCTTATAGCCGGCGAGCTTCTGGCGGCACCAGCGCTGGAGTTCCTTCTCGTCGAAGACGGCGTCTTCTTTGAGTTCGACGAAGGCGATGGGGAGTTCACCGCGCATAGGGTCTTGGCGGCCGATGACGCCCGAGGCGGTGACGGAGGGGTGCTGGTTAAGGACCTCTTCGATCTCACGCGGGAAGACGTTTTCGCCGCCGATGATGAGCATTTCCTTGAGGCGGCCGGTGATGAAGAGGTGGCCGTCGGGATCGAAGCGGCCGATGTCGCCGGTGCGGAAGTAGCCGTGCTCATCGAAGGCGGCGGCGGTCTGGTCGGGGAGGTGGTAATAGCCGCGCATGACGTTGGGGCCCTTGATGAGGACCTCGCCTTCCTCGTCGGGCCCAAGGACTTCGCGGGAATTGATGTCGACGACGCGTTCGATCACGCCGGGGAGGGGCGGGCCGACGGAGTGTCGGCGCCAATGGTCGGGGCGGCACCAGTTGGTGGCGGGCGCGGTTTCGGTCAGGCCGTAGCCCTCGGCGAGGCGGACCTTGAAGCGTTCGTGGAAGCGTTCGAATGTGGAATCGGGGAGGGGTTCGCCGCCGGAGATGGCGTAGCGGAGGGAGGCGAAGTCCTCGGGGACGGCGTCCTTGACGGAGAGGAGGGCGGTGTACATGGAGGGGATGGCGACGAGGATGGAGGGGCGGTGCTCGCGGCAGAGTTTCACGATGCGCTGGGGGACGAAGCGCGGGGCGTAGACGACTTTCATGCCGAGCGTGAGGGGGAGAAGGGTGAGGACGGTCATGCCGAAGCTGTGGAACTGAGGGAGGACGCCCATCATGACATCGCGGCGTGTGAAGTGGACCCACTGGTCGACCTGCTGGATGTTGGCGGCGAGGTTGGCGTGGGTGAGCATGACGCCCTTGGGGCGGCCGCTGGTGCCGGAGGTGTAGAGGAGGACGGCGAGGTCTTGGTCATCGGCGAGGGCGGGGCGGATGAACTCGGGGACGCCGGCGAGGGAGAGTTGTTCGATGCGGACGAGGTTGCGGGCGCGGGGGGTGAAGCCTGTGAATTCGAGCATGGGCCCGGCGGTGACGACGGTGTCGGTGCCGCAGTCGTCGATGACGTACTGGAGTTCTTCCTGCTTGAGGAGGTAGTTGAGGGGGACGACGGTTTTGCCGAGGAACCAACCGGCGAGGGCGACGATGGGGAAGCCGCCGCCGGTGGGGAGCATGACGCCGAGGGTTGGCGATTGGCACTTGGACTGGAGGTGGGCGGCGAGGTTCATGGCGGCGACGAGGATTTCGATGCCGCGATAGCTTCGGCGGTCGTCGATGACGGCGACGGCGAGGGGCGAGGCGAGGAGTCTTCGGATGATGGGCCAATGAACGCTCACGCGGGGCTCCGTGGTGGGCGCGCGGCGGGCGGAAAGGTGGGCCCGTGGCGGCGCGGCGGGCGATATGCTACTTGGACTTGGGGCTGCTCGCCTGAACGCCGGGCGGAATGCGGGATGGACACGAGTTTGGACGCCGAACGAAGGATTCGACTGTGACCAAGGTGCGAACGGGTTGGATGGGCGGAGTTGCTGGTGCTCGCGGCGTGATCGCGCGGGCGGCGGGTTGTTCGCTCGGCGCGATGGTGCTCGCGGCGGTGATGGTGTCAGGCGCGGCGCTGCCGGGGTGCGGGTCGAGCGAGAAGCCCAAGGACAACGGCATCCCGTCGATGCCGGACTACATGCAGGCGTATCGGAAGAACGACTTCCGCAAGGCGCTGGAGCTTGCGTCGAAGGCGCATCGCGACGAGCCCGAGGGCGTGAAGCGCGATCGGGCGGCGGCGGTGGCGGGCGACTCGGCGCGGTGGCTGGGGCGGAACGCGGAGGCGGAGCGGTGGGTCTCGCCGCTGCTTTCGAGTTCGGACGAGACGGTGTCGGGCTGGGCCAATTCGACGCTGGGGATGATCGAGAAGGAGCGCGGGCAACATCGGCAGGCGGCGGATCATCTTTTGGCGGCGGCGGGAAAACTGCGGGGGAGTGAGTCGGCGTCGTCATGGATGTACGCGGGCGATGCGCTGGCGGCCCAGGGGCGCAAGGACGAGGCCAGGCAGGCGTATCTGTCGGGGTTGAAGGAAGTGCCGGCGAGCAACCCGCAGCTCAAGGGGATGCTCGATCAGCGGCTGGGTCAGGAGGCGCCGACGAGCGACGGCGGTGGGCGGTACACGATCCAGGTTGGGGCGTATTCGAGCCGCGATCGCGCGCAGGCGGCGGCGGACCGGCTGCGGGGGAACCTGGCGGGGACGAGCCTGGGCTCGCCGCGGATCGTGCAGGTTTCGAGCAAGGGGAAGATTCTGTACACGGTCCGGGTGGGGATGTTTGCGACGCGGGAGCAGGCGGCGAGCGGTGCGAAGCGGCTGGGGACGGACGCGACGGCGACGCTTCGGACGGGGGAGTGAAGAAATGGCCAAATGGTCAAATGAGGAAAGGGACTGTGAGGATAAGGACGTTGTGCGCGGTGAGAAAACCCTCGCTCGCGCTTCGGGCTCGTGAGGAGCGAGGCCGGAGGACCCTTGATCGGGATTCGGGCGCCGCGGAAGCGAAGTCGAAGGGGTGGATGGCGAGTGAGGTGTGGCCGCGAACCGTCACCACGGAGGCGGGGAAGCTCAGGATGAGGCAGAGGGAATCGCTTCGTCGAAGGTCACCGACCGCGAAGCGCGGTCGGTGACACGCAAGGGCGGGACGTGGGCTCTCGGTCGCGGAATCTCCCTAGGATTCAGGGTGGAACCCGGCGGGAGTCGGGGCGTCTAACCGAACGCGACCCGGATGGATCGTGGCCCGGATGGATTGTGGCGGGCGTGATCGAATTGGAGTGATGACGATGCGACGCGCTTCTTTGATCGCGGCCGGTCTGTTGGCGGCGTTGGTGTGGCCGGTGATGGCGCAGCAATCCCGGGAGCCGATCGAGACGATCGGGCCGGACAGCGCCCCCACGGCCGAGCAGGACGCGGCGGAGCGGGAGTTTGCGGCGGCGAGAAAGAGGATTCGCACGATCGAGCAGGAGCTTCGCAAGCTTCGTCGTGCGCACTTCGGGACGATCAAGCGGGTGGACATCCGTCAGGAGGGGCTGGCGAAGCTGCGGACCTATACGGACCCGGCGGTGTTCGCGTCGCTGATCGAGATTTTCAAGAGCGACGGCGAGGATGTGCGGCTGGCGGTGCTGGACATTTTCACGGACGCCAAGAGCGATTCGGGGGATGCGGCGCTGGCGTGGGTGGCGATGACGGACCGGGATGAAAAGGTGAAGGCCGCGGCCCTGGATCGATTGCAGCGACGGCTGGCGGACGTGGGCGGGGTTTCGGACCGGATCAATCTGGTGGTGTTGAAGGCGCTGCGGAGCGGGGACGAGAAGCAGATGGCGGCGGCGGCGGAGCTGGCGCAGAACATCGGGCTCTACGAGGTGATCCCGTGGCTGATTTCGGCCCAGGTCTCGGGCGCGCCGAGCGGCGGGGGCGGCGGGGGGAACGGTCAGGGCCAGGGGGACCTTGCGTTCATCCTGATCGGGCAGCAGACGGCGTTTATCTCCGACCTGACGCCGGTGGTGAGCGAGAGCGCGGTGGCGTTTGACCCGCAGGTGAGCGTGATCACGCAGGGGACGCTGCTAAGGGTGAACGACGCGGTGGTGATGACGTATCGCACGGAGGTCCACAACTCGCTGATCGGGCTGTCGTCGCGCTATACGGGGCGGCCGACGATCGGCATGGGCTGGGACCAGGACAAGTGGTGGAACTGGTACCGGGACGAGTTTCTGCCGCTGAAGAAGGCTCGCGCGGCGGAGAAGGCGGCGGCGGTGAAGGCGTCTGCTGAAAAGACCGCGGAGGCGCCGAGCGGGACGACGGGCGCGGACGGCAAGAAGTAGCGGCGCGGATCAACACGGATCAGCTCGCGGCGGCCCGCGCCGAAGGCTGCGTGACGCGGATGGCGCGCGGCGAGGCTGACACATCATGTGTGGGCCGGTCGTGAGCGGCCGGTCACGAGCGAGCTGGGCGACTGCGCGAGGCGTGCGTGCGATGGCGCGGCGATCGAGCGGAGCGCGGGCTGTCGCTGGGAGTGGGCGACGCCGCCCCGGCGCCGGCATCGATGGCGCGCTTGATCGCGGCGCGGAGCGGCGCGGGCAGGTCTCCCTCGCTGATCTGCGCACAGGCGTCTTGCACCAGGTCGAGCTCGCGGAAGACGGCGCGGCAGCGATCGCACACCTCGGCCTTTGGCACGCGGAAACCGGCGGGCGTTCCGCCGCGATCCATCGCGTCCATCTTGGCTTTGAGCAGGTCGAGGCAGACTTGCTTTTCGTAGATCGGCGGCGCGGCGGGGACATGGGACGCCTTGGCGGTCATGATCTTGCGGAGGGCGAGGCGGGCGCGATGGAGCCGGGTCTTCACGGTGTTTTCGACCAGGCCGAGGGCCGCCGCGACGTCCTCGACCGACATTTCCAAGACGTCCTTGAGCACCAGCGGCAGGCGCAGGTGCTCGGGCAATCGGACGATGGCGCCCTGCACGGACGCGATGGCTTCGTTGCGTTCGGCCTGGTTCTCCTGGCCCGAGGCGGAAGCGGCGATCCGCATCACGGTCGTCTCGGTCCAGGGCATGAGCTGCGACATCGCGGGCACTCGGCGATCAGGGCCGCCCGTGCGGCGTGTGCGGGCGCGGCAGGCGCGGGCGGCGATGGCGTAGAGCCATGTGCCGGGATCGGCGTCGCCGCGGAAGAGGTGCCACTTGCGGAAGGCCTGGAGGAAGACGTTCTGGACCATGTCGTCGGCGTCGGCGGCGTTTCCGCAGAGGCGGAGGGCCAGGGCGCGGAGGCGCGGGCCGTGCTTGTCGAGGAGGATGGGGATGGCGCGAGCGGGGTCGGAGCCGGGCTTGGTGGCCGTCGAGGACATCGGGCGATGGTATCGCGTGGTGGGTGGGCCGTGTGAACGACGCGGACCGATCCAGAGCGGGCGGGCGCTTCGTTGTGGCGGGGCACGGACATCCGGGAAAGAGGCAATGGGCAATAGGCAATGGGGAATGGGGACATCTGAACGATTGCCACGCACTCTCGACCAAACTCGGGGGTGAGCACGACGATTCGCTTCGAGGACTCCGCTCATCGTCGGCGTGGAAGCCGCGTGCGGATGTCAGAGCATTCGTATCACTCGGAAGTCCGCGAGCCCTTGGAATCGGCGGAGAAGACCCGCCTCGGAGAGGCAGGCCACCAAAGGCGCCGTGGTCTCGACTGGCAATGGAAGGGCGTAGCGCCAGGGAAGGTTGGAATCTAGGTTGTGGTCTGTGGGACGGCGGCCTCGCGCAGGAGGTGGTCGACGTGGTCGAGCGTCATGGCCTGGCAGTCGGCGAGGGCCTTGATCTTCTTGGTCAGTTCGCGGACCTGGGTGTCGTCGAGGACCAGGCCGAGCTGCTCGGCGCGGCTCTTGACGGCGTTCCAGCCGGTGAGACGGTGGGCGATGTGGATGTATCGGGTCAGCCCGAAGTCCTCGGGGCGGAGCGCTTCGTAGGTGGTCGGGTCGTTGAGGACGGCCTTGGCGTGGATGCCGGCCTTGTGGGTGAAGGCGCTGAAGCCGGTGATGTAATTGTTGAAGGGGACATCGACGTCGACCCACTCGGCGACGGTCTGATCGATGGTGCGGAGGAGCGGGAGGTTGTACTTGCGGACCGAATCGGGGTTGGTGACGTACATGCGGGCGACCAGGCCGCCGAGGGAGGTGATGCCGTTGCGTTCGCCGATGCCGAGCACGCTGGTGTCGATGTGGGTGGCGCCGCCTTCGAGGGCGGCGAAGGCGTTGGCGATGGCGCAGCCGGAGTCGTTGTGCCCGTGGAACTCGATGTCGGCCCTGACGCGGGCGCGGAGCTGCGAGACGAGGTCGTAGATCTGTCGCGGCGAACCGATACCGACGGTGTCGGCGACGCCGACGCGATCGACGCCCATCGCGTCGACGGCCTCGTACACGCGGAAGAGGTCTTCCCACGAGCTTCGCAGGCTGTCTTCGGTGCTGAAGCGCACTTCGACGCCGGATTCGCGGAGGAACGGGATGACTTCGGAGGCGATGCCGATGATCTGGTCGATGGTGCGGCCGTGGCTGAATCGGCGGAGCTGGGAGGAGGTTCCGATGACGACGTCGACGCCGTCGACGCCGGTCTGGACGGCGACGCGGGCGTCGTCGATGTGGCAGCGGGTGTGGGTGAGGACCTTGGCCTTCAGCCCCAGGGCGGCGATGGCGGCGCAGTCGTCGCGGCTTCGGGGCGAGGCCATGGGCGAGGTGAGTTCGAGGTATTCGACGCCGAACTCGTCGAGCATCCGCGCGAGTTGCAACTTCTGGTCGGTGGTGAAGAAGGCGTTGACGAACTGCTCGCCTTCGCGGAGCGTGGATTCGATGATCGAGAACTGGTCGACGGGCATTTCAGGGCTCCTTGGGTAATTCGGTGGTTGATGCAGCGGGCGCTTGGATGGGGGCGTTGGCCGCGAGTTCTGCGGCGAGCGATTCGAGGGCCTGGGTGAGGACGCGGGCGGCGCGCAGGTATTCGGTGAGGCTGATGTGCTCGCGCGGCGTGTGGTCGAGGGCGCTGTCGCCTGGGCCGTAGGCGGCGATCGGGCAATTCCAACGCGGCGCGACGACGTTCATGTCGGAGGTGCCGGTCTTGACGCGGAGGGTGGGGCGCTGGCCCTGG
>JAEUJA010000126.1 GCA_016793195.1 Phycisphaerae bacterium
CGAGCCGCGGCCAACGCCGGCATCGCGCCCTTCTGGCGCGTCATCGATCACACGAAGTTCGGACCGGCGTCAGACAGCCCCAGCCAGAGCGCCGCCGCGCCGGACGACATTTCGCCCGGCGACGTCCTCGTGATCGATCGGCACGCCGCGCACGAGATCGAGATGGGCAAGGTCTCGGCCGCGGCGGGGCACCTGTCGTTCGACTTTGTCGACGACGCGATCGCGATGGCGCTGCGCCCGCGAGCCGGCGCGGGCCGGGCCGATCCCTGGCACGCCGACGCGATCGTGACCGCGCCCATCTCCAAGGAGGCCTGGAAGCGGGCCGGGCACGGGCGATACCCCGGGCACACCGAGCTGTTGGCGGAGCGCTGCGGCGTTGATTCGGCCGCGATGTTGTTCCACGCGCCGGCGGACGCGGCCACGAATCGCCGCGAATTGAACGTCGTCCTTGTCACCATCCACGTGCCGTTGATGCGGGTGGCGTCGCTGCTTTCGCCCGTTCGGATCGCGGGGGTGATCGGATTGGGGGCGGCGGCCGTCCGCGAGCTTGGGCGGGATTCGGGGCACGGATCGCCCCGCGTGGGTGTCTGCGGGCTCAACCCGCACGCCGGCGAGCACGGCCTGATGGGCGACGAGGACGAGCGGATCATTGTGCCCGCGATCGAGCTCGCCCGGGCGCGCGGCGTCGACGCCGACGGCCCGTTCCCCGCCGACACCATCTACAACGCCGCTCTCCGCGGCCGGTTCGACCTCGTCGTCGCCATGTACCACGACCAGGGGCTCATCCCGGTCAAGGTGCTGGCATGGGATCGCGCGGTCAACGTCACACTGGGGCTGCCCATCATCCGCACCAGCCCCGACCACGGCACCGCGTTCGACATTGCGGACAAGAACATGGCCGACGAGGGGAGCATGGTGTCGGCGATTGAGCTGGCGGCGCAGATGGCGCGGCGGAAGGCGGCCCGGGCACTCTAGACCGGGATTGCGGCTCGACCATTGCCCATTCCCTGCGGCCCATCGCCCCGGGCCCTTGCGCCAATCTCGGCTATCATCCGCACCCACCACCAAAGAGCAAGGCCCACATGTCCGACACGCGCGTTCCATCCAGCGCGGGCGACGCCGTGCCCGCAAGCCCGCTCCGCGAACTGCTCGCCGTCGCCGGCCCCACGGTCGCGACGATGCTGTCGTACACCCTGATGACCTTTACCGACAAGTGGCTGGTCTCGCGCCTGGGCCCTGAGTATGTCGGGGCGCAGGGCAACGGCGGGCTGGCGGCGTGGGTCCCGCAGTCCATCGCCATCGGCGCCCTCAACGTCGTCAACACGTTTGTGGCGCAGAACCACGGGGCCGGGCGGCCCGAGCGCGGGCCCGCCTACGTCTGGAACGCGGTCTGGATCGGCGCGATCTATTGGATCGTCGTGCTCCTGCCCTTGGCGGCGGTGCTCCCGCGGGTTTTCGCCTCGATCGGGATGGACGCCCAGCAGGGCGCGTGGGCGACGCAGTACGGGCAGATTCTTCTGCTGGGCGGTGTGCTCAACATGTGGACGCGCTCGCTCTCGCAGTTTTTCTACGGCATGCACCGCGCCGGCATCGTGATGGTCGCGGGCATCGCCGCCAACATCGTCAACCTCTTCATCTCCGCCGTGCTCATCTTCGGCGACGGCCCGGTGCCGGACGACCTCGGGCTTTTCGGGCGCGTGTGCGGCTGGATGGGCACGGCGCTGGGCATCAAGCCCATGGGGATCGCCGGGTCGGCGTGGGGCACGGTGATCGCGTCGGGCGTGGAGCTGCTCATCCCGCTGGCGGTGTTCCTGGGGCCGAAGATGAACGCGGCGTATCACACCCGGCGAGCCTGGCGCTGGAGCCTGTCGCATGTGAAGGACATCGGGCGTGTCGGCTGGCCCGCGGGGCTCATGTTCGGCAACGAGATGATCTGCTGGGCCTTTTTCATGGTGTACCTCGTCAGCCACTTCGGGCCCGAGCACGCCTCCGCGGGTTGGATCGCGCACCAGTACATGTCGCTGTCGTTCATGCCGGCGGTGGGGATTTCGGTGGCGTGCCAGGCCATCGTGGGCAAGCAGATCGGGGCGGGCCGGCCCGACCTGGCCGAAGCCCGCGCCTGGCTGGCGACCAAGCTCGCCATCGTCTACATGGGCGTGTGCGGCGTGCTGTTCGTGGTATTCCGGGCGTCGCTCGTGCGTCTGTTCATCGAGGACGGGACCGCGGCGCCGAGGGCCGACGAACTGGTCCGCCTGGGGTCCATGATGCTCATCGCCACCGCCGCCTTCCAGCTCTTTGACGCGACCGCGATGGTCATGTCGGGGGCTCTTCGCGGCGCGGGCGACACGGTCTTTGCGGGCGTCGCGACCGTCATCGCCTCCTGGACCATCATCGTGGGCGGCGGGTTCTTCACGATCCGGGTCTTCCCGGGGCTGGAATCCCTCGGCCCTTGGATCGCCGCCGCGGTGTACATTTTCGCCCTGTGCGTGCTGCTGCTTGGTCGGTTCCTGACCGGGAAGTGGAAGTCGATGCGCCTGGTCGAGCCCCCGACGACGGGCGAGGCTTGAGAGCGGGCTTCAGGCCCCCTAACGTTTCTCCCACGACCGGGCCCGCACGAGGCGGCCGGTCCCTTATAGAGGATGCCCGGATGTCGCATGATCCGCTGGACACGGTGATCGGTGTTGAAGAATCCGTCCGTCGGGATACCCAGGCGGCCAGCGCCCACGCGGCGGTGGCGCGCAAGCTGCGGAACAGCGGCGACCACGAGACCTGCATCGCGGAGCTGCGCAAGGCCGTCGCCGCCGATCCCGAGAGCCCCGACCACCTCTTCATGCTCGGCTATGAGCTGGACCGCGTGGGCGAGGAGGACGAGGCGATCGCGATGTATGAGCAGGCCTGCTCGCAGGTGCCGGCGCCCATCAACGCCCTGATCAACCTCGGCATCCTGTACGAAGATCGCGGCGATTTCGTCCGCTCCGAGCGCTGCCTCCGCCAGGTGCTTGAGACCAACCCCAACCACCCGCGGGCGCGCCTCTACATGAAGGACGTGCAGGCCAGCCGCGAGATGGTCATCGAGGAAGACGAGAACCGGGACACGTTCAAGCGCAAGGCGCTGCTGGACACGCCGGTGACGGATTTCGAGCTGTCGGTCCGGGCGCGCACCTGCCTGAAGAAGATGAACATCCGCTCGCTGGGCGACCTGCTCCGCATCACCGAGGCCGAGCTGCTCAGCTACAAGAATTTCGGCGAGTCGAGCCTGCAAGAGATCAAGCAGATGCTCACCGCCCGCGGCCTGCGCCTTGGCCAGGGCCTCGAAGACGCCCACCGCGCCGCGCGTCGCGCCCTCCAGGATCAGTACAAGGGCACCGGCCAGGAGCAGACCCTGGGCAAGCCCGTGTCGGACCTCAACCTGTCGGTCCGCGCCCGCAAGGCGCTCCAGTTGCTGAACATCCACACCGTCGGCGACCTGGCCAGTCACACCGAGGCCGAGCTCATGGGCGTCAAGAACTTCGGCGCGACCTCGCTCAAGGAAATCCGCGAACGCCTCGTCGAATTCAACCTCTCCCTCCGCAAGCTCGATCCGTAATCCGCGCCCCGCGGCCGTCGCCACCGAACGATCCCACCAAGCCGGGCCCAACGCCCGGCTTTTTCGTTGGCCCGGCTTCTTGGTTGGTGAATTCACTCCGCGAGCGAACGACATCGCTCTTCTTTGACGTCACTCCATTCGCCATTCCCCTTCTCCTCAGCCCGCCACTCCTTTTCCGAATTGGCGAATTGGTGATTTGAACTTTTGCGATTTGGCTGTGCCCGCCACTTCGCCACTTCTTTTCGGATTGCCCTCCCCATTCCCGACTCCCCACTCCCCTCTTGTCTTCACTTCGTCTCTCCGTCTCTTTGTCGCTCCGTCTCGTCTTCCCCGCGATACACTCGCCCCCGATGAACCAACCCGGCGCGATCGCGAGGGCTCGGGCGGCGCTGTTGCGGCACGCATGGCCGTACGTCCTCATGGCCGGGGTTCTGTTCATCCTGGCGATCTTTCTTCTCTATCCGATCTGGCTCACCGTGCGCGGCGGGTTCGCCACGGACATCACGAGCGGGACGGGCTTCACGCTGGACCACGTCCTGTCGGTGTTCCGGGACCCGCGTTTGCTCGACGGTCTGTTCAACTCAGCGAAGGTCGCGCTCACAACCACCACGCTCACCATCCTCATCTCGCTCCC
>JAEUJA010000129.1 GCA_016793195.1 Phycisphaerae bacterium
GGCGCGCTCAGGGCGACCGCGGCCGCGTCGATACCCTCGACCGAAACAGAGTCGCCGATGAACACCGCCGTCGGTTGATCGGCGAACCCCCGGTTGTAGAGCTTGCCCAGCTCGATGCACCGGTCAAGGTCCGATGAGCCCGTGCCGAACTTCGGCAAGAGAAACCCGAGCTGAAAACCGGCGGCCAGCGCCAGCCCAACCAGCATCGGAACGGACCAGAACAGGAACGCCCGCCATGCACCCTTGGACTCCGCCCATACCGCCGCGGCGGCGTATTCGTGCGGCCTTGTCATGTCCGTCCCTGTGCCGTGCATCTCGACATGGTCCTGCTCGAATGGATCACCCGACACACCGCCCGCCCGCGCCGGACGGATACCACGGGCGAGTTACACAAGGATCGCTTTCGGTCGCTGTACGCCAAGCAGAGCAAACAGTATACCGAGAGTCCGCTCGGTGGCCAAGGCGAGTGAGCCCGAGCGCGGCCCATGTGTCATGCCGACGCCACCAGTCCTGAGTTCGGCGGTGAAGCGGCGCCTCCCCGGAGAGCCGTCGATCGTGGGCGGGGGCTACCAAGGCCGCCCCTCCTTTGTGCGCCCTGGCCGCCTCGCGCCGATAATCAGTCCATGCTGCGCCCCGGCCAGGTTGTCGCTCTGTGCGTGATCGCCCTCCTGACGGTCGGCGTGGTGATGGTCAACTCCGCGGGCATGACCGTCCTGGCCGAGGGGGTGTCGCCCAGGGCCCTGCTGCTCTCGCGCTCCACCATCTATATGGCCCTGGCGGTGGCGGCCATGCTCGTGGCCTCGCGCCTGCCGGTTCGGCGCCTGGCCGCGTATTTCGGCGAGCCCGACCACGGGCTCACCCGCCCGGGCGCCCCGCTGTTTTCCGGCCTGTCGTTCCTCGTCTCGCCGCTTGTGCTCTTCGTCGTGCTGCTGGCGTTGGTCTATGCCCCGGTGATCGGCAAGGAGGTCAACGGTGCGCACCGCTGGATTCGCCTGCCGATCCCCGGCCTTGGCGATGCGCTGTCGGTCCAGCCCAGCGAGATCGTGAAGTGGGCGATGATCGGCGCGGTGGCGTGGTATTGCTGCCGTCGGGCGGCGGTGCTTCATCAGTTCTGGCGCGGGCTGGTTCCGGGGCTGGTGTTTGCCGGGGTGGTGTCGTGTTTTATCGTGATCGCGGACCTTGGCACGGGCGCGCTGGTGCTGGCGAGTTCGTGCGTGATCCTGCTGGCGGCGGGCGCGCGGTTCTGGCACTTTGCGACGTTTGTGCCGCTGGGCCTGGCGGGCCTGGCGATTGCGATCGTGAACAGCCCGTACCGCGTGCAGCGCGTGCTGGCGTTCAAGAACCCCTACGCCGACCCCGAGGGCTCGGGCTATCACATGATCCAGTCGATGTCGGCGGTCGCCGGCGGCGAGGTCTTCGGTCGCGGGCTGGGGCACGGGCAGCAGAAGTTCGGCTACCTGCCCGAGGACGAAACCGATTTTCTCTTTGCGATTGTCTGCGAGGAGCTAGGCGTGGCGGGGGCGGCGGCCGTCATCGGCGTGCTGCTGCTGCTCATCTGGACCGGGCTTGGCATCGTGAAGCGCGAGCGTGATTCGTTCCTGCGTCTCATGGGCCTGGGCATCATCGCGACGCTCGGCATTCAGGCGATCATCAACCTGGCGGTCGTGACGGGCATGGCCCCCACCAAGGGCATCGCGCTCCCGCTGGTCAGCCGCGGCGGGTCGGGCTGGATCCTGACGGCGTTCTCGCTGGGCCTCTTGTGGGCGATCGATCGCACGCAGTCGCGCTCGCTGCTTGTCGGCGACGACGAGCCGGCGCTCGAAACTCCCGGCGCGCCGCCTGCGCCCGCGGCGTGATGGGCGGCCTTGGGTGGCCCGGCGGTCCCCGCCGGTGTGTATCTCCCGGAGCCACGATGTCGAGCAACACACCGAACCGCGCCTTTGTCCTTGCCGGCGGCGGAACCGGCGGGCACATCTTTCCGAACCTCGCCATCGCCGAGCAGCTTGGGTCGCTTCTTGGTCGCCGCCCGCGTTGCGTGTTCGCGGTGTCGCGTCGCGCGCTCGATGCGCAGATTCTCAGGGACGAGTCGCGCGAGTTTGAGGCGATCCCCGCCGAGCCGTTCTCGCTTCGACCACGCGGCCTCCTGAAGTTTCTCGGCTCGTGGGGCGCGTCGGTGCGCGCGGCGCGGGCGATGATCCAGAAGCTCAGGCGCGAGCACGGGCAGGTCGATGTCGTTGCGACCGGGGGATTTGTCTCCGCGCCCGTCGCCCAGGCCGCCCGCGTGGAGCGTGTGCCGGTGACGCTCGTGAATCTCGACGCCACGCCGGGACGCGCCAATCGCTGGATCGCGCGTCACGCGGCACGGGTGTTCACGGCGGCCGAGACACCGGGCGTGAACTGGCCGGTGATCCGCCCGATCGTGCGTGCCGCGGCCATGGCCCCGGGCGATGCGCGGGCGTGCCGAACCAAGCTCGGGCTTGATCCCGATCGCCCGGTGCTGCTGGTGACGGGCGCCAGCCAGGGCGCGGGCTCGATCAACAAGCTGCTGGTCGCGCTGATCGAAAAGCACGCCGCGGACTTTGTTTCGCGCGGCTGGCAGGTGGTCCATCAGACGGGCCCGAGGACGGGCGCGAAAGACATCGACGATTCGCGTGCGGCCCTGAAATCGGCGGGGATTCCCGCGGTGGTCGAGGCCTTCTTCCGCGAGATGGGCGTGGCGTGGGGGGCGGCCGAGCTTGCGATCAGCCGCTCGGGCGCGGGGAGCGTGGCCGAGGCGTGGGCGAACGCGACGCCGAGCGTGTTCTTGCCGTATCCGTACCACAAGGACCAGCACCAGCGGGCGAACGCGGCGGGGCTGGTTCGGGCGGGCGCGTGCGTGATTGAGGATGATCTGGTCGACGCGGAACAGAACCTTGCCCGCGCGGGCGCGGCCGTGCTGTCGCTCATGCGCGACGACGCGAAGCGCGGAGCGATGAAGGCAGCGCTCCAGTCGCTCGGGCCGGCGGACGGGGCGAGGGCGGTGGCAACGGCGCTGCT
>JAEUJA010000134.1 GCA_016793195.1 Phycisphaerae bacterium
GCTTGGGCGGTTGGAACTCCGAGAAGGCGGTCAGTCAATGACGGGCGGCAAGATTCGAATTCGGATGGAGGCCTACGACCACCTGGCGCTCGACGCGTCGGCCAAGGAAATCGTGGACCACGCCAAGCGCACCAACGCCAAAGTCGCGGGGCCGATCCCGCTCCCCACGCGCGTCGAGCGGTACACGGTCCTCCGTTCGCCGTTCATCGACAAGAAAAGCCGCGAACAGTTCGAGATCCGCACCCACAAGCGGATCATCGACATCATCGAGCCCAACGCCCGCACCGTTGAAGCGCTCAATCGACTCGTGGTCCCCGCCGGTGTGTTCGTAAAGATCAAGGCTTGAAATCGACGCGGGTCGGCCCCTTGGGGACCGGCCCGTGTGTGTTTGAGGTGAGGCATGGGTTTCTCGTTGCTCGGAAAGAAAATCGGCATGACGCGTGTCTTCAAGGGCAGCGTCAGCGTGCCCGTCACCGTCATCCAGGTCGGCCCCTGCGTCGTCACGCAGATCAAGACCCCGGACAAGGACGGCTACGCGGCCGTGCAGATCGGGTTCGACGATGTCAAGGCCCGCAATTCGACCATGCCCATGATCGGCCACGACTTCAAGGCCGGCACCGACCCCAAGCGGACCCACCGCGAGTTCCACGTCAAGGCCGAGGAACTGGCGAACTACACGCTCGGGCAGACCCTGACCGTCGATCAGCTGAAGGACCACCTGTACGTCGATGTCGTCGGAACCAGCAAGGGCAAAGGGTTCGCCGGCGTGATGAAGCGTTGGCGATTCAAGGGCATGCCCGCCTCGCACGGCACGGAGCGCAAGCACCGCTCGCCGGGCTCGATCGGCGGCCTGTGCTCCAACCGCGGCTTCGGCGGCGGCTTGGCCAAGGGCAAGAAGATGGCCGGGCACCTGGGCGACGAGCGCGTCACCGCCCGCAGCCTCGATGTTGTCAGCGTTGACCCCGCCCAGGGCTTGCTCCTGGTGAAGGGTCCGGTCCCGGGCGCTAACCGCTCGACCGTCGAGATTCGTCCCGCGATCCGCCTCTACCGGTCCAAGGCCAAGAAGGTCGCCGCCAAGGCGGGGTAGCGAAGTCGGTTTGGTGAGCCAACAATGCCGACCTCGTGTCGGGGTTCGGTTGATCGAGTGAGATTCGGCGGTGCGGCGCGAAAGCGGGCCGGACCGACGAGCCCGAAAGGTCCGAGGGGCCCAGCGAGGGGGCCCAGGAAACCGCCGGGCAGGAACAAACGGTGCGGTCGATGGCCAAACACCATCGCCGCAAGGACAGCCGAGTCGAATCCGTGTCCCCCGATGTGTGAATGGGGCGGCCGGAGGAGGCGAGGTCTTTCAAGAGCCCGGATTCATCCGGGTGTGAAGGCGGCCCGGCAACGGGCCCAGGCGTCGGACGAGGTAAGACAGATGGATGTCCCCGTCTACAACATGCAGGGCCAACAGGTTGGCTCGATGAAGATTGACGAGCAGTCGCTGGGCGGCGCCGTCAACCCCGCCCTGATCAAGCAGGCGTACGTGATGTACCACGCCAACCTGCGTCAGGGCTCCTCCAAAACCAAGAACCGCCACGAGGTCGAGGGCGCGACCCGGAAAATCTACAAGCAGAAGGGCACCGGCAACGCCCGTCACGGCGACCGCAAGGTCAACCTGATGAAGGGCGGCGGTCACGGGCACTCCAAGAAGCGCACGCGTGAGGACTTCCGCCTCACCATGCCCAAGAAGATGCGCCGCAAGGCCAACCGAAACGCCTTCCTCGCCAAGCTCGTTGACAATGAGGTCCGCGTCATCGACAAGATCGAGTTCGCCGCGCCCAAGACCAAAGACTTCCAGGCATTCCTGGGCGCCGTCAAGGTCGACAACACCGCCCTGGTCGCGGTGACCGCGGCGACCGCCGGCGAGACCACCCGAGCCTCGGCCCGCAACCTCGAGGCCGTGTCGACCTGCCGGGCGGACCAGCTCAACGCCTTTGACATGCTCAACCACCGCTATCTCGTGATCGCCAAGGGCGATCTCGAGGCGTGGCTCAAGGGCCCGTCGTCGCAGACGGGCAAAGAGGCCAAGATCAACCCCCTGGGCCGCAAGGCTGAGGAGGCCAAGTAATGGACGCGATCTACGTCATCAAGAAGCCGCTGATCTCCGAGAAGGCGACGTTCGGCATGAACGAGGAGAAGCGGTACACGTTCCTCGTCGACCGCACCGCCGACAAGGACGAGATCAAGGCCGCCGTCGAGCAGCTGTACAAGGTGCGGGTCGTCGGCGTCAACACGCAGGTCCGCAAGGGCAAGCAGCGTCGGCTGAAGTACGGGCTGGTGGTCGAGCCCACCACCAAGAAGGCCGTCGTCCGCCTGCACCCCGAGGACCAGATCGAGCTGTTCTGAGTTGTGAGTGATTGACGGGAGCCCGCCTCCCGAAGGATTCGAGGCCAGCCATGCCGATTCGCACATACAAGAAGACCAGCGCCGGGCGCCGATTCGCGTCGGTGAACATGCACGCCGAGGTCACCAAGGCCTCGCCCGAGCACGCTCTCATGGTCCCCAAGCCCAAGAAGGGCGGGCGCAACCACTCCGGCAAGATCACCATGCGTGGTCGCGGCGGCGGCGTCAAGCAGATGTACCGCCTCATCGACTTCAAGCGGCGCGACCGCGACGGTATCGAGGGCAAGGTCATCGGCATCGAGTACGACCCCAACCGCTCCGCCCACATCGCCCTCATCCAATACCCCGACGGCGAGAAACGCTACATCCCCTCGCCCGCGGGCCTGGTGCTCGGCCAGACGATCGTCACGCTCAACGAGACCGCCGGCGAGCCCACGATCGGCAATAACATGCAGCTCCGCTTCATCCCGACCGGCCTCGACGTGCACTGCGTCGAGCTGACCCCGGGTCGCGGCGCTCAGATGTGCCGCTCGGCCGGCAACTACGCCAAGCTCACCAACAAGGAAGGCGACTACGCGACGCTCACGCTGCCCTCGGGCGAAGTCCGGCGCGTTCCAATCACCTGCCGCGCCACCATCGGGCAGGTCGGAAACCCCGACCATCGCCTGCGTCGACTCGGCAAGGCCGGTCTGACCCGCCTGAAGGGTCGGCGTCCGATCACCCGCGGCGTGGCCAAGAGCCACCACGCCCACCCGCTGGGCGGCGGCTCGGGTCGCTCCAAGGGCAACCGACCGCCGTGCGGTCCCACCGGCGTCTTGGCCAAGGGCGGCACGACCAGGAATCGCAAGAAGCACTCCAGCAAGCTCATCATCCGCCGCCGCGCCAACAAGCGGTACGGCGTGTTGAAGTAGAAGTCACTAGGCATTCGGCACTTGGCACTAGGAAAGACAGAAGCCAGAAGACGAAAAGCAGAAGGCAGACAGACGGCGGGGTGCTGAAGCCCGCCGAGTGAGGATGGAACGATGGGTCGCAGCCTGAAGAAGGGTCCGTTTGTCGACGAGAAGCTCTACCGGAAGGTGGAGGAGATGAACCAGACGCGCCGGCGCGAGCCGCTGAAGACTTGGGCTCGTCGGTGCACGATCGTTCCCGAGTTCGTCGGGCACACCTTCAAGGTGCACAACGGCAAGCAGTTCAACGACGTGTTCGTGACCGAGGACATGGTGGGGCACAAGCTGGGCGAGTTCAGCCACACCCGCACGTTCCGCGGGCACACGAACAAGAAGGAAGGCATCGAGGCCGGCGAGAAGGCCGGTGCCGCGGCGCCCGCCAAGGGCTGATCGGGTCTCAGGTGTGGTGGTGAGAAGCAAGTCCGGGTGTCCCTGGGCCCGGTGAATGAATCGTGTACGCAGAGTTGTTCGCAGATTGGGGAATAGGCCGTGAGACTTCAAGCTGAGAAACTCAGGGCGCTGGCGACCAAGGCGGGGATCTCCCGCGACCAGCTGGCGCAGGCCGTGGAGCGTCCGGGATTGGCCGGCGAGCGTGCGTTGCGCGCGGTCGACAACTGGCTGGCCGGTCGTCATCTGCCGGTGTGCAAGGCGTCGGACATCGCGCGCCTGGCCTCTGCGGTGGGGGCGTCCACCAAGGACGTTGCCCGCTTTGAGAGCAAGGTGCGCTACCACCGCGGGAGCCCGCGCAAGGCCCGCCTGATCGCGGACCTGGTGCGTGGCAAGTCGGTCGACCAGGCCCTCAACCTGCTGACGTTCAGCCCCAAGCGGGCGGCGGACAACGTCCGCAAGGCGCTGGCCGCGGCGATCGCCGACGCGGAGCAGTTCGAGGCCGACGTGACCAAGCTGGTCGTGTCGCTGTCGATGGTCGACGAAGGCCCGACGATGAAGCGATTCCAGCCCAAGGACCGCGGTCGGGCCCACCCGATCATGAAGCGTTCGAGCCACATCACGATCGGGGTCGAGGAGCGTTCGGCCGGTCGCAAGAGGGGGAGCCGCTAATGGGACAGAAGACCCAGCCCTTTGGATTCCGCCTGGGCATCACCGAGGCCCACCGCAGCCGCTGGTACGCCCCCAAGGCCCTCTACGGCGAGCTGCTCGTCGAGGACGAGAAGATCCGGCGCTACCTGGACAAGCGATTGAACCGCAAACCGCCGTCGGCCGCCGTGTCGGACGTGCATATCGAACGCACGCGCGAGGAGTTGAAGGTCATCATCAAGACGGCCCGCCCGGGCCTGGTGATCGGCCCCAAGGGCGCCGAGGTCGAGCGGATGACCGAAGAGCTCCAGTACATGACGGGGCGCAAGGTCGCGATCTCGATCATCGAGGTCAAGAACCCTGACCTTGATCCGCAGTTGGCCGCCGAAGCGGTGGCCGAGCAGCTGGTGAAGCGCGTGGCGTTCCGGCGCGCGGCCAAGATGCGGGCCGAGGCGATCATGGCCGCGGGGGCTCTTGGCGTGAAGGTGACGATGTCGGGGCGTCTGGGCGGGGCGGAGATGAGCCGTCGCCTGGACATCAAGTTTGGTTCGCTCCCGCTCTCGACGCTTCAGGCCCGGATCGAGTACGGCTTCGGCGAAGCCCGCACGACCTACGGCGTGATCGGGATCAAGGTGTGGATCTACAAGGGCATGTACACGACCGAGCGGACCGAGGAAGAGTCGAACGCGGCGGGCGGCCGCGCCCGGGCCCGCGGGCGGAAGTGATCGCGTCCTGGTGCACGAGTGTTCCTCGGGTTCGTCCGAGTGAGGGATGGGCCTGTTTTCTTGGAGTCTGACCGATGGCGCTGATGCCCAAACGAGTGAAGTACCGCAAGGAGATGCGGCGCGTCCGCGACCGGAAGGCGACGAAGGGAAACTACGTCGCGTACGGGGACTACGGCCTGCAGGCCCTCGAGGGCATCTGGCTCAAGGGCACGGTGATCGAGGCCGGTCGTATCGCGGCTCAGCACTTCCTCAAGCGCGAAGGCAAGCTCATCATCCGCGTCTTCCCGGACAAGCCCATTTCCAAGAAACCCCTGGAAACCCGAATGGGCACGGGCAAGGCGGACGTGGACTACTGGGCGGCGCGGGTGAAGCCGGGCACGATGCTGTTCGAGATCGCGGGCGTCCCCGAGGCGGTCGCCAAGGCCGCGTTCGTCCGCGTGGCGATGAAGATGCCGGTGCGTTGCCGGATGGTCGGTCGGCGCGTGGCGGTGTAAGCGGAAAGGTTCGATCGCGTCCCGGGGTTCGGGCGAGTGAGCCAGCATCCGGGAATCAACATCCCGGAATCAACATCCCGGAATCAAGGTGAGTTCCATGAACGGCAAAGAAGTTCGAGCACTGCAGGACGAAGAGATCAAGATCGAGCTGGCGCGCCTCCGCGCCAAGGTCTATGCCCTCCGCTCCGAGACGGTGACCGAGAAGATCAAGGACACGTCGCAGTTCGGCAAGCTCAAGGCGGATATCGCGCGTCTCCTGACGGAGCGGACCGCGCGGACGTTGGCGGCGGCAAAGAAGTAGGCAGCACTCCAGGAACAGGGACCTGAGCTCGGGGGGGATCGACACCCCGACATTCAAGGTGGAACACGATGGCGAAGGCGACGATCAGCACGAGCAAGACCCCGGCCGCCAAGGCGCCGGCGAGCACGACCAACGCGGCCGACAAGGCCACCAAGGTCGGCGTCGTCGAGAGCGACAAGCGGAGCAAGACCCGCAAGGTGGTGGTGAGCTACATGGCCAGCCACCCCAAGTACGGCAAGTACATCCGCCGGCGCACGGTGTTGCACGTGCACGACGAGCGGAACGAGTCCCGCACCGGCGATGTCGTCGAGTGCGTGCAGTGCCGCCCGCTCAGCAAGACCAAGTGCTGGCAGCTGGTGAGGATCGTCGAGAAGCGTGCCGAGAAGGCCGCCCTCATGGAGAGCGCCAAGCAGGTTCAGTAAGAGTTGTCGCACAATCCCCCCGGGCGAGGCCGAAGACGGCGCCGGGAATCACGAACGGTCGGTGAGTCATGCTCCAACAAGAAACACGATGCGAGGTCGCGGACAACACGGGCGCCAAAATCGCCTACGTCATCCGCGTGTACGGCGGGTCGACCGCAACCGGACGCTTCACCCGGCGGATCGCCGGCGTGGGCGACCGCGTCTTCGTCTCGATCAAAAAGGCGATGGCCGGCGGCGACGTCAAGCCCGGCGACAAGAGCAAGGCCGTGGTCGTCCGCACGACCAAGCCCACGCGCCGCGCCGACGGGTCCTACGTCGCGTTTGATTCCAACGCGGTCGTGCTGATCCAGGACGACGGCAACCCCAAAGGCACGCGCATCTTCGGGCCGGTCGCCCGCGAGCTGCGCGACAAGAACTACATGAAGATCGTGTCCCTCGCGACGGAGGTGGTGTGATGCCCGCGCATGTCCGCAAAGGCGATACCGTGATGGTGACCAGCGGCGACGACAAGGGCCGCGTCGGCGAGGTTCTCAGCGTCGACCCCAAAAACGCCCAGGTCGTGGTCAAGGGGATCAACCTCCAGACCAAGCACCTCAAGAAGACCCAGCAGTCCCCGCAGGGCGGCGTGATCCAGCGTGAGGCGCCGATCCACATCAGCAAGGTCAGCCCCGCGGTCGACGGCAAGGCCGTTCGCGTTGGCTTCCGCGTCCAACCCGACGGGAGCAAGGCCCGCGTGGCGCGACACCGCGGCAAGGACCTGAAGGTCCTGAACGTGGTCTCCCCCGCCCGCGGCGCCAAGGCCGCTCCGGCCAAGGTGGAGAAGCCCGCCAAAGGCGAGAGCAAAGGCGAGACCAAGTCCGAGGGGAAAGCCGAAGGAAAAGCCAAGACCAAGAAGGCCGCGAAGTAATTGAGTTCCATCCCGCGGCCCGCGCGTGGGAGCATCAAGACGAGCAAGAGCCATGTCGAAGGACCAGAACAAAGACGCGAACAAGGGAGCTCCGAAGGGTGCGCCCAAGGGTGAGAAGGGCGGCGCGCCCAAGGGCGGTGCTCCCAAGGGTGGCTCGTCGTCCAAGAAGCACGCGGAGGCCGAGGTGGTCGACACGGGCCCGGCGGTCCCGCCGCGCCTGCGCGATCTCTACCGCGACAAGATCCGCGGGGAGCTGAAAAGCAAGTTCGAGATCGGCAACGTGAACGCGATGCCCAAACTCGAGAAGATCGTGCTCAACGTGAACATGGGGCGTCACATCGAGGGCACCAAGATCCCGCCGCACATCAAGGGCACGATCATCGAGACGCTGACCAAGATCACGGGGCAGAAGCCGATCGTGATCAAGGCCAAGAAGTCCGTGTCAAACTTCAAGGTACGCGAGGGCATCGAGACCGCCGTGATGGTCACGCTCCGGCGCGAGCGCATGTGGCACTTCCTCGATCGCCTGATCAACCTGGCGACCCCCCGAATCAAGGACTTCCGCGGCGTGCCCACCGACGCCTTCGACAAGCAGGGCAACTATTCCTTCGGCCTCACGGAGCAGGGCGTGTTCCCCGAGATCAACATGGCCGACGCCCAGTTCACCCACGGCATGCACTTGAACCTGGTCTTCAAGAACTCCGACGCCAAGCTCAGCCGCTTCGTGCTCGAGCAGATGGGCATGCCGTTCACCAAGCCCGAGGAAAAGGTCTCCCGCAAGTCACCCACCCCCGCGCCGGCCGCCCCGGCCCCGGCGGGCGTCTGAACCACCGAAGCGTGATCGAGCACCGAGAGTCAAGAACTGAACGTCAAGAACTGCGATTCAAGAACTGAGAGTCATAGCAAGCGATTCACGCGTCGTGCCCGGCACGACGCCCAGCGGGAAGGAACACGATGGCGACCAAAGCGCAAGTTGCCAAGTCCAATCGGAAGCCCAAGTTCAGCACACGGATCGTGCGCCGGTGCGAGCTCACCGGGCGGGCCCGCGGCGTGTACCGGAAGTTCCGGATCAGCCGCATCATGCTCCGCAAGCTCGCCCTCGAGGGCAAGATCCCGGGCATGAGGAAGGCCAGCTGGTAAGCCCAGCACCGGAAGCCCACCAAGGGAAGCTCCGATCGGACCGACGCGGCGAACGAACTGACCAAGGACCACCGAGCAAGATCGAGGTTTGAGATGGCGATTGTTGACCCCATCGCGGACATGCTGACCCGGATCCGGAATGCCGTCCGGAACCGTTCCAAGAAGGTGGACGTGCTGAACAGCAAGGTCTGCCGCGGCATCGCGGGCGTGCTGAAGGACGAGGGCTACATCGACGCCTTCGACGTCGTCGAGGACGGTCGTCAGGGCCTGATCCGCCTGAAGCTGCGCTACGGCCCGTCGGGCGAGGCGGTGCTCCACAGCCTGAGCCGCCACAGCAAGCCCGGTTGCCGGCGCTACGCCCAGGTCGCCGACATCCCCAAGCCCGTGCAGGGCCTGGGCATCGCGATCGTCTCGACCAGCCAGGGCGTGCTCTCGGACCGCGTTTGCCGCGAGAAACGAGTCGGCGGCGAGTTGTTGTGCACGATCGATTGAACCCGAGTTTTCGGCGGAAGCCCGGCCACCATCGCTTTCGGTGGGACCGGTGAGCCGCACGCCTTGAGGAGAGTCTGGAATGTCTCGAATCGGAAAGAAGCCAGTGCCGGTGCCCGCGGGTGTGAAGGTCGCGGTGAGGGACCGCGTCGTCAACATCGAGGGGCCCAAGGGCAAGCTCAGCATCACCCACCGCCCCGACGTGGTGGTCAGCTTCGCGGACGCCGAAAAGTCCATCAAGATCGAGCCCGCCAAGGGCGCGGGCGTGGACGCGCCCGCCCACTGGGGCACGACCCGCGCGCTGCTGCGCAACATGGTCGAGGGCGTCACCAAGGGCTACGAGAAGCAGCTCGAGGTCGTCGGCGTCGGCTGGACGGCCGCCGTTATGGGCAAGAAGCTCAAGCTCACCGTCGGCCTGGCCAACTCGATCAACGTCGACATCCCGACGGGTTTGACGGTCACGGTCGACAAGGCGCTCGTCAAGGTCTCGGGACCCGACAAGCAGCTCGTTGGTCAGTTCGCCTCCGCGGTCCGCGCGACGCGCAAGCCCGAGCCCTACAACGGGAAGGGCATCAAGTACACCACCGAAACCATCAAGCGCAAGCAGGGCAAGCAGTTCGGCGCCTAATCGTGATTTTCTTCCCGGACCCCGAAGGGGCGTTCGGACAAGCGTTCGGCTCGAAGGGACGTGTGGACGATGGACAAGCAGTCACAGAAAACAGTTCGGCGCACTCGGCGGCGGATCGGCCTCCGCAAGCGCATCTCCGGGACGACAGAGCGCCCCCGCCTCTCGGTGTACAAGTCGCTCAACCACATGCACGCCCAGATCATCGACGATCTGGCGGGCAAGACCGTGGTCGCCGCCTCGACCGCCGAGAAGGCGATGGGCCTGGCGGGCAAGTCGGGCAATTCCGCCGCCGCCGCCGCCGTCGGCGCCAAGCTCGCGGAGCGTGCCAAGGCCAAGGGCGTTACCAAGGTGGTGTTTGATCGCGGCGGGTTCAAGTTCCACGGGCGGGTCAAGGCCCTGGCCGAAGCGGCACGCAAGGCCGGGTTGGAGTTCTAGGCAGAGGCACCAAACGCGGGGCGCCCGGCACAGGGACGCCCAAAGGTCAGACACGAGCACGATGGCGGGCGAGCCCCGGGTGAAAGAGTGAACCATGGCAGAGATGCTTGACGAATCCTCATCGATCGAGTCCACGACGCTGAAGGTGTACCGCACCTCGGCGACCGTCAAGGGCGGCCGCCGCTTCAGCTTCGGCGCGCTCGTGGTGGTCGGTGACCGCAACGGCAAGGTCGGCGTGGGCTACGGCAAGAGCCGCGAAGTCCCTCAAGCCGTCGAAAAGGCCCAGAAATACGCCCGCAAGGCGATGAAGTCGATCCCGATGGCCGGCAAGACCTTGCCCCACCAGGTCGAGGGTCGCTACTCGTCGTCCAAGGTACGGCTGATCCCCGCTTCGCCGGGCACCGGCGTCGTGGCGGGCGGCACCGTTCGCGCCATCCTCGAAATGGCCGGCGTCACCGACTGCCTCACCAAGTGCTACGGCTCGACCAACGCCCGCAATATGGTCAAAGCCGTCTTCGATGGCATGGCCCGCCTCCGCACCCGCCAGTACGTCGAAAAGGTCCGCGGCAAAACGCTCGGCGATACCGAGATCGAAGCCAAGATCGCCGCGGGCACCAAGTTCACCGCCTTTGCCGCCAAGGGCGAAAAGATGAAGGGTCCCGTCAACACCGTCGGCGGCGACCGCAAGGGCGGACGTGGCGGCGGCGGCGGACGCCGTCGTGGCCCGGGCGGCGGCGGTGGTGGTGATCGTGGTGGTGATCGTGGTGGTGATCGCGGCGGCGGGAGCGGCGGAGCCCCCGCGGGCGGCCAGGCCTGATCGAGTTTTCTTTGAACCAATCCGCGCCGCCGCTCGTGCGTGCGGGCGGACGCTGGAGTGCACGTCCCATGATGATCCACGATATCACCGCCCTCGCCGGGCGCAACAAGAAGCGCAAGCGTGTCGGCCGCGGCGAAGGCAGCGGGCACGGCAAGCAGTCGGGGCGCGGCAACAAGGGCGCCAAGAGCCGCTCGGGCTACGCCGCCAAGCGAGGCTTCGAGGGTGGTCAGATGCCTTACTTCCGCCGCCTGGCGAAGTTCGGCTTCACCAACGCCGCCTTCAAGACCGAGTTCTGGACCGTCAACCTCGGCGATATCGTCAAGCACCCGATGTTCGCCAAGGGCGGCGACGTCAACGCCGAGACGCTCATCAAGGCCGGTCTGATCCGCGACACCAGCCGCGACCTCAAGATTCTCGGGCACGTCAGCGAAGAGGGCGTCCGCGTCAAGCTCAACGTCACCGCCAGCCGCGTCTCGGCCAAGGGCGTCAAGCTCGTCACCGACGCCGGCGGCTCGGTCAACCAGACCGGCACCCGCCGCGACAAGACCCGCGGTGTTGATCCCAACTCCGACGACCGCACGCCCAAGAACTGGACCAAGCGCCTGACCCGTGGCGGCAAGAAGGCCAAGCCGGCCGAGGCCGGCGACGATTCCAAGTCGGACGCCAAGTCCGAGGCCGCCAAGCCCGAGGCCAAGAAGAAGTGACCGACGATCACAACGTGATCTGGAGCCCGAACTCCGGCCCGCGGCGCCCGCAGCGTCGCGGGCTTTCTGCTTTCCGTGGCGGTTCGCGCCACCCGGCGGGGGCCATCCCGACCGACCTAGACTCTCCGACTTTCACCCACGCGCCGGGCGTCGCCGGAGCGGGTGTCGTGCGTCGAATCGCGGGACCGCTCCCCGCGGGCGGCGTCAGGGATGACCGATGCTGATCCAGACGATCAAAAACGTCTTTTCCATCAAGGAACTCCGGGGCAAGATCCTGTTCACCCTCGCCATGCTTGCGGTGTACCGGATCGGCTTCTGGATCCCCGTCCCCGGCATCAACCAGGAAGAGCTCGCCAAGCTCTTCCAGAACCAGGGCGACACCGGCGCGCTCGGCCGCCTCGGCGACTTCATGTCCACCTTCTCCGGCGGCGACCTCTCCCACTCGACCATCTTCGGCCTGGGCATCATGCCCTACATCTCCTCCAGCATCATCTTCCAGCTTCTGGCCTCCGCCTGGCCGGCCCTCAAGAAAATCCAGGAAGAGGGTCCCACCGGCCGCCAGAAGATCATGGAGTGGACCCGCTACGTCACCGTCGCCCTCTGCATCATGCAGGGAATCTTCTGGCTCGGCTACATGGCGCAGCGCGGCATGGTCTATGTCGAGTTTGCCAACAGCCCCCTCTGGTGGGTCATGGGCGTCGCCGCCCTCACCGCCGGAACCGTCTTCCTCATGTGGCTGGGCGAGCAGATCGACAAGCACGGCATCGGCAACGGCGTGTCCATGATCATCATGGCCGGCATCCTCGCCCGCTTCCCCGACGCCGTGCAGAGCCTCTACCGCAACTTCGAGCCCGGCGAGCCCGACAAGATCGGTTACATGGGGCTCATCGTGCTCGCCGCCGGATTCGTCGGCGTCGTCGCCGGCTCGGTCCTCATGACCGTCGCCCAGCGCCGCATCCCGGTCCAGCAGGCCAAGCACACCCGCGGACGACGCGTCTTCGGCGGACAGAAAAGCTATCTCCCCCTCCGCCTCAACCACGGCGGCGTCATGCCCATCATCTTCGCCTCCTCCATCATGATCTTCCCCTCCGTCATCTTCAGCGGCCTGGCCGAGACCAGCAAGGTCGACGGCGGGTGGTTCTACAACGCCATGACCTGGATCAGCAACGAACTCAAGGCCGGCTCGTATCTCCACGAGATCGGTTTCATGATCATGATCTACTTCTTCAGCTACTTCTGGATCACCGTCCAGTTCAACCCCGAGGAGATGGCCAAGCAGATGAAAGAGCACGGCTCGTTCATCCCCGGCCTGCGCCCCGGCCCGCGAACCGCCGAGTATCTCGAGACCGTGATGACCCGCATCACCTACGTCGGCGCCGCGTTCCTGTGCATCATCGCCGTGCTCCCCTCCGTGGTGAACACCGCGATGAACGTCGACTACTCAATCGCGCAGTTCTTCGGCGGGACAAGCCTCCTGATCGTGGTGTCGGTGACGCTGGACTTCCTGCAGCGGGTCGAGGCCGCCCTGCTGATGCGGAATTACGAGGGCATTCTGTCGGCGGGCGAAGAGACCAAAGGCCCGCGGATCCGCAGCGCCCGGGCCTGAAGCCCGGCGCGACGGGCCAAGGACAGGCGCGAGGTTTCGAGGTCAGGTGTGAAGGGTCGATCGTGAGAGGTTTGTTCGGAGGACCATGGGAAAGCAGGACGACAAGTTCACGTTCGAGGCGGTGGTGACCGAGGCGTTGCCCAACGCGATGTTCCGGGTCCGCCTGCCCAACGAGCAGAAGACCGAGGTCTTGGCGTATGTGTCCGGCAAGATGCGGATGAACTACATCCGAATCCTGCCCGGCGACAAGGTGACCGTCGAGATGAGCCCGTACGACCTGTCCAAGGCCCGCATCACGTTCCGCCATTAGTGTCCGCGGCGGCGTGCTTCGCGGGATCGGTTCAGGACGCCGGGAAGGGCGGTTGGGGTTCGCGGGTGACTTTCGGTGGTTGTGGGGCTACGATCTCCACCCGCGCCGGGCGTGATTGACACGCCGCGCCGGGCTGTTGCGGAAGGTGTCAGATGAAGGTGAAGGCCAGCGTCAAGAAGATTTGCGCCCAGTGCCAGGTTGTGCGCCGCAAGGGCAAGGTCCGCGTGATCTGCAAGGCGGACCCCAAGCACAAGCAGGTCCAGGGCTAACGAGCATCACCGGCCCGCCTCCTAGGCGGGCCCAGGGGCGATCCCGCCCCGCTGAGGAGTCATCGCGTGCCGCGTATCGCAGGTATCGACGTTCCCGACAAGAAGAAGGCGCTCTTCGCGCTCCAGTACATCCACGGGATCGGCCCGAAGTTCGCCGCCGCCATCCTCGCGGAAGCGAAGGTCAACCCCGACACCCGCTCCAACGAGCTGACCGAGCTCCAGCTGGCGCAGATCAACTCGATCATCGACGCCAACTACCTCGTCGAGGGCGCCCTGCGTCGCCAGGTCCAGCAGAACATCCAGCGCCTCAAGGACATCCGGTCCTTCCGCGGCGACCGCCACCGCAAGGGCCTCCCGGTCCGCGGCCAGCGCACCAAGTCCAATGCCCGCACCCGCAAGGGACGCAAGAAGACCGTCGCCGGCAAGAAGAGCGTCAAGGCCAAGTAAAGTCATTCGTCATTCGGCGTCGGGCCGCTGGGAGTATGCTTCCGCAAGGCCCGATCGCAGGTTCCGTCATTCGGGTAGGACCCAACGGGTCCGATGATCCGAGGAGTTTGGTTCATGTCGAAAAAGGCCAAGGTCAGGAAAAACGTCGTTCGCGGCATCGTTCACGTCCGCGCCACCTCCAACAACACCCTCGTCACCATCACCGACATGAACGGCGAGACTGTCTGCTGGGATTCCGCCGGCACGATGGGCTTCAAGGGCGCCCGCAAGTCCACCCCCTTCGCCGCCACCCGCGCCGGCGAGTCCGCCGGCCAGAAGGCCCGCAAGATCGGCATGAGCGAGGTCGAGGTCCGCATCCGCGGCTCGGGCTCGGGGCGCGAATCCGCGGTCAACGGCCTGGTCTCCACCGGCCTCCGCGTCACCGCCATCGAGGACCACACCCCGGTCCCCCACAACGGCTGCCGTCCCGCCAAGCGCCGCCGCGTCTAAGCGATTTTTCCCGGCGATCGGCGAAGGTCGATCGCGGGTTTTCGATCCGGCTGCGGCGTCGTGCCGCACGCGTTCCTCGCCAGAAGAGGCCGCCACCGCGCAGCAGGGTGTGGTCCTCGTGAGCGACGGAGCGGTCAACCCCTTGGGGTCTGCTGCACAGGTGAGGACGCAACATGCGATTCCGCTGGCGTGGCCTTGAGCTTCCGTCTCATGTCGTGACCGATTCGCGTTTCAAGAGCGATGTCTACGGTCGTTTCACCATCGAGCCGTTCGAGAAGGGCTTCGGCACCACGGTCGGCAACAGCCTCCGGCGCGTGCTCCTCTCGTCGCTCGAGGGCGCCTCGGTCACCTCCATCAAGATCAAGGGCGCCGAGCACGAGTTCAGCTCGCTCCAGGGCGTGATGGAGGATGTCACCGATATCGTCCTCAACGTCAAGAACCTCGTCGTCAAGCTCGATGGCGATGAGCCCAAGACCATGCGTCTGGCCGCCCGCGGCCCGGGCGAAGTCACCGCCGACCTCATCGAGGCCGACACCGCGGTCACCATCCTCAACCGCGAACTCGTCATCGCCACCCTCACCGACGCCGTCGATTTCGAGATGGAGCTCCGCGTCGGCAAGGGGCGCGGCTATGTCCCCGCCAGCGAGCAGTACGCCGAGCAGGAGGAGCAGGAGGTCGGCCTCATCCACGTCGACGCCATCTACTCGCCCGTCCAGCGCGTCCGCTACAAGGTCGAGGAGACCCGCGTCGGTCAGCGCACCAACTACGACAAGCTCACCCTCGAAATCTGGACCAACGGCACGGTCAACCCCGAGATGGCCCTGGTCGAGGCCGCCAAGATCCTCCGCAAGCACCTCAACCCCTTCGTCCAGTACTACGAGCTGGGCGAGGAGCGCGTGAGCGAAGAGGCCGCCGCCGCCGCCGGCGTCGACGAGGAGCTCATCCGCAAGCTCAACATGCCCATCAGCGAGCTCGAGCTGTCCGTCCGCGCCAGCAACTGCCTGGAGTCGGCCCGGATCGAGACCGTCGCCCAGCTGGTCCTCCAGACCGAGGCCGAGCTGCTCAAGCTCCGCAGCTTCGGCAAGACCTCGCTCCGCGAAGTGAAACGAAAGCTCCAGGACATCTCGCTGGACCTCGGCATGACCATGCCCGAGGGCATCAACGTCATCAAGCCCGACATCACCGGCGGATAAGGCCGGGGCTCGTTCGGGTAGGCCGTCGACCGGGGGAATCATCCCCTCAATCGACAGGCGGCCTATAGTCTCGACCCTGATTTACGCCGCCCGAAAGCGATCGGGCGGAGGAGTTTGACCGATGCGTCACGGCAGAGCCGGCTACCGGCTGAATCGAACCAGTTCGCACCGTCTGGCGACCCTCCGCAACCTCGCGGCGGGCCTCTTCGAGCACGGGCAGATCGTTACCACCATCCCCAAGGCCAAGGCCGTCCAGCCCTTCGTCGAGAAGATCATCACCGACGCCAAGGAAGGCACCCTTGCCTCCCGTCGCCGAGTGATCGCCAAGCTCGGCCAGGACCGCATGGGCTTTGACTGGCTCTACCTGCCCAAGAACGCTAGCGACGAAGAAAAGGCCCGGGTCGAAAAGCTCCGCGATTTCACCAAGGGCTTCTTTGACCTGCCCGAGAGCTCCCAGGTCGAGCGCAACCGCTACGGCGAGCTGCGCAAGTCCCCCAAGCTCGTCAAGCACATCTTCGATCGCGTCGCGCCCCAGTTCAAGGACCGCCCGGGTGGCTACACCCGCCTGGTCAAGCTCGGCCAGCGCCGCCTCGGCGACGCCGCGGAACTCTGCGTGCTCCAGTTCGTCGGCAACGAGGACGGCCCTGAGATCGGCGGCAACGTCAGCACCCGCCGCCGCACCGCCGATCGCCGCACCGCCTACCTCGCCAAGCTCCGCAAGGACAAGGGCGAAGCCAAGGCCTGAGCGAGAGGCCCCAACCGGCCCGCACACGACCGCGTGATTCCACAAGCGCCCGCGAAAGCGGGCGTTTTTCATTCGCCCCTGCCGATATCATCCCATTATGCTCGATCAACTCGAACAGACCGAGAAGGGCGCGCTGGCGGAGCTCTCCGCCGCCGCCGACGCCGCCGCCCTCGAAGCCTGGCGCATCGCCTACCTGGGCGCCAGCGGGCGGCTCAAGGCCCTCATGGGCTCGCTCAAGGACGTCCCCAAGGACCAGAAGCCCGCGGTGGGGGCCCGCCTCAACTCGCTCAAGACCTCGCTGGAGGCCGCCCACGCCTCGCGCAAGGACCAGCTCGGCGCCGCGCCCGTCGCCGCCGGCCCGATGATCGACATGACCGAGCCGGGCCTGGTCGACAGCCGCGCCCTGGGGCGCGCCCACATCATCAGCCGCGTCCGCGATGAACTCGTCGAGGTCTTCGCCCGCATGGGCTTCGAGGTCGCCGACGGCCCGGAACTCGAGGACGACGAGCACAACTTCGTCAAGCTCAACATCCCGCAGGAACACCCCGCCCGCGATCCCATCGACAATTTCTACGTCGACAACCCCGCCAGGCACACCCGCCCGCGCATGCTCCGCAGCCAGACCAGCACCGTGCAGGTCCGCACCATGGAGGACGCGATCAAACGCGGCTGGGGCCCGCCCATCAAGGTCGTCGCGCCCGGGCGCGTGTATCGCCCCGACACCGTCGACGCCACCCACTCGTTCATGTTCCACCAGATCGAGGGGCTCTACGTCGATCGCGGCGTGACCATGAGCGAGCTCAAGAGCACGCTGCTCCACTTCGCACGCGCATACTTCGGGCCCGACGCCGAGGTGCGCCTCCGCCCCAGCTTCTTCCCCTTCACAGAGCCCAGCGCCGAATTCGACATGAAAATCCGGCTCCGCCCCGACCAGCCCGCGCGCTGGATCGAGCTCGGCGGCTGCGGGATGGTCGACCCCGCCGTCTTCGAGGCCTGTGGCCTGGACCCTGAGGTCTGGACCGGCTTCGCGTTCGGCTTCGGCATCGAGCGCATCGCCATGGGCAAGTACGGCATCCCCGACATCCGCATGCTCTTCGAGAACGACCTGCGCTTCCTCGAACAGCTGTAGCTGGGCGTGCCCTTTGGTGGCGCCACGCACAAGTGCGGTGCTCCCGCGTGCCGCCAATGTCGTCCCCGACATCGGAGATTCTCTCGCTTCTGCCCGCGGCACCGACTGTGCTTCGCGGACGGGGCTGTCTTTGTCCCACGGACCGGTCTTCAGGTCCGTGCTGACCCGTTCAATTCACGACGCCGCCACAACCCGCGACGCGAGTTGGTCCAGCAACTCCGACGCCTCGGCATGGAACGCGATGCCGCTCCGGTGCTTCAGCCGCAGGAACGACTCGCGGTCGGCGTGGTCAAGAAACGTGATGAGCGAGTCGTAGTAGCCCGCGGTGTTGAGCAGCCCGACCGGCTTGGAATGGATGCCCAGCTGGGCCCAGGCCATGATCTCGAAGAACTCATCAAACGTGCCGTAGCCGCCGGGCAGCGCGACGAAGGCATCGGCGAGCGTGGCCATCATCGCCTTGCGTTCGTGCATGGTCTCGGTCACGCGGAGTTCGGTGATCCCCTCGTGGGCGAGCTCGCGCCCCTTGAGGAACCGCGTGATGATGCCGATCACCTGGCCGCCCTTGGCCAGCGCGCCGTTGGCGACGGCCCCCATCAGGCCGGCGTTCCCGCCGCCATACACCAGCGTGATCCCGCGATCGGCGAGGATCCCGCCCAAGCCGCGCGCGGCGGCCTCGTATTCGGGTCGAGCGCCCAGGCTGGCGCCGCAGAAGACACACAGGCGGTGCGGTTGAGACATCAAGCCCTCCGTGTTGGGGGAGAGCATAGGAGAGCGGGAAATGAAGGGGAGTTGAGGAAGGGAAGTCAGGAAGTGGGGGCGAGCCCGCATTCGGGAGCCGACGCGGATGCCGAAGCTCGCGAGCGCTAGTTCGAGAGTTGCCATGGAAGTTGGTGGTCGATAGCGTAACGGCTTTGGGAGAGCACCCTGTGGCGCCTCTGGACACCTTTCGATGATGAACCGTATCCCCATCGAGCAATGGCACTCTAGCGTGGAACTTCTTGCGTTGTGGAAGGGCAAGCGGATTCCAAGTTTTGGGCTTGCGCTCGATGGGTACGACTTTCGCGAGAACCCTGCGGGAGATCGGTGCCTTCTGGTCCAGCGGAATCCGTCCGTTTATGGGTTGAGCGCGATCAGCGGCTCGATCGCGATGGCGATCGGCATCTGGCTGGCGCTGGGCGGACGAGTGTCGGTCAACGACTTCATGATCGGATTCCTTGCTTGGTCCTTTCTGACTTGCGCGTTCTTCGCTTGGGCGTTCGTCAATCGCCATGTGGTCTTCGACCGCATTGTGCTTTCTAAAGGCGAAGTACACTCTGCTGGGCGTGACTCTCAGCCGGCTCACAGGGCGATCGTGCTGCGCTGTGTCCTGGCACCGGGCCTCGTCGCGATCGTGCTACGCGATGGCATTCGGGATCGTGTATTGCGTATGTACGAATCGAATAGACCAATGGCCTCTGTTGAATGTGAGCAGTTCCTGGACTCGATCGCTAGGCATGCTCCGATCCATCCGTCGATCGTGAACCTCTTCGTATCGCTGTTATGGTTGCCGTATCCCCCGACGTTGATACTGACACTCCCGCGGCTCGAGTCGGCTGATCCACCCGATGCTTCGGAAGCGCGAAAGTGAAAAGAGCCCACGCTTTCGCGACGGGCTCTTCAAGGAACTCCCTCGGTTGTCGGGCTCAGACGCCGGTGGGCACCGCCGGAGAAGACCCGGGCCCCGGGACAGGCCCATGCCAAGTGGCTTACTTGATCCCGTCCTTGCTCGCGATGTAGCGCAGCATGTCGACGCAGCGGGCCGCGTACCCGGCCTCGTTGTCGTACCAGCTCACGATCTTGAAGAACCGCTTGTTGAGCTCGATGCCGGCCTTGGAGTCGAAGATCGAGCTGCGACGGTCGCCGATGAAGTCGCTCGACACGACCTCCTCGTCGGTGTAGCCCAGCACGCCCTTCATGCTGCCCTCGCTCGCCGTCTTCATCGCGGCGTTGATCTCCGCCAGCGACGTGTCCTTCGAGGTCTTGAACGTCAGGTCCACCGCCGACACATCGGCCGTCGGCACGCGGAACGCCATGCCCGTCAGCTTGCCCTTCACCGCGGGGATCGCCAACGCCACGGCCTTGGCCGCGCCGGTGCTCGCCGGGATGATGTTCTGGTAGGCGTTGCGGCCGCCGCGCCAGTCCTTCTTCGACGGGCCGTCCTGCGTCGGCTGGGTCGCGGTGGCGGCGTGGATGGTCGTCATCAGGCCTTCCTCAAACCCGAAGTTGTCGACGATGACTTTCGTCACGGGCGCGAGGCAGTTGGTCGTACACGACGCGTTGCTCAGGATCGCGTGCTTCGACGCGTCGAACAGTTCGTGGTTCACGCCCATGACCAGCGTGGGCACCTGGGCCGGCTCGGCCTTGGTCGGGGCGCTGATGATCACACGCTTGGCGCCCGCCTGAAGGTGCAGGCCCGCCTTCTCAAAGTCCGTGAACAGCCCGGTCGACTCGAGCACATAGTGAACGCCCAGGTCCTTCCACGGGAGCTTCGAGGGGTCCTTCTCGGCCATGGTCTTTGTAGTCTTGCCATTGGCCGTGAACGAGTTCTCGGTGGCCGAGACCGAGACCGGCTTGCCGCCGATCTGGAAGCGACCGTGCATGGTGTCGTACTTCAGGAGATACGCGAGGTTGTCGGCGGGGACCAGGTCGTTCACCGCGACGATCTCGAGCGAGGGGTCTTCCGCGGCCATGCGACAGACGAGGCGGCCGATGCGACCGAAACCGTTGATTCCGATGCGAATGGTCATGGCTTCACTTCCGTGAGATTGGTGCGAATCGCGGGCGGGTGCGGGGGCACCGCCCGACGCGCAAGCGTAGAAGTTGATCGGGCGATCTTCTAGTCACGCCGGGAACACCACGCGAAATCACGATGAAATCGCGCGGGGCACCCTGAGAAATACGACCGCAAGCACGCCCGCGACCAGGGCGCAGCCGCTCCCGAAATAGAAGGCCGAGGATGGCGCGACGGCGTCGTAGAGCCAGCCGGCGATGAGCGAGGCGGGGAAGAGGCCCAGCGCCGTGATGGTGGCGTGCAGGCCGAGGAACGTGGCGCGGGCGTCGCCGGGGGACATGTCGGAGACGAGGGCTTTCTCCACGCCGTCGGTCAGGCCGATGTACGTGCCGTAGAGCGCAAAGAGCCCCCAGATCGTAGTGGTGGGTGCGGGCAAGTGATCGACGAATCCGAAGGCGGCGTACGACACCGCGTAGATGAAGTATCCGGCGATGAGGAGCGGGGCACGCCCGATGCGATCGGAGAGTTTGCCGGCGGGATACGAGAGCGCCAGATACGACAAGTTGTAGACGAGATAAAGCAGGATGGTGTTGGCGTCGGAGAAGCCCATGCCGCGGGCGCGGAGGAGCAGGAACTGATTGGTCGAGCCGCCGAGCGCAAAGAGGAAGACGATGAGATAGAAGAAGCGGAGGCGCGTTGGGGCGAGATGCCACGCATCGGCGAGCCTCACGCGCGGGCGCTTGGCGGCGGCGTGCGTGCCGATGCCCGTCTCACGCAGAAAGCACAGCACCACAACCGCCAGCGCCGCGGGTGCCAGCGACCACACCAGCACGGAGCGAAGGTCGGACTGCCCCGCGCGGATCAGCAGATACGCACAAATTACGCCGAGGACAGCCCCGAACGTGTCCATCGCCTTGTGAAAGCCAAAGGCCCGGCCACGCTGGTCCTCCGGCACGCTCTCGGCCAGCAGCGCATCGCGCGGCGCCGTGCGGATCCCCTTGCCGAAGCGGTCGAGCACGCGCCCGCCCAGGACCAGCGGCCAGCTCGCCGCCAGATACAGCGACAGCTTGCCCAGCACGCTGAGCGCATATCCGCCGACCGCGAAGGGCTTTCGCTTGCCCATCACGTCGCTGATCCAGCCCGACATGACGCGCGTCAGGCTCGCCACCGCCTCGACGATCCCCTCGATGAGCCCCAGCACTCGCGGCGAGGCGCCGAGCGTCGCCGTCAGAAACAGCGGGAGGATCGGGTAGACCATCTCGCTGCTCATGTCGGTGAGCAGGCTTGCAAGCCCCACGAGAATCAGGTTGCGCGACAGGAACGCGCGGGCGGGAGACGGGCCGCCGGATGACGCGTTCGCGGAAGTGGCGGCGGGCTGGGGCGCGTCGGTCACACGCCCACCCGGTGCGTCATCGCGCCGTTACAGATCGTTGCGACCGCGCGCCCGCGGACCGCCCGCCCGTCGAACGGCGAATTCTTGGACTTCCCAACCAGCGCCGCGTTGGAGACGGTCCAGGTCAGGTCGGGGTTGATGACCGTGACGTCCGCCGGGCCGCCGACGCGGAGCGATCCGAGCCCCGCGCGATCGAGGTTGCACAGGCGCGCCGGCTCGATGGTCAGGAGCTCGATGAGCCGGCTCCACGAGATCGCGCCGGAATGAACCAGCGCCTCGGCGTAGAGCGGCAGGGCCAGCTCGACGCCCACCAAGCCCATCGGCGCTTCCTCGAAGGGCAGGGCCTTTTCGTCGGCGCTGTGCGGCGCGTGGTCGGTCGCCAGCACGGTGATCGTGCCGTCGGACACGCCCTTCACGATCGCGTCCATGTCGGACTTCTCGCGAAGCGGCGGATTCACCTTGGCGAGCGTGTTGTAGTGGTCGCACGCCTCGTGCGTGAGCAGCAGGTGGTGCGGGCTGGCCTCGGCCGTCACGGGCTGCCCGGCGGCCCGCGCCCGACGCACGATGTCGACCGATTCGCCCGACGAGATGTGCTGCACGTGATAGCGGCCGCCGATGGTTCGGTTGAGTCGGATGTCGCGCTCGATGATGACTTCCTCGGCGGCGCGTGCCCAGCCGACGAGCCCCAGACGCTGAGAGATCGCGCCGGCGTGCATCGAACTGCCGCGCGTCATCGTCGGGTCCTGGCAGTGCTGCATGAAGACGCGCCCGGTCTGTTTCACGCCCGAGAGCACGCGGCTCATCATGCCCGCGGTCGGCACGCAATCGCCGTCGTCGCTGAACGCCACCGCGCCCGCCTCGGACAGCAGGAGAATCTCCGTGAGTTCCTCGCCCTTGCGCCCCTTGGTGGCGGCCGCAACCGGATAGACGCGGCACGATGCCGTCCGGGCGCGGTCATAGACAAAGCGGACCAGTTCAGGGCTGTCGAGCGCCGGGCTGGTGTTGGGCATGCAGCAGACGGCCGTGAAGCCGCCGACGCTGGCGGCCCGCGAGCCGGTGGCGATCGTCTCCTTGTGCTCGTGCCCGGGCTCGCGGAGGTGCACATGTGGGTCGATCAGGCCGGGCGTGACGAGGCAGCCAGCGGCGTCGATGACGGTGTCGGCGGGCGAGCGGGGGAGATTCTTGGCGATGGCGGCGATCTGGTCGCCCGAGATGGCGACGTCGGCGTGCTCATCGCGGCCGGAGGAAGGATCAAGGACGCGCCCGCCGGTGATCAGGAGTGAGGCCATGCGGGGAGGATATCGGGGAAGGGGAGCAAAGGGCCAAATGAAGAGGAAGAGGGAGTGGGGAGAAGAGGTGGTCGGGTGGTCAAGTGGTCGAGTGGTCGGGTGCGGCGGCGACGAGTGGGGGCGTGGGAAAGAGGCCGACGCCAGTGGGTTCCAGGCTGGGGCCGAGCAGGGTTGGACGACGACAAGGCGAGGGGGAGACGGCCTTGGCGACCGCGAGCGCGAGCGATCGGGTTCTGCGGAGGTGGACGAGCACGTGGGCGCGTTGGGAGTGGCGGCGGATTTGGACAGCGGGGGAGGCGGGGCCTACTGTTTCTTTCTGGCCGGGGGGAAATCCGGCTTGCGGGGTGTAGCGCAGCTTGGTTAGCGCGTTTGACTGGGGGTCAAAAGGTCGGCGGTTCGAATCCGCCCACCCCGATTTGGTGGGATTGATGGCACAGGCAGGTGGCGGGGCCAACGGTGTTTGTGGAAAAGTTCGATCTTGCCCTGTCATCATGCCTAACTTCGGGCTGGTTTGAACTGCCGCCCAAGTTGGGTCAGTATGAACTTCAACCTCGGCGCTCTCCGTGCGCGAGGAGCCCCGTGTTCTTTCCACTGAATACACTTCATGAAGTGCTTTAGAAGGAGGTCCGTCTATAGCGATTGAACCCCATGCCGTCGTTCCGGCGGCACTTTGCAGGTCGTTTACGCCTTATGCGCCCGCGCGGTGCATCGACGACGGGTTCAGGTTCATGTCCATGTGCCTGGCGTGCGAATAGCGACAATGAGCGACGGACCTCCTTCCAAACCACTACCACTACCGCTATCGCCCACGCTCGCCAAGTCGGACGCCGACATCAAGGCTGCGTTTCGGGTACTCCAATCAGTCACCGATGTCGCCGATCTCCTGGAGGTCCGCGAGACTCAGTTGACTTACGCCATCTGGCGCACGCCAGAAGAAAAGCGGTATAGCACGTGGTCGATTCGGAAACGAAGTGGCGGAACGCGAACAATCGACGCGCCTCGGAAGACTCACAAGATTCTTCAGCGCAAGCTTGCCTACGTCCTGTCGCTCGTGGCTCAGCGACGCTCCGTTGCGCATGGTTTCTCACCGGGCAAGAGCATCGTCACCAACGCGGCTGCACACGCGCGATGTCGGTGGGTATTCAATGCTGATCTCAAGGAGTTTTTTCCGACGATCAATTTCGGACGCGTAAGAGGCATGCTGATGGGCAAGCCTTACCGGGTCGGCGAGCGAGCGGCTACGGCCATTGCCCAGCTCTGCTGTCACAAAAGGCTTCTACCACAGGGCGCACCCACATCTCCCGTGATATCAAACATGGTGTGTGCACGTCTCGATGGAGAATTGCGCCGCCTCGCCGAGCATTATGGCTGCAATTACACGAGATACGCAGATGACATCACTTTCTCGACGAATAAGAAAACGTTTCCTGAGGAATTGGCGACCCTGATCGGCGAAGGGACCAAGGCAGCCGTTGGCTCCGCTCTGAGCCGCGTTATTGAATCTAATGGCTTCCAAGTCAATCCAGATAAGGTTCGTCTTCAGGGCAAACGGACCCGGCAGGAAGTGACGGGCCTTGTTGTCAACCGCCGGCCGAATGTTCGGCGGGCCTTTGTCAGACAGATCCGCGCGATGCTTCACGCTTGGGAGCGATACGGGTACGACGCCGCACAAAAAGAGTTTCTTGACAAATACGATTCTAAGCACCGACCGGATGGCGCTTCGGGTCGCACCTACGAGCGAGTGATCCGAGGCAAACTCGCTTTTTTGAAGCAGGTGCGAGGCAAGGATGACAATCGCTACCTTGCAATGCGCAGGCGATTGAGACGTCTGCTCGGTGAAGTTGATGCCGGTGTCGGCAGAGGAGTCGAAATGGAATACGATGTGTTTATCTGCCACGCCAGCGAGGAAAAGACGACCGTCGTCGTCCCCCTCGCCAAAGCCCTGAATGATGCGGGGATACGCGTGTGGCTGGACGAGGAGAAGATCGGTTGGGGCGACAGTGTTACCAAGGAGATCAATGATGGACTCGCTAAGTCGAAGTTTGTCGTCGTTGTACTCAGCGCTGCATTCATGAAGAAGAAGTGGCCCGCCAAAGAGATGAATGCCGTGCTGAATAAGGAAATCGCGTCGGATATCACTTGTGCCCTGCCGCTAATCGTGGGCGATTCGTCCGACAAGAAGATCATTCTTGAGACCTACCCGCTCCTCGCAGACAAGCACTACAAGGAATGGTCTCCGTCAGACATCGGTACGATTGTGGGGGCGCTGAAGGCGATGCTCAGCCGATACGCCTGACGCCATCCCTTCCATGATGTCTCGCGTGGATAGGAGGCGTGGGCAGACGGGCAACAAGTATCCCATTTGTGGTGGATTCTCCTCTCATCACGGCCGCTTCACCCTCACCAGCTTTCCCTTCCGCTTCACGATGTTCTTGTAATCCCACTGGATGTCGGCCGCCTTGGCGAGCCAGCGTTTGAGGTCCTTGGCGGAGATCTGGCTCGCGGCGGTGTACCGGGCTTCGGCGGCCTTGAAGCTGCCCTCGGGCGCGAGCGCGGGCTCGTCGAACGACTGCCCGCTCCAGAAGAGCAGGCGGACGGCGTCTTTCAGTTTGCTGTAGCCGACGATGGGGTTACCGTCGAGAAACCACACGGGGTGCCGGTGCCAGACCTTGTTCTCCGAGCCCTTGAGGTGGCGTTCGATGGCCTTGGCGAGCGTGTCGCAGATAAGGCGATCTTCGGGCGATTGGGCGTCGTTGTAGGCCTGAACGTCGGGATGGATGGGCATGGCGTACCTCCGGTCGACGCAAGTGTAACCGGAAGTGCGGGCGGGGGCGGATGCCATCGCGCGCAGAACTCCTGCTAGACTGCGGCCCGGAGGACTACCGCATGGCATCGCTGGTGATCGTGGAGGGGCAGGGGCAGGGGGCGCATTTTCCGTTGACGCTGCCCCTGGTGTCGATCGGACGCGACGACACATGCACGTTTCAGGTGCTCGATCCGCTCGTGTCACGCAAGCACCTGCAGATCCGCGTGGATGAGACGCACGGCCGGCACGTCGCGGGCGATTACCGCAGCGGCAACGGCGTGTTCGTCAACGATCGCCAGATCGTGCTGGACGTCGCGCTCTCCGACGGCGATCGGATCAGGATCGGGCAGACCACGCTGATGTATCTCTCGACGGATCACCCCGACGCCGCGACGGCCATGGCGGCGGCCAAGAAAAAGGGCGAGTGGAAGCGCTCGACCGTGCTGAAGCACGAATAAGACGGCCCCGACTCGGATCGAGCGCCGCGGAGCGGATCGCGGCAATGGGCAATGGGGAATAGGCAATCGGAAGATCTGTCACCTGCAGCGGAGCCGCATTCGCGATGCAGGCGTTGCGGCTCGCGCAGCCGGCGAGCGTGAGAGCGCAACGACGGCTTGGCCGCGTGCGGACGGCGGGAGCGACTTGGATGGCGGGAGCTACTTGGATGGCGGGAGCTACTTGGATGGCGGGAGCTTGGCGCGGACTTCGTCGATGAAGTTGACGACCAGATCGACTTTGGTCACTTGCTCGTTCTCGCCCGGCAGGATGACCATCAGGCGCCCGTCGGGCGTCCACGAGAAGTTGCGGGACTTGAGTTCTTTCAGGGAGTAGAGCTTCTTTGGGAGCGACGCGGAGAAGGTGGGCTCGGTCTGCACCTCGACGCTCATGACCTGCTGATCGCCGTCGATGTATCTGATCTCTTTGCCGTCCTGGCTCCACCAGCACGCGCCGTTGTGCCCGGTCGAGGAGAGCTGCACGCGGCCGCTGGCGGCGTCCTTTTCCCCTGATCCGGCGCCCGTGAAGCGCTGGGCATACAGCTCGTGGCGGCCAGATTCGACCGAGCAGAAGATCACCCATTTGCCGTCGGGCGAGAAACGCAGGGCGTGCTCGTCGCTGGGTGAATTCAGGTAGGGAGTAGCCCTCCACGTCGGGCTCCCGGCCTCCTGTTCCAACATCAGCACGTCTCCCGCGGCGCTGGTCAGCCCCGTCTGCACGATCGCAAGGATTTTTCCGTCGGGCGACCACGCCGAGGGCAATGCGATCTCTTGGGCGTTCGGACTTGCGTACACCTTTTCGGCTTCGCCGGATCCATCCGCGCGTCGCTGCCAGATCGAGAAGCCATCCGAGGCGACCGAGGTGTAGACGATTCGCTGGCCGTCGTTGCTCCAGTGAAATTCAAACGATGGTCCCTGGGTGGAGAACTTGCGGAAGGTGGCGCGGGAGAGGTCTTGGATCCCGAGTTCGGACGGGAGGCCAGACAGGTCTGGTGATTCCAGGTTGGTGACAACACGACCGCCGTCGGGCGAGACGTTGATGGCGCTGTACGCACGCGGCGGCACGGCGACGGGCTGGGGCTGCCCCTGCGCGTCGAGCAGGGCGAGGCGACGCCCGGAGAGGTCGGTCGGCGAGGCGAGCATCGCCAGGGTTCCGCTCTCGGAGATGAAGAACGAGCTGGCGTTGCCACCGGTCCAGACTGTGACGGGCTCGCCGACAATCTGGAGCGTGTTCAGGTCGACGCGGGCGGCGATGAGGGTGTTCTGGTTTCGGCGCGCGATGATGAAGCCGCCGGGGATGAGTTGTGCGCCGCCGGCGCTGGTGAGCAGCGGCGTTCGCGTTCCCGCGGCGAGATCGACGACTTCGACGCGCTCCTTGATGGTCTGGCCGACGATGGCCCATCGGGTCGCGAGTATCGATTTTCCGGGCACCAGAGGACGCAGCTCGCCCCAGACGTCGATCCCCTTTGATTGCTCTTCTTTCAACACAACGCGAGGCTCTCCGCCCGCCGCGGCGACCGCGAGGATGCTTTGCTGCCACCCCGCGGCGAGGACGATCTCTCGATCGGAGGACCAGCAGAGCGTGTACTCACCGCCGGCGGGAAGGTCGCAGAGCGTCTCGGGCGTTCCCGTCGGTCGTCCGTTGTCGAGCGTGATCTTCTTCAGCGTGATCTTGGTGTTGGATTGATCTTTGGTGGCAGCGAAGGCAAGCCAGCGGGCGTCGGGCGAGAGCGCGGCGCTCGTGATGCCCTCGGTGCCGTCGATCACCTTGGTTTCATCGCAATCCAGACGGCGGACAACCAGAATGCCCGGGGGCTTGGTGCTGTCGGGCTCCAACTGGGGCCATGCCTTGTAGACGACGAATCGCGCATCGGGGGCGATGCCGACAACGGAATTGAACTCCGGCTTGGCGGGAACCGCGGTGGAGACGTGGAACACCTGAGCCGGGGGCGGTGGCTCCGGGCGATGAAGCGATTGGCCCACCAGCCAACCGGCGCCGAGCAACACGGCGCCCGCGACGGCGGCGAGGGCGAGGCGGAGCGGAGTCACGCGCGTCGCGCGATGGACGTGGGGCGTGCTCGCCCATTCCTGCCCGCTGATGGCCCGATCGAGTTCGAGGCGGGCGTCGCCCATGTCGTGCAGGCGGTTGCGCCGATCCTTGGCGAGGCAACTGCGGAGCAATTCACGCACGCGAGATGGAGTTCGCGGCGGGAGGAGGCTCCAATCCGGCTCGCGGTGCAGGATGGCGCCGAGTGAATCGGTGACCGTTTCGCCCGGGAACGGCCCCGCGCCGGTGAGCATCTCGTAGAGCACGCAGCCGAAGGAGAAGATGTCGGAGCGTTTATCGACGGGCTTGCCGCGGGCCTGCTCGGGAGACATATACCCGGCGGTGCCCATGATGGCGCCGGGGATGGTCGGGGAGTTGACGGGCATGGTGGGCGAGTCGGGGCTGGCGACGAGGCCCGTGGAGGTGGGCGTGCCCTCGGCGGTGCGCGCGAGGCCGAAGTCAAGGACCTTGACCTGGCCGCTCGCGTTCACCATGACGTTGCTGGGCTTCAGGTCGCGGTGGACGACGCCCTTTTCGTGGGCGGCTTCGAGGGCCTCGGCGATCTGCTTGGCGAGGCTGAGGGCCTCGTCGACAGGGACGGGTCCGTTGATGAGGCGGTCGCCGAGGGTCTCGCCGTCGATGAACTCGAGGATGAGGTACTGGCGCGAGGCGGATTCTTCCAGGCCGAAGATCGCGCCGATGTTGGGGTGGTTGAGAGAGGCGAGGACCTTGGCCTCGCGTTGGAAGCGGGCGAGGCGTTCGGGCTCTTGCGCGAGGTGAACGGGGAGGGCCTTGATGGCGACGTGGCGGTCGAGGCGCGAGTCGTGGGCGAGATAGACCTCGCCCATGCCGCCGCGGCCGAGCTCTCGTTCGACCTTGAATGGACCGATGTCGGTTGGATGCATGCGCGGATAGTGTACGAACGCGCGGGGTTGCGTGCGTCACGAGCGCGGGGGCCGGCGCGAGACGATCCTCACATCGGGGACCGCGATGCGGGCCGCCTTGCTTCCTCGGACGCGTGCCGTGCCGACGGCTAGTCGTCGTCCTCGTCGTGATCGGCCTCGCCGCGATCGCCTTTGTGGCGAGCGGCCTCGTCGCGCCCGGCGGGCTCCCCGCCGGATTCGGCTTCCTCGCCGAGGCGGAGGACCAGTCCGGTGAGCGGAAGCGTCGTGGTCTGGGCCGCGGGGTCGTACGCGCGGACAAGCCCGAACCCCCACGCGCCGACGATGAGGAGGAAGAGCAGCGCGGCGAGGG
>JAEUJA010000157.1 GCA_016793195.1 Phycisphaerae bacterium
CGGGCCCGACAAGGCCGGCAAGACTAACTACGTCGCCAAGGCTCTCGACGAGATTCTCGCGGGCAAGCCGGTGTCGCAGAGCAAGACCAAGCCCTACGGCTGCAACGTGAAGTATTGATCGTTGCCGCGGGGGATCGGCGCGATTGATCAGCGTACGGAGCCGTCAACGGCCGATACAACGAATGCAGCGCCGGGGCCTGGCTGACGCCGGGCCCCTGCTTTTGACGGAAGGCACGGAGGCACGCTGATGTCGCTGCTGGGATTTCTTTCCTCGCTGATCGATCTACTCCTGGTGATCGCGGGCTTCGGGCTCATCATCTTCCTGCACGAGCTCGGGCACTTTCTGGCGGCGCGATGGGCCGGGATCCGCGTGATGGCGTTTGCGATCGGCTTTGGGCCGGCGATGTTCTCGTGGCGGAAAGGGCTCGGGCTGCGGGCGGGGTCGAGCGAGAACGAAGCGGTCAATCGCTTCCGGGCCGGCGAGCGCGGCATCAGCCCGACGGAGTATCGCCTGAACTGGCTGCCGTTCGGCGGCTATGTGAAGATGCTGGGGCAGGACGACGCCGACCCGACGGCGCGGAGCGATGCGCCCGACAGCTACCAGAGCTGCGTGCCGTGGAAGCGGATGGTGGTAATCTCGGCGGGTGTCGTCGCCAACCTCATCACGGCCGCGGTCCTGTTCGTGATCGTGTTCTCGGCGGGCCTGAAGACCGAGCCGGCGAAGATCGGCGCGGTGTATCCGGGGACGCCCGCGGCGTCGGCGATCGCACGGAACGCGGCGGAGCTTGGCGTGGCCGAGCCGGGCCTGCGCCCGGGCGACGAGATCATGGAAATCGACGGCGACGGGCCGCGATCATTTCAGGATGTGATCCTGGCCTCGGCGATGGCCGAACGCGGCGAGCCCGTGGACATGGCGGTAAAGCGAGCGGGGGTTGAAGGCGTGCTGTCGTTCCGCGTGACGCCGGAAATCGGGCCGCGCTCCGGGCTGTTGGAGTTCGGCTTTGCGCCGGCGCGCTCGGCCAAGGTCTTTGACTCCGAGCGTGACGACGAGCGAGGGGAGATCGAGAAAACACTCGCCAAGCTGGGCTTGGCAGGGGTGAAGCCGGGCATGGTGCTGACGCGGGCCGGCGATATCGCGTCGGTGCGGTCGGGCGAGGACCTCGCCCGCGCGATTGATCAATCCGGCGGCCGGCCGATTGAACTGGAGTTCACCGACGGGGTGGCTCGCGTCGCGGTGACGATTCCGACCAAGCCAGCGTTGCAGGAATCGAGCGTGAAGCTGCCGTCGGGCACGATGTTCGTGCTCCCCAACCTTCTCGGGCTCACGCCCGTGATGACGATCTCGCCCGAGGGCGCGAGCGACGGGACGGGGGAGGCGTATCGCAATGAGCGGGCGGAATCGCAGGGCTTCAAGTCGGGCGACATCTTTGTGCGGCTCGGCGCGGTGGAGTTCCCCAGCCTGGCGCAGGGGATCGCGGAGATCAAGGGCAACGCGCGGAAGTCGCTGCCCGTCACGGTCGCGCGCGCGAAAGACGGCGGATACGAACTGATCGACCTCATCGCGAAGATTGACTCCGACGGCACGATCGGCTTTGTGCCGGGCGATACGGCGGAGACGGGCACGCTCTTGGCGATGCCGCCGGCGAGCGTCGTGAACGTGGAGACCGGGAGCACGGCGCGGACGACGAGCGCGGCGGCGGTGGTCACACGCCCGGGATTGAAGCTCAAACGCGTCGGCGGCACGCCGGTCGGCACGCTGCTCGAGGCCCGCGAGGCGTTGCGGGCGGCGACGAAGGACGCCGCGACGGCGGGCACCGACGCGGTCGTCGCGATCGAGCTTGAAGAGGGCGTGTTTACGGCGGGCGGGGCGCACGCGGCCACGACGGACTGGCGGATCGACGCGTCGGACGTGAAGGCGCTGCACGCGCTGACATGGGCCGCGAAGGTGTCGCCGGGAATCTTCGAGCCCGAGGAGATTCTGCTGAAGGGCGACGGGCCGATCGACGCGATCCGCGTCGGGCTGGGAGAGACACACCGCGTGATGCTGAACACGTATGTGACGTTCGCGCGGCTCTTCCAGGGCACGGTGAAGATCGAGCACCTGAAGGGCCCGGTGGGCATCGCGCACCTTGGCAGCAAGGTGGCGTCGCGCGGGTTCATCTGGCTGCTGTTCTTCCTGGCGCTCATCAGCGTGAATCTGGCGGTGGTGAATTTCATGCCGCTGCCGATCGCCGACGGCGGGCAGTTCCTGTTCATCCTCGCCGAGCAGGTGCGCGGCAAACCGGTGCCGGCGGGCTTTCAGAACGCGACGATGATCGTCGGGATGGTGCTGATCGCGGGGCTCTTCCTCATCCTGACGTTCAACGACATCGTGGGGATTCTGAAGCAATGAGCGGCAACAAGATGGCCGAGTGAAGAAGAAAAGAGACGAAGAGACGAAGTGGCGGAGTGAACGCCGTGCCGCGCGTCGCTCGGATCGTGTGGATCGCCTGCGCGATGGTTATGCTTGAAGCGACCGGCGGGGCACGCCGGGCGACGCGGATGGCACGGCACGCGAGAGTTCATGGACCGCCTCATCGAATCACTCCCGGGTCTTCTGATCCTGCTCGGCGAGGGGCTGCTCGTGGCGCTCGTGATGCTGATCGCGCACACGACGTGGACGCTGACGCGCCCGCCACGGCGCACATTCGCCACGGCCCTGGCGGCGGGGCGGCCGACCGACCCATCGAAGCTCGATGAATCGCCGGCCTTTGAGGAGTGGAGTTTTCGCGCCGCCGCACGCGGCACGCGCCAGCTCGACCTGCCTGTGTGGGACATCAAGGGTCGGCACGCGCGCGGGTCCGTGGTCATCCTCACCCACGGCTGGGGAGACTCGCGTCTGGGCGCGCTCGCTCGCATCCCAAGCCTGCTCGATCGCGCGTCGCGGATCATCGCGTGGGACATGGCGGGGCACGGCGACGCGCCCGGCACATGCTCGCTCGGGCATCGCGAGGTCGATGACCTGCTCGCGCTCATCGCGCGCGTGGGGCGCGAATGCCCGATCGTGCTGTTCGGATGGTCGATGGGCGCGGGCGTGTCGATCGCGGCCGCGGCGCGGATCGGAGAGCTCAGGGAGCCGCCGGAATTGGCGGGCGTGATCGCGGAGTCGGCGTATCGATTCGTGGATACTCCGGCGCGGAATGTGCTCGCCGCCAAGGGAATGCCGTATCGCGCGAACCTGCCCATCGCGCTGCGATGGATCGGGTGGCGCGTCGGCGCCGGCTCGCGGTGGCGCGGGTACGACCGGGTTCCGATGGCGGGTGCGCTCGCGTGCCCGCTGCTCTTCATTCACGGGCAGGACGACGCCATCTCGCCGCTTGACGACGCGTTCGCGCTGGCGGGGGCGGCGAAGAACGCGCGGGTTGACGTGATCCCCGGCGCGGGGCACGTGGGTTTGTGGAGTGACCCGGCGAATCGGGCGCGGTGCGAGTCGGCGTTGGACTGGATGCTCAGGAAGGGAGATGCATCGGCGTGGTCAAGAGGCAACGGCCCGCGGGCATGAATGGCCGGCGACGGTGGGAGAGCACCGATGTCGCAAGGCCGATATCGGTGGCACGCGGAGGGCCCGCTCGCGTCACTCGCCTTATCATACGGGCATGTTCGAGAGCCCCACTGTTGACGCCGTCATGGCCGCGGAGCGAGCGGCGAGTTTCACGAAGCGATCGATCAAGAGCGACGCGAAGCGAGCGGGCCTTGAGCTCGCGCTGTCGATGCTCGATCTGACGACGCTGGAGGGGAAGGACTCACCAGAGAAGGTGCGGGGGCTGTGCCGGAAGGCGATCACGCCGGACGCGAATGATCCGAGCCTGCCGAGCTGTGCCGCGGTGTGCGTGTATCCGGCGCTGGTGAGGACGGCGCGGAAGGCGTTGGCTGGTTCGGGCGTGAAGGTCGCGTCGGTCGCGACGGGGTTTCCCAGCGGGCAGTATCCGCTGGAGATCAGGCTTGAGGACGTGCGCCGGGCGGTGGGCGACGGGGCCGACGAGATCGACATGGTGATCAACCGCGGCGCGTTCCTCGCGGGGAGATACCGGGAAGTCGCCGACGAGATCAGCCTCGTGAAAGAGGCGTGCGACGACGCGCACCTGAAGGTGATCCTGGAGACCGGCGAGCTGGAGACGCTCGACAACGTGCGGCGGGCGAGCGACCTTGCGATCCGCGCCATGAACGATGCCGGCGGAGCCCACGGGCACTTCATCAAGACTTCGACCGGCAAGGTTCAGCCCGCGGCGACGATGCCGGTCACGCTCGTGATGCTCGAGGCAATCCGCGATTGGTACCTGGAGACCGGGCAGGTCGTGGGCATGAAGCCGGCCGGCGGAATCCGCACGGCCAAGCAGTCGCTGCACTACCTGGTGATGGTGAAAGAGACGCTCGGCGGCCTTGGATCGAGCGCGAGGGTTCAGGCCGACGATCTCGAAGGCGTTCGGGGTGACGAGCATTGCCCGTGGCTCACGCCGGAGTTCTTCCGCTTCGGCGCGTCGACGCTGGCGAACGACGTGCTGCGGCAGATCGCGTGGCTGAAGCGCAGCGTGTATATGGCGTCGCATGATTTCAGCGAGGCGTAACTTCGACGCGGCAACGCGGTCTGTAACAAGCGGTTGAACTACGAACCGGCACTGACAACTGCAGGGTACACTGCCACTCACATGCGAAAGCTCGCCTGGCCGCTCGTGATTCTGATGGTCGCGCTGGTGATTCAGCTCGGATTGACGCTTCACGGCGTAACGAGCATCACGACCGGCTCATTCTCCACGGCCCCCGTCAGGGTAATCAATCTGAGTGGTCAAGACGCCACAAACTTTCCGCTCCCGGCTCCGCCCGCGCCCGGCCAGCCGGCGTGGCCGCCGGCACATCAAGTTCAGATCGAGCGTCTGAGCCCACTGATCGATCGAATCGGGACATGGCATGTTGACGCCGAAGGCATGACCACGCACCAAATGTCGGTCGATCGCGTTGGGTATCCCCCTTTCCGCAGCGCATCGTATTCAACGATGGTGGCCGTGGGATGACGCCGCGTGGGCTTCGACTGATCGAGGCCGCGGGATCGAGGAAACCGTCATTCTCTGGCACGCGATGGCGATCAACACGCTTGCGACGGCGTTGGTGCTGACGCTCCCATGGATGATCGCGTGGGGAGTGCGTTGGCGTCGGGCGGCGATGCGTCGGCGGCGGGGCCAATGTGTGGCCTGCGGCTATTACCTTGCGGGGCTTGCGAGGTGCCCGGAATGCGGGCTGACGGCACATGACGAGGGCGGTGCCACTCAGCCTGGCTCTCTGCACGCGGCGGATTCCGCGAGGGCGCCATCGCCCGTACCATGATGGCATGGCACGTACCACGCCCAAGCAAAGCACGCCCAAGCGGACCACGCCCACCAAGCAAGCAACCAAGCCCGCTGGCGCCATGTCACGAGGCAAGGCGGGCTCTCGCACCGCAGCTCACTCAACGCCCGTGGCCTCGGCCAAGCCATCGCGCGGCGGCACCTGGGACTATGCGCCAGCGCCCGAAACCGTGAAGGTTGCTATCGCCGATCGCTATGACCTGTTCATCAACGGCGACTTTATCCCGCCGCGCGACAGCGACGCCGACAGATATTTCGACACGATCAACCCCGCGACGGAAGCGACGCTCAGCCGCGTGGCGCAAGGGTCGGCGGAGGACGTTGATCGCGCGGTGCGGGCGGCCCGTGAGGCGTTCCCGGCGTGGAGCGCGCTCAAGCCCATTGAGCGGGCCAAGTACATCTTCCGGCTAGCGCGGCGGATTCAGGAGCGGGCCCGCGAGCTGGCGGTGCTCGAGACCATCGATTCGGGCAAGCCGATCAAGGAATCCCGCGATGTGGATGTGCCGCTGGTGGCGGCCCACTTCTTCTATCACGCGGGATGGGCCGACAAGCTCGCGTACGCATTCCCCGGGCGCTCGCCGCGGCCCATCGGCGTGTGTGCGCAGATCATCCCGTGGAATTTTCCGTTGCTGATGGCGGCGTGGAAGCTCGCGCCGGCGCTGGCGTGCGGCAACACCTGCGTCCTGAAGCCCGCGGAGACAACGCCGCTGACCGCGCTGCGGCTTGCGGAGATCTGCAGGGAGATCGAGCTCCCGCCGGGCGTGGTGAATATCGTGACCGGCGACGGACGGACCGGCGCGGCGCTGGTCTCGCACCCGGACGTCGACAAGGTCGCGTTCACGGGCTCGACGGATGTCGGCAAGAAGATCGCCAAGAGCGTGGCCTCGGCGGGGGCGGGCACGAGAAAGCGCCTCACGCTCGAACTGGGCGGCAAGTCCGCCAACATCATCTTCGAGGACGCCAGCATCGACCAGGCGATCGAGGGGATCATCAGCGGCATCTACTTCAACCAGGGCGAGGTGTGCTGCGCCGGCTCTCGCTTGCTCGTGCAGGAATCGATCCTCGATCGCGTCGTGAAGAAGCTCCGCGTGCGGATGGCTTCGCTGCGCGTCGGCGATCCGATGGACAAGAACACCGACGTCGGCGCGGTGAATTCAAGCCAGCAGCTCGCGACGGTGCAGAAGTATCTCTCGCTGGGCATCGAAGAGGGCGCCGAGCTGGTGCTCCCCGGCGTGCGCGGCGAAGTGGAGGCGCAGACGCCAACGCGCGGCTTCGCCACGGGCTATTTCTGCAGGCCGTGCTTCTTCACGGGCGTGCAGCCCTCGCACACGATCGCACGCGAGGAG
>JAEUJA010000183.1 GCA_016793195.1 Phycisphaerae bacterium
CGCCAGCTTCGGCGCCGCGTCCGCGGCCCAGATCAGCCGCAGCTCCCCAAGCTCAACCTCCGCCTCCTTCGCCAGCGCCTGACCCGCCACCGACTGCGCCAGCTCGCGGAAACTCCCGCCCGGCGCCTGCGGCGACGTGAACTCGCCACGCGGCGAAACCTGGAAATGCAACTTCACGAACTTCTCGGGCGCCTGAAGCAGCGGCGAGGGCACAAGCACCTCGCCCGGACGCACTTCCTCAAGCATCGACGTATACGCCCGGTCCGCGGCATAAAACGGCTGGTAATGAAAATACGGCCTGGCCGCCTCTCGCGCCAGAATCGGCGCCAGCGCCGAATCCATCCGCCACAGCGCCTGACGCGAGAGCTCCTGCCTTCGCGCGTCCGCCCGCGCCTCGCGCTCACGCGATTCCAGCGACAGCGTCGCCGACGACACCCACGCCAGAACGCCGAGCAGCGCCAGCGAGCACGCGGCATAGATCGCCCACATCCAGTGGTGGCGCTCTCTCACGCCGAGCCCTCCGTCGCCCGCGCCAGCATGTAGCCCTTGGCACGCACCGTGGTGATGACGCTGGGATTCTCCGGGTCGTCGCCGAGCAGTTCGCGCAGGCGCGCGATGGTCATGTCGACCGTGCGCGTCTGCACGCCGCGCGGGTCCAGCCCCCATACCCGTTGGAGCAGCTCGTCGCGAGACACCGCGCGCCCCGGGTTGGCGGCCAGGAAGTGCAGCACCTCCGCCTCGCGCTCCGAGAGCGCGACCACCCGCCCGCCGTCGAGCGTCGCCTCGCGACGTTCAAAGTCGATCCGCCGCCCCGCGATCTCGATCGTGCGGACAGACTTGGGTCGTTCCGCGGAACGGCGCAGCACCGCCTCCACCCTCGCAATGAGTTCACTGATGCTGAACGGCTTGACGACGTAATCGTCCGCGCCGAGCTTCAGGCCCTTTACGCGGTCGGTTTCCTCGCCGCGCGCCGTGAGGACGATCACGGGCGTGGACGAGCCGCTAGTGCGGAGTTCGCTGAGGACGGAGAGCCCGTCGCGCTTGGGCATGAGCAGGTCGAGGAGGATGAGGTCCACGCCGCCGGCGAGCGCGGCGGAGAGTCCGGCCTCGCCGTCGGGCGCTTCGCGGACGGCGTAGCCGGAATACTTGAGCGCATCGCACAGCCCGCGCCGGATCGCCGCGTCATCTTCCACGACAAGGACCGTTCCCAGAGGCACTCGCTTCCTTTCGCTGAAAGGGCGCGGATCGCTCCGCGCCCCAGTTCACGACGAATTGTTCACCCTTCATCATCGGCGATCGGGGCGGGCTTCATTCTCCCAGGTCGATGAGGGTGCGCTGGTTCTCGAGCATGAGGTAGACCTTGCCGCCGCGGGCGAGCAGGCCCTGCTTGTTCTCCTTGGCCAGGGCGGGCATGATCTTCTCGAACTCTTCGGTGCCGAACTTGATGGTGCGCTGCGGGGGCTCGTTTTCGTGCTCGATCAGCGTGCTCTCGACCCAGCGCTCGCCGCGCCGGATGAGGGTGTGCTCGTTCATGAACTGCACGCCGGTGATCTCGACCCTTTCGAGGTTCTCGTCGATGATGACTTGACGTCCGCCGCCGCCGCCGCCGTCCGACGCTGAGGAGAGCGCGTCCTTGAGCGCCTTGGAGTTCGCTTCCTGGTTCAAGCCGCCTCTGCCGGAGCGGTCTTGATTGCGTCGGCTCACACGCTTGGCGGCCTCTTCACGAGCGGCGGGAACCGAAAGGGGGACACCCGCGGCCTCGGCGGGCAAACCAAAGTGGTGCGTCTGGCCCGGTTCGACGGCCAGGAACGCGGTGTACTCGGTCAGCACGCCGAACTTGGTCGAGAGGCGCACGATCTCGTCGACCAGTTCCTTGGTCTTGGGATCATTCGGGTTGCCGCCGTCGGCGCCGGACTGACGCACGGCGTCGATCAGCGCGCCGATCTTGCGGGTCGCCCACAGGCGCGGGACGAACGAGTGCTTCATGCCGCCCGCGGCGGGATCGACGTTGATCGCGAACTTCTGCTCTCGTCCGAACGAGTTGCCCGCGAGTTCCAGGCGGAAGGGGCGTTCGCCGACGTAGCGACCGAGCACCACGACCTGGTCGCCCTCGAAGACGTCCATGAGCTTGCCGGGCTGGAGTTCGCGGATGCGGGTTTCGGCGGTTTCGGGCGCGGCGAGCGTCGGAGCTTCCATCACCGGGCCGTCGAGGCGCCGGAAGACCTGCGAGACTTTCACCTCGACGTCTTCCTTGGGGAGGACGAAGGTCGGCGCGCCGCGCGAGGTGGTGGAGATCGCGGTGAGGAGCGGGCTGTTGACATCGAGCCCCACGCCGAAGGAGAAAATGCGCCGGTTCGCGTGGTTCGCCTTCTGGGCGGCGTTGCGGATGGCGACCTCGGAGCGCTCGCCCACGGTGGGCAGGCCGTCGGTCAGGAAGAGGACGAGCGGGAGGGGCTGGGTGGTCCCTGGGCGGAGGGCGGTGATGAGCGCGTCGTGGATGTTGGTCCCGCCGTTGGCTTCGAGTTTGGCGATGTAGGCCTTGGCGGCGCGGGCGGTGTCGTCGTCCTTGACGATGGGCGCGGGCTTGAAGGACTCGACGGAGTCGGAGTAATCGATGATGTTGAAGGACTCGCCGGGGCGGAGGCCTTCGATGATCTGGATGGCGGCCTGCCTCGCCTGCTCCATTTTCTCGCCGCGCATCGAACCGGAGCGATCGATGACGAGGGTGACTTCGCGGCTCGCGCGTTCGCGCTTGGCGTCGAGCTCGGGGAGCTGGGCCATGAGCATGAAGTACCCGCCGCTGTCCGGGGCGGAGTAATCGGGGTAGGTGAAGACGGTGAGCGAGGGTTCGTGTTTGCTCGCGCGGGTGGTGTAGGCGAGTCGGAAGGAGCCGGGCTGGGCCGCGGAGGACGAGGTGAGGGAGACGCGAGCCTCGTTGTCGGAGCGGCGCTCGATCTGGACCTCGTGGCTGGGCGAGTAGATGGAGGCGACGGGCGATTGCGATTTGATGGTGACTTCGAGCTTCCACTCGGTGTTGGTGGATTCGATGGATTCGCTGCGCGGGAGGATGTAGTCGACGCGCCCCGCGTCGGCGGTGAGGACCTGCTCATAGACGATGGTGACGTTCTGGCTGGAGTTGGCGGGGATGGGGAAGGCGCTGGTCTGGATGAGGGTGCTGGAGAGGAACTCGAGAAGCGCGGGGTCCTTGTAGCGGCTCACGATGGAGTTGTAGATGTCGCGGGCCTTGTCGCGCGGGAGGAGGGTGGCGGTGGGCTCGGGGCCGACGCCGTCGTAGGCCATGGAGCGGAGCGTGATGCCGTCGGGGACGGGGAGTGTGACGCGGGCCTCCATGGGCGAGCGGGAGGGGTTGAAGAGGGTGAGGACGAGGGTGGTGGTAGCGACCTGGTCGTTGATGGTGACCTTGGCGTCGGCGCGCTGGAGCTGCACGGGCCAGCGCTCGAGGTGTCGGGTCCGGATCTGCGGAACGATGTCGACGGGGTGATGCTCGGGCTGGGCCGTGGCCGATGGGGCTGAACAGAACGAGGCCAGGGCGAGCACGAGCGCTGCGGCGGCGGATCGCATGTGAACCTCCCGGGGGTGTTGGATGGAACCCCTACGCCATAGTCATACGGATGGAGCGGGCCCAAGTGCGGTAACGGCTGCGTAACGGGGGCATTTTGCGCGCATCACCGCGAGATTGACGCGGTTTTGCGGTGATGCGTGTGGGGATCGTGTGGATAAGTGGGGATGGAGCGGAAGTGGGAGTGGTGGAAGAGAAGAGGAACTCGAAGGGCTCGAAGAGCGCGAAGAAGAGTGAACACCGGGGAAAGGCAGAAGAGAACGCAGAGGACGGGAGGGAATCAGAGGGACGCGGAGGGAAGAGGGAGAAGAACAGTTCTCAACACAGAGCCACAGAGAAAGAGAAGAAATTGAACGCAGAGGTCTCAGAGGTCGCGGAGTAGAAAGGCGAGGAGGGGAGGACAGGAAAGGAAAGGAGAAGAGGAGAAGAGGAGAAGAGGAACTCGGAGGGCTTGAAGAGCGTGAAGGGGAGCTTGGCTGTCGCGTGGGGGCGTGGGGCGCGGGAGATCGGGCGTGCGGGTGTCGGCGCGTCCGATAGCCGCGGGGATTGGGCTGGGCGTGCGGGATATGACGGCGTGTTTGGGGTGCTCGGGCGCGATTGGCTTGGAGAAAGTGAAGGTCTCGGGCACACTAGAGGAGTTGCGGAGGCGAGCGGCGAGCGCCGGCGCGTCCATGCGCGAGCCGTGCTCGCGAAGGCGCGGGCGGCAAGGACGCGGCTGACACATGCGTGCCGCGGCGGGTCGGCGTGCGGGTTGGCGTGCGGGTTGGCGTGCGGGGCTTGCGTGCGAGGTTGGATAGAACAAGATCGGGCGGGGCAAGAGAGGGACCTGAAATGAAGACGGCGATCGCGTGCGTGGCGGGCGTGCTCCTTTCGTGCGGCGTGGCGGCGCAGGCGCAGACGCGCGTGCAGCACAACTTCCGCGATCGCGACGCGGCGCCCCTGGCGACGCGGGCGGCGTATCCGGCGGGTCGGGCCGACGACGTGCGCCGCCCCGGCTTCAACGGCAAGGAATGGCGTGGCGAATCGATCGTCGGCGGGCGGAACCAGTGGCCGATGGCCTGGCGCGATCCGGGCCCGGCGGCGTACGGCGCGGTGGGCGATGAGGGCGCGGTGGTGTACGCCCTTGTCGGCCACACCGTCGTCGCGTTCTCGCCCTGGGAGCGGGTCGAGGGGAGCGGGAACGGGCGGCTGGAGCACGCGCGCCAGGAGTGGCTGGAGCGGAACGGGTATGTCGGCGGCGTGCGCACGTTTGTGAACGACACGATCGCGCGCCCCGAGGCAGTGGCGGGCGGCGAGAGCGTGCAGAAGAAGGAGATCGTGCCGCGTGCGATCATCACGATCCCGATCGACGTGCCGCGGTTCAAGGGGCACCAGGAAGTGAAGGCGGAAACGAAGGACGCGACGATCGCGAGCGCGAAGGCGGGCGAGAAGCTGAAGATCTCGTGGCCGAGCGGCGCGCCCAAGGACGCGGTGGCGCGGACCGAGAAGCCGGACGCGGCGAAGATCGCACAGGCGAAGGACGCGCAGGCGGACGTGAAGAAGGATGAAGAAATCGCGGATGGCAAGAGCGTGGCGTCCGCGGAGAAGTGAGAGGAAGTCACGGAGTCACGGAGTGACGAAGAGACGAAGAGACGAAGAGACGAAGTGAAGGGTGGTTTCTTACGCCGGCAATTCGGGCGTGAAGAGAACGCCGCGGAGTTTGAGGGGAGCGAACGGACGGAAACGAATTGCATCGCCTGGTGGGTCTGGGGCTGGACAGGCGCCCCCCGACTGAGGCCGGGGGCTCGGAGTCGCGGTCGTGGTCTCGGCCGGCGCGACATCTTGAAGCGTGTGCGAGGGGAGGTCGGAGCCCCCGAGTCAAATCGGGGGCTTTCGTTTTGAGATGAAGAGTGGGAAGGCGTGGACCCGAAGACGGTTTCGTGGCACGCCGACTCGCGGCCTCGATATGCTCCCGGCGTGGAGCGATTGCCGTTTGATCCTGGGAAGATGTCGGGCGCGGCCAGCGCGGGCAAGGGCGCTGCGTCGGGCGCGGCCGGGCCCGGTGTGAAGCCCGGCGCCAGGGCCGCGGGTTCTACGTCGGCCCGCGACGGCACGCTCACGGTCACGCAGCTGGCCGGCGCGATCGATTCGGCCCTCAAATCCGGCGTGCCCGCCCGCGTCCGCGTGATCGGCGAGGTTAGCGGCTTCCGCGATCGCACCCACTGGTACTTCGATCTCAAGGACGCCAACGCCGTCGTCTCGTGCGTGGTTTTTCAGTTCGCGGCCAAGAAGGTCGGATTCGTCCCGGAGAACGGGCGCGAGGTGGTGGTCTCGGGGCGTGTCGATTTTTACGCCAAGGCCGGCAAGGTCTCGCTGATCGCCGACAAGGTCGAGCCGGTCGGCGCGGGGGCGCTGGAGCTTGCGTTCCGCGCGCTGGTGGAGGAGCTGCGCGGGCTGGGCTGGTTCGACCCGGCGCGGAAGAAACGCGTGCCGAGTTTCCCGCGGAAGATCGCGGTGGTGACGAGCCGGACGGCGGCCGCATTGCAGGACGTTCTGGTCACGATGAAGCAACGCTGCCCGGCGGTGGGGGTGGTGCTGGCGGATGTGCGCGTGCAGGGCGACGGGGCGGCGGCGGAAGTCGCCGGCGCGATCCGCACGCTCAACGCGCGCCGACGCGAGCTCGGCATCGACGCGATTCTCGTGACGCGCGGCGGCGGCTCGATGGAAGACCTGTGGGCCTTCAACGAGCGCATCGTCGCGCAGGCGATCGTGGAATCGACGCTCCCGGTGGTCGCCGCGATCGGGCACGAGACCGACACGACGATCGCGGAACTGGTGGCCGACGAACGCTGCTCCACGCCGACGCAGGCGGCGACGAAACTGACACCCGATCGGCGGGCGCTTCTGCGAGAGATCGACGCGGCGGAGCGGCGCGCGATGCTGGCGGTCGAGCGGCGCGTGGAAGACTTGCGCGACGACGCGGATCGGCTGGGCCAGCGGCTGCTCCACGGGGCGGAGCGGCGGGTGAGCGCGGCACGCAAGCGCGTCGATCGCGCGGGGCTGCTCCTGGAACGCCTGCGCCCGACGGAACTGCGGGCGAGATTGGCGGCGAGATTGGCGGCGGCGGAGAAGGGGCTGCACAGCGCGATGCGCGGGATGATCGCGGCGGCTTGGGCGAAGGTGGAGGCGATCCGGATCGCGGAGGCGGTGCGGGGGATGCTGGCGGAGCGAGCTTCGCGGGTGGACGCGGTGGGGCGGCAGCTGCGTGCGGTGGGGCCGATCTCGGTGCTCGAGCGCGGCTACAGCGTGACGACGCTGAAGGACGGCACGGTGGTGCGCGGGCCCGAGCAGGTGTCGGCGGGGAAGGTGGTCACGACGCGGACGGCGGGTGGCGAGTTCGAGTCGCAGGTGGTGGGGGGCGTGCGGGTGAAGAAGCTGCGGCGGAAGGACGACGGGGCGGCGCCGGGGTTGTTTGGGTAGTGCCACGCCGCGGGGAAGTGGGTACGCTGTGGGCGTGAGCAAACGACCCGGAAAGCACGGCGACGGCACGGAACTCTCGTTCGAGGAAGCGCTCGCGCAGCTCGAGGCGATCGTCGAAAAGATCGAGGGGGGCGAGGTGGGGCTCGAATCCGCGCTGGCGGAGTGCGAGCGCGGCGAGTCGCTCTTGAAGCGCTGCCGCGACGTGCTGGAACGCGCGGAGCAGAAGGTCGAGGAGCTGTCGGCGAAGGCGGGGGATCGGGGTAAGGAAGAGGATGAGGATGGAGAGGAAGACGCGGCCCCTTTCTAGCCGCGGCATTCGGCATTCGTGATTCGGAATTCGGAGCGCGAAAAGGAGTAGGAAGTCGGAAGTGTGCCAAGGTGACGATCGAAGAACGCCCTCCCTCACGGTCGGGCTACTGATCTGCGGCATTCGGAAGACGATCACCTGAAGGGCAGGGAGGCCCTGGATGACGCTGGCGGTTGAGAGTTACGAACTGTGGTTGTGGGCGTTTGATGCCGTCAAGGTGCTGTTCATCGCGGCCCTGGGCGCGTGCATCGGCTCGCTGACCAACGTGCTCGTATACCGCCTGCCGCGCGGGCTGAATGTCGTGACGCCGCCGTCGGCGTGCCCGGCGTGCGGGACGCAACTGACGTTCGGTGAGAACATTCCGGTGTTCGGGTGGCTGCTCCTCAAGGGGCGGTGCCGTTTCTGTCGCGTCAAGATTTCGGCGGAATATCCGCTGGTCGAGGCGTTCGTGGCGGCGTTGTTCGTGCTGTTCTTTGTGCTGTACTACATGGTGCCGACGGGCACGGTCGTGCTGGGCTTTGATCTTGGCGCGATCAAGCCGCGGTGGATGGGGTCGAGCGCGGCCCACACATGGCCGAGCTTCGCGGTGCTGCTCACGCTGCTGTCGTCGCTGGTGGCGATGACGCTGGTCGATGCGAAAACCAGCACGATCCCGCTGATTCTGACGTGGGTGCCGGCGCTGGCGGCGGTGCTGGTGCATCCGATCCATGCGTACATCGTGCAGCGGGCCGGCGGCCTGGGCGTGACGACGCCCGGCGAGGTGTGGACGCTCGCAACGCCGGGGCCTCGTGGCTGGGGATGGATCGGCGCGAGCATCGGCGGCGTGCTTGGTCTGGGTATCGGCAACGTGCTGCTGGCGACGGGCCTGATCCGGCGGAGCTTTGCGGATTACGAGGTCTGGGAGAAGGAAGCACTCGCCGAGCGGGCCGCGGCGGGGCAGGATGGGGGTGACAGGCAGGCCGCGACTCACGCTGACAATCCCGGCGAGATGTGGATCGCGTACCCGCACGCGCGGCGTGAGATGGTGAAGGAGCTGGTGTTCCTGGCGCCGTGCCTTGGGCTGGCGATGACGGGCTGGTGGCTGGCGCGGCATTGGGCCGGGCCGTGGAAGTTCGACGCGGCCTCCGGCGACCTGATTCCGGCTCTCCTGGCCCCGCTCTGGCTCGTCGCGCTGGGCGGCGTATTGATGGGCTACCTGATCGGCGGCGGGGTGGTGTGGGCGGTGCGGATTTTCGGGAGCCTGGGTTTCGGCAAGGAGTCGATGGGCCTGGGCGATGTACACATGATGGCCGCGGTGGGGGCGTGCATCGGGTGGATCAACTCGGTGCTGGGGTTCTTCGGGGCGGCGTTTGTTGGATTGGCGTGGGTGCTGCTTGGCAAGGTGCTGGGCGGGCGGCTCAAGCGGGTGATGCCGTATGGCCCGTTCCTGGCGGTGTCGACGGTGCTGGTGCTTCTGTGTAAGCCCTTGATTGAACTCGGCTTGCGCAAACTGACGGGCGGCATGGGCGGGGTTTTCCTGCCTTGAGTGGGTGGCCCGCCGCTTGATGGCCGCTGCATGGTGGCCCGCCTCTCCGAGGCTGGTCTTCATTCTGACTCCGAACCCCTTGGCGGAGCCGATCCGGGGTAGATTTGGCCTCGCCGGAGTTCGAGTCGAAACGACCGATCGCCAGGAATCTCGGAAGTGGCGAGAAACGGGAAGGAACGCCGATACCATTGGCCGCGCTGCGAGTTTGTGTTCGCGCGCCGATCGAGGAAATGAGCTGGGCCACGAGGATCGCGGCCCGGAATGCGGCGACGAGTCCTTTAGCACAGGGATGGCCACGATGACTGGGATGAACAACGTTGCGAAACTGATCGGACTGGGCGTGCTGGCGGCGGCGACCATGGTCGCAACGGGCTGCGGCGTGGACCAGAAGGACCACGACATGGTGACGCAGGAGAACGCGGAACTCCGCGATCGCCTGACGGCCGTTGAAAACCAGTCGCGTCAGCGCGACGCCGAACTGGCCGATGCACAGGCCAAGGCTCGCCAGGCCGAGGCGGACCTGGCGGCCGCCAAGACGGCCCAGCAGCCGCCCTATCGCGAGCCAACGACCGGCTCCACCGGAAACCGCGGCGAGACCATCATGGTCCTCGCGGGCGACGTCGGCTTTGACTCAGGCTCGGCCACGATCAAGTCGACGGCCAAGAAGCAGCTCGACCAGATCGCCTCGCGCATCAAGCGTGAGTATTCCGGCGCGTCGATCCGCGTCGAAGGCTACACCGACAGCACCCAGCCCAACAAGATGAAGGCCAAGTTCCCGACCAACGAGGCCCTGAGCGAGGCCCGCGCCGAGTCGGTGCGTGCGTACCTGGCGTCCAAGGGCGTGAACAATCCGATGAGCGCGGTGGGGTATGGCTCCGCCAAACCCAAGTCGACCAAGGCGGCGAGCCGCCGAGTTGAGATCCACGTCGGGAACTGAGACGTCGGATCGCGAGATCGACATCCGTCGATGCGGATGAAGTACGAATGAATGAGAACGCCGGCCGAAGGGTCGGCGTTTTTCTTTGGGGAAGAGACGTAGAGACAAAGAGAAGGAGAGACGGAGAGAAGGAGAGACGGAGAGACGGAGAGACGGAGAGACGAAGAGACGAAGTGAAGAAACAACGGGAGTCGGGAATGGGGAATCGGGAGTGGGAGGTCATTGACGCGGGAGTGGGAAGAGGACAACGGCATCGGGCAATCGGGATGTGACACATGAAATCGGTCACGCTCGTGTCGACGCGAATCGTGCGTGAAACCCGCACCCGCGTGGTGGCGTTGAGGTTGAGTTCCGACGCGCGATCTGGACCAGATGTGCGCGGGCCTGAATCCAAGACCGAGGCCACGGCGAAGGACGTGGGGCAAGGCTGCATCGGCCTGACCCAAAGTCAAGCACACAAGCAGGGTGTCCCGCGCGATGTGGATCGTCGCGCCGGCCGGTGGCCTCATGGAGCAATAGACATGAAAGCATCGAGCGTTCTTGCGATTCTGGCGTTGGCGGGTGCGGCGAACCTGAGCGGTCTTGCGAGCGCGCAGGATTGCCCGCTCTCCAAGGGTTCGTGCTCAGATCAGAAGGTGGCGCTGACGCCGGCGTCGCACGAGATGGCCGACGACATCGTCGATACCGCGGTGAAGGCCGGAAAGTTCAACACGCTGGCGGCGGCGCTCAAGGCCGCGGGGCTTGTCGAAACGCTGAAGGGCGCGGGGCCGTTCACGGTGTTTGCCCCGACCGACGAGGCCTTCGCCAAGCTCCCCAAGGGCACGGTGGACGAGCTTCTGAAGCCTGAAAACAAGGCCAAACTGGCCGCGATTCTCACCTATCACGTCGTGCCAGGGAGCGTGATGGCTTCCGACGTCACCAAGCTCTCGAACGCGACGACGGTCAACGGCCAGCGGGTGGACATCAAGACCGCCGGCGGCAAGGTCATGATCGACGGCGCGACCGTGACGGCGGCCGACGTGAAGACCAGCAACGGCGTGATCCACGTGATCGACACGGTGATCATGCCGAGCACCGACGACGTGGTGGACACGGCGGTAAAGGCCGGCAGCTTCAAGACTCTGGCGGCGGCGCTGAAGGCCGCGGGCCTGGTTGAGGCGCTCAAGGGCGCCGGGCCGTTCACGGTGTTCGCGCCGACCGATGAGGCGTTCGCGAAGCTGCCGAAAGGCACGCTTGATGATCTCCTGAAGCCGGAGAACAAGGAGAAGCTGGTCTCGATCCTGAAGTACCACGTCGTGTCGGGGCGCGTCTTCTCGACCGACGCGGTCGCGGCCAAGCACGCCAAGACTCTTCAGGGCGGCGAGGTGAAGATCACCAGCGAGGGCGGCGTGAAGATCGACAACGCCGCGGTCACCACGGCGGACCTTGACGCCAGCAACGGCGTGATCCACGTGATCGACACCGTGATCATGCCCAAGAGCAAGTAGGAGTCGTCCGGCGCGTCCGAGAGGGCGTGCCGGGCATTTCGGACCATCGCGGAGGGAGGCGTGTCCAGTGCGTGCGTGAGATTGACCATCGTTACGGCGTTCGCGAACGGATCACTCGAGATTCCCCCGGTGGCAAAGGGGCCGGGCGCGACTTACCATGATGAGCGTGCGGCCGCGGATCGTGCGAGCGTGTCGCGTTCCGGGGTCCCTGTCAGGGGGCTCGGCCGAGCTTTGGGGGTTTCGAGAGCATTGGAAGAGCCGCTCCTTCAACGCGTGGCGCGTGGCGACGAGGCGGCGGTACGGGCGTGCCTCGATCGGTTCGGCGGGCTGGTGTGGTCGCTGGCGCGCCGTATGACGCCCACCCACGCCGAGGCCGAGGACGCGGTACAGGAAATTCTCGTCGAAGTTTGGAAGAGCGCCCATCGCTACGACCCGGGCGTGGCGTCGGAATCGGCCTTTGTCGCCATGATCGCGCGAAGGCGGCTGATCGATCGGCGCCGGCGTGCGGGAAGGCGGCTTGACAAGAACGGGCTCCCGGAGACGGAGCCCGCCGCGAGCGAGCCGACGGAGGTGACCGCCGACGAACGCGAAGCCGCGGGCACGGCGATGCTCGCGATGTCGCGACTGAGCGATGAGCAGCAGCGGGTGCTGCGATTATCGCTGGTGCGGGGCATGTCGCACGAGCGAATCGCGGGCGCGACCGGGCTCCCGCTCGGCACCGTCAAGACTCACGCGCGCCGCGGGCTGATCCGCCTGCGCGAGCTCTTGGGCTCGGCGAAAAACGACGCAATCGGCGCGGGCTCGACGAGCGAAGGGGGTGTGTTGTGAACGCATCCGAGCGGAACATCCCCGATCGGGCCCACGAGCTGCTCGCCGATCGAGCGTGCTTCGGATTGTCGCGCGAGGAAGAACGCGAACTCCGAGAATTGCTCGCGCAATGCCCCGAGTGCCTGGAATGGCTCGAGGTCTCGCCTCACGACCTGGTCGCGGGCGAAGTGGCGGCGGGCTGCCCGTGCGAAGCTTCGCTCCCGCCGGGGCTGCGCCTCGAGATCGAGGTGCAGGCGCGGGCCTGGTGCCGTGGAGTAAAGCTGGTGCGGGGCGAGTCTCCGACGGAGCGTGCGGCTTCATCCACTCGCTGGCGTGCGCTCGCCCTGACGGGCTGGATGGCCGCGGCGGCATGCCTGGTAGTGGCGGTGGGGCTGGTGCTTCGCGGCGGTGGCGGGGGCGCCACCCACGCCGAGAAGATGGCCCTGGCGACGTCTCGCGGCGAAGTGGTGAAGGCCGGCTGGGGCCCGTTCAATGCCCTGGATTCAGGCGAGCCGCCCGAGATTTCCGGGGTCAGCGGTGAGGTGGCGTGGTCCGACAAGATGCAGACCGGGACCATGACGTTCCGTGGGCTGCCGGCGTGCAAGTCGGGCGAGCACTACCAGCTCTGGATCATCGACGCCGAGCGCGGGCTTTCGCAGCGCGTGAGCGGTGCCGTTTTCGGATGTCCAGGTCCGGCGGAGATCGAGGTTCCGATCCAGCCGCAGCTTCCGATCGGGAAAGCCGCGGCGTTCGCCGTCACCATCGAGCGTGAGGGGGGCGTGGTGGTTTCGGACATGAAACGCCGCGTCGTGCTGGCGTCGCTCGCCCGATAAGAACCCACCGCGGGCATTTGCCCAAACGGCTGGACCGATCGCAATGGATCGGGCGAATTGTCGTTCTGAACGGGTACAAATGTCGTTGACGGCCCGGCGGGTCAGGCGGTACCCTCGCCGATTGTCAGGTGTGAGCCCGCCGACGGGCTCGGTGTGGTTATTGCGCCAGGAGAGCAGGAAATGATGAAGAATTGGATTCGGGGCCTCGCGGCGGCAGCGGCGTTGTTGGCCGGGCCGGCGATGGGTCAGGTTGCAACACCTCCGGGCGGCCCTGAGAACCCGGAGGTCGGGAACGCGGGTCTGTTCGGCGAGCAGGAAGACACGCCGCTCATCGTCTGCTTCGCCGAGGGGACCGACGAGAAGTACGTCGCCCAGGTGATGGCGTATGTGACGGCGTACAACGAACAATTCGACCAGCAGCGCTACCACACCGGCACGCGCTGGTCCGGGTCCCAGGGAACCCCGCGAACCGTGACCTGGAGCTTCGTGCCCGACGGTCTGTCGATCACGGGCTCGGCCGGCGAGCCCACCTCGCCCAGCAATCTCTTTGCGCAGATGGACACCAAGTTCGCCCGCGCCACCTGGATCGCGCACGTGCAGTCGTGCTTCGATCGCTGGCAGGAAATCTCCGGCATCTCCTTCACCCGCATCACCGTGGGCGGCAACGACTGGGACGACGGCGCGTCCTGGAGTTCCTCGGGCGCCGCGACGCGCGGCGACATCCGCGTCTCCATGCACAACATCGACGGCGCCAGCGGCATCCTCGCCTACGCCTTCTTCCCCTCCAACGGCAACATGGTCCTCGACTCCGGCGACATCAACAACTTCGGGAGCGCCACCAACTCCGCCCGCTTCTTCCGCAACACCTTCATGCACGAGCTCGGGCACGCCATCGGCTTTGACCACACCTGCTCCAGCAACAGCAACATCCTCATGGAGCCGTTCCTGAGCACCGCCTTCGACGGCCCGCGCCACGACGACCTCCGCGCCGTCCATCGCCATTACGGCGACGTCAGCGGCACGACCACCTCCTCCGGCACCGCTCGCAACCTCGGCACCCTCGTCTCGGGCACACCCATCAACGTCGGCACCCCCTTCCCGAACCCCGACTCGGGCACCAACGACACCCAGGTCTCCACCGTCTCGCTCGACGACGACGGCGAGGCCGATTGGTACAAGTTTGACACCACCGCCACGCTGACGCTCACCGCGACCCTCACGCCCCTGGGCAAGACCTACGCCGACGACACCCAGGCCGCCAACGGCAACTGCAACAGCGGCACCACCACCAACTCGCTCACCATCCTCAACATGAAGATCGAAGTCTTCGCCAGCAACGGCACGACGCTCCTTGGTTCGGCCGACGCCGGCGCCGCGGGCGTCGTCGAGACCATCTCGGGCCTCAGCCTCGCCCCGGGCACCTATTTCGCCAAGATTTCTTCCGCCGCCGGCACCTCCGCCTCGCAGATGTACACCCTGGCCCTCTCGGGCTCGGGCTGCACCGCGCCCTCGATCACCGGCCAGCCCGGCAGCCTCACACGCTGCACCGGCACCTCCGCCACCTTCACCGTCACCGCCACCAACGCCACCGGCTTCCAGTGGCGGAAGAACGGCACCAACATCGGCGGCGCCACCAGCAGCAGCTACACCATCGCCTCGGTCGTCTCCGGCGATGCCGCCAACTATGACTGCGTCGTCTCCAACGCCTGCAGCAGCGTCACCAGCAACGTCGCGACGCTGACCGTCAACACCACCGCCAACATCACCGGCCAGCCATCCAACCAGACCAAGTGCGTCGGCCAGTCCGCCTCCTTCACCGTCACCGCCACCGGCGCCACCGGCTTCCAGTGGCGGAAGAACTCCACCAACATCGGCGGCGCCACCAGCAGCACCTACACCATCGCCTCGGTCGTCTCCGGCGACGTCGGCAGCTATGACTGCGTCGTCAGCAACAGCTGCGGCAACGTCACCAGCAACGCCGCCACCCTCACCGTCAACACCACCGCCAACATCACCGGCCAGCCGTCGAACCAAACGGCCTGCGTCGGACAGCCGGCCTCCTTCAGCGTCACCGCCACCGGCGCCACCGGCTTCCAGTGGCGGAAGAACACCACCAACATCGGCGGCGCCACCAGCAGCACCTACACCATCGCCTCGGTCGTCTCCGGCGACGCCGCCAGCTATGACTGCGTCGTCAGCAACGGCTGCGGCAACGTCACCAGCAACGCCGCCACCCTCACCGTCAACACCGGCGCCAGCATCACCGGACAGCCCGGCAATCAGTCGGTCTGCGAGGGACAGCCCGCTTCCTTCAGCGTCACTGCCACCGGCGCCACCGGATACCAGTGGCGTAAGGGCGGCGTGGACATCGGCGGCGCCACCAGCAGCAGCTACACCATCGCCTCCGTCGTCGCCGCCGACGCCGGCAGCTACGACTGCGTGGTCTCCAGCGACTGCGGCGACACCACCAGCAACGCCGCCACCCTCTCCGTCGGCGAGGCCCCGGCCATCACCGGCCAGCCCACCGGCGGGAACGTCTGCCGCGGCGGGTCCATCACCCTCACCGTCACCGCCACCGGCGCCACCAGCTACCAGTGGCGCAAGGGCGGCGTCGACATCGGCGGCGCCACCAGCAGCAGCTACACCATCAACCCGGCCGCCCTCACCGACGCGGGCAGCTACGACTGCGTCGTCTCCAGTGGGTGCGCCGACGCCACCAGCGACGCCGCCAGCGTCGTCGTCTGCGCCGCCGACTTCAACTGCGACGGCTTCATCAACGGCGATGACTACGACGCCTTCGCCGAACTCTTCGAGATCG
>JAEUJA010000254.1 GCA_016793195.1 Phycisphaerae bacterium
CGATCGCCGACGACCAGGCTCCCGACCACGCCCGGCTCCACGGCCGCGGTCGCGAACGCGGGGGCGCTCAGCCATGACTGCGACATCGCGATGTGAATCCCCGCCGCCCCCGCGACCTTGTCGGCCATCGCCTGGTCAAACATCCGCAGCACCACGCGGACATTCGGCGCCACGCGCCGCGCGTCCAGCGCGATCTCCAGGTTCGCCAGGTCGTCGCTGGTCGCCACGATGATCGCCCGCGCGTGCTTCACGCCCGCCTCAAGGAGCAGCCCCTCCCGGCGCGCATCCCCGATCAGTACCGGCGAGCCCTCGGCCCGCACCTCGTCGACGAACTGCTTGGTCGCGTCGACCTCGATCGCCACCACGCGATGCCCGAGGCGACGCAGGATCTGGAAGCCCCGGAACCCGAGCTTGCCCAGCCCGACGATGATGATGTGATCGTGCATCGATGCCGCCATGACCTTGCACCAGGGTTGTTCTACGCCGCGCCGATCGCGCACCAGACGCGACAGCTCGATGATCGTGTCGATGATGAACGCCAGGCCCAGGACAGGCACGACAAAGAACAATCCACGCAGCCACGGATCGCCCGGAAACTCGATCGGCGGCTGGGCAAACAGCAAGCTCCATGTGTCGTACAACCCCTCCACGAACGGAAGGTTCGCCCTGGGCCCGAGTTTCTGAAACATGATCGCGCCGATGACCAGCACGACAAGCATGGCCAGGCACGGCGGGCCGATCTCCTTCGCCGCCGCGCGAACGAAACACCACTCGCGCCACGCCCGCTCGCGCCAGACGGTCCGCCACACGCCACGCCCCGCGCCGAGATTCAACCGATCCAGCGGCGTGGCGTGCGTGATGGATTCAATCTCGTCGGGCACGCCCCCGAGTGTACCGAGAGCCCGCGCTACAGGCTCTTCACCAGCTGCAACGCCGGGTTCCGCTCGCCCCACAACAGCGGAAACTCCTCCAGCGGCACAAACCCCATCGCCAGATAAAACTCGCGCGTCCGGTCGTAGTGCTCGCACGCCCGCCGCGGGCTCAGCGTCTTGACCTGCAGGAATCTCACGCCCTGTGATCGCAGCACGTCCTCGGCGTGCCGCACCAGCGCCCGCCCCACCCCGCGACGGTGCCACTCCGGGCGCGCCGCGATGCAGTGAATCTCCGAGCTCTCCGCGAAGTGCGTGTGAATGGTAATGAAGCCGACCGGCACGCCGCCCGCGATCGCAAACCACGTCGGCCATCGCTCCGACGCCTTCACATAGTCGAGCAACGCCGATTCGATACCGAACCACTCGGGCACCGAGCGAAGGATCGCCTCGCTCGCCGCGCCGATTCCGCCCGACAACGTCCCGATCGTAAAGGCGCCATCGCTCACGCGCCCAGCATACACCCGTGCGAGCCGCGCCCGTGCCAAGACGCTCCGACCGGCTTGACTCGTACCATGTCCGCGGAAACATGCCCGACCCCGGCCCCAATCCGCCCGCCCCCCCCACGATTCGTCCGCCCCACGTCGTCATCGTCGGCGGCGGGTTCGCCGGCCTCGCCGCCGCCAAGCGCCTGAAGCACGCCCCCGTCCGTGTCACGCTCGTCGATCAACGCAATCACCACCTCTTCCAGCCGCTCCTCTACCAGGTCGCGACCGCGGCGCTCTCCCCCGCCCAGATCGCCGCCCCCATCCGCGCGGTCCTTTCCAAACAGAAAAACGCCGACGTCGTCCTCGCCGAAGCACGCCGCGTCGACTCGCCCCGCCGCGTCCTCGAAACCGACCGGGGCGAGATTCCCTACGACTACCTCATCCTCGCCACCGGCGCCACGCACTCCTACTTCGGGCACGACGACTGGTCTCGCACCGCCCGCGGCCTGAAGACCATCGACGACGCGCTCGAAATCCGCCGCCGATTCCTCCTCGCCTTCGAGGCCGCCGAAAACGAACCCGGCGATGCCCGCCGCCGCGCCCTCATGACCTTCGTCATCATCGGCGCGGGGCCCACGGGCGTCGAGACCGCCGGCGCGATCGCGGAGATCGCGCGCACCGTGATCCGCCGCGACTTCCGCCACATCGACACCTCCCGCGCCCGCGTCGTGCTGGTCGAGGCGCTCGACCGCGTGCTCCCCGCGGGCTTCCCGCGCCAGCTCTCCGATCGCGCGCTGGCCGATCTTCGCGCCATGGGCGTCGAGGTGCGCCTGAGCACCCGCGTCACGCACGTCGCCCCGGACGATTCCGACAACGCCGCGCCCCACGTCCTCCTCTCGTCGCCGAGCCAGCCCGCGCCCGAGCGCGTCGACGCCCACAACATCATCTGGGCCGCCGGCGTGCGCGCCAGCCCCCTGGGCGCGTCGCTCGGCGTGCCCACCGACAACGCCGGGCGCGTCATCGTCGCGCCCGATCTCTCCATCCCCGGGCACCCCGAGGTTTTCGTCACCGGCGATCTTTCCCGCTGCGCCTGGAAAGACTCCATGGTCCCGGGCGTCTGCCCCGCCGCCGTGCAGATGGGCGATCACGCGGCCCGCAACATCGCGCGCCTCGTCGCGCACGCGCCAAGCCAGCCCTTCCGCTACGTCGACAAGGGCTCGCTCGCCACCATCGGCCGCGCCAAGGCCGTCGCCAGCATCTCGGGCATGAAGTTCGGCGGCCTCTCCGCCTGGCTCCTCTGGGCCGTCGTCCACGTCTTCTATCTCATCAGCTTCCGCAACCGCGTCGTCGTCATGCTCGACTGGGCCCTGGCCTATCTCTTCTTCAAGCGCGGCTCACGCCTCATCACCGGCGAGCGCGGCGGCGCGTCGCCCACACCCAGCGCTACACCGCCCGGAGCGTGAGTTTCAGAATCTCCGCCGGCGCGAAGGTGCGCAGCGGGAACCAGTTCCCCACGCCGTTGGACACCACCAGCGACGCCTCCGGTCGCATGTACAAACCCGACCAGTACTTGTACAGCATCGGCCCGGCGCCGACGCGCTCGCTCAGCATGAGCTGCCCGCCGTGCGTGTGCCCCGCGAGCGTCAGCCCGACGCCGCCCTTCGCCGCCGCGTCGAACGCGTGCGGGTGGTGTGCGAGCAGGATCGAGAACGCGTCGGGCTCGCGCGCGAATGGCAAGTCCTGATTCATCACGAAGCGCCGCGAGCGCACCTGCGTCGCCCATCGCAGGCCCAGCAGCCTGATCGACTCGCCGCGCACGCGCACCACCGCGCTCTCGTCGAGCAAGAGCGGCAGGCCCGCGGCCTTGACGCGATCCTCAAACGCCTGGGCGCCCTGAAACAGATCGTGATTCCCCTCGCACAGAAACACGCCGGCCCGCGAGTCCATCGCACGAAGGCACTCGAGCGCCGCGGGCAAATCGTCCAGTGAGTGGTCGATGATGTCGCCGGTCACGAGCACCAGGTCCGCCCGGAGTGCGCTGGTCGCGTCGCTGATGCGTTTCAGCACCGCGCCGCTGGTGAACCGACCGGCGTGGATGTCGCTGACGTGCGCGATCGTCACGCCGTCAAGGCTCCGCGCCATGCCGGGCACCGGAACATCCAGCTCGCGCACGCGGAAGTTCCGCACCTGCGCCATCGCGACGCCGGTCGACACGATCGAGATCGCCGGCGGCAGGCCCGCGGCCAGGGCCACCAGAGCCCCGCGACGCGACAGACCGTGCGACTCATCGCGCCGTGCGCCCTCTTCGCTCGCCGCGCTCACAAACGCGCCGCGTGTCGCGCCCGCGTGGGCGGCGTCGTGCGCCCGGCCGTCCGCACCGTCCACGCGCCCGCCCCCCGTCGCCGCCTTGCTCGTTGAAGCCGCCAGGCTCGTGGCGTGTTTCTTGCCGTGATTCGCGCGTCGCACCACCCAGGCCGCCAGCGCGACCACGCTCGCCAGAATTGCAAGCACAAGGCCTACCGGCAGCGCGATCAAATGCCACAAGTAGCTGCTCGCGATCAAGAAGAGTGGAACGCCGTCGCCCAGCGCCCCGAACCGCGATGCGATCAAGAGGCCATACACGCCGACCTGCGCCAGCACGAACGCCGCCAGCGCCCGCCGCCACGCCTTGCCCACGCCCACGCGCCTCAGCGCGAGGTGTGCCCACAACCACCAAAGCAGGCTGTACACCGGCAGGCCGAGGATGACGACAACGAAGAACATCGCGTGGGATTCGCCAGACTCTACGGCATCGATTCACGCGGGGTTCGTCAGGCCCGCGGCATCCGGCCGGGTCCAGCCCCTGCCGTCGCCTCGGCTTGGTGCCGAAGTAGACTCCAGCGCTTCACTCGACCACTCGACTACCCAATCACTCCGCTACCTTCCCCTCCGCAACTTCTTCGCCTTTCCCCTGTCTCGCTGTCTCGCTGCTTCATTCTCCCCCTGTTCCGCTGCCTCGCTCCTTCTCTGATACCATCGCCACGATGCGCGCCGGCGACGCCGCACCAAACCGGGGACATCACCAAGGCGACGCCGACCGCGACCTGGTCGACGCCATCCGCCGCGGCGACACCACCGCCTGGGACCGACTCATCACCCGCTACCAACACCGTCTCTTCACCGTCTGCTTCCGCATGGTCCACGACCGCGACGACGCCGCCGAACTCACCCAGGAAACCTTCCTCAAGGCCGTCCGCGCCTTCGAACGCTTCGACGGCCGGGCCGCCCTCTCCACCTGGCTCATCCGCATCGCCATGAACGTCTGCCTCTCCGCCCTCCGGGCTAAAAAGGTCCGAAAGCACCAAAGTTTGGACACTATTCGGGAACAAACCGGCTCTCGAGGCGCCGCCTGGGAACCCGCCGCCAAGGACCGCGTCGAACCCTGGGACGAGCGCCGCATCGTTCTCTGGGCGCTCGGGGAAATGGAAGAAGAACAACGCGCGATCCTGGTCCTCCGCGATTCTCGCGGCCTCGAATACGACCAGATCGCCCAGGTCCTGAACGTGCCCGTCGGCACGGTCAAAAGCCGCCTCTTTCGGGCGCGGGCGGCCCTGCGAACACTCATCGAAAACGCCCAGCGCGACACCCCGGAACCACAGGATTGACCCCCGTCACGCCAGCCGGAGAAACACGACCGAAACCACGGGCAGAATCACGACCAGGAACACACGCAGAATCATGAGCGGCCAGGGCTTTTCATCACGCGACCTCGACAACCTCCTCGTCGGCCTCGACGAGCGAGACCTGGCCGATCTCATCGAGGGCCAGATCGACGCCGACCGCCGCCTCGACCTCGAAACCATGCTGGTCAAGCGCCCCGAACTGCGCCGACTCGTTGACTCCATGCGAGCCGATCGCGCCGCCCTCCGCGCCATGCCCGATGAGTTCTGCCACGTCGACCTCGCCGCCGGCGTGCGCGACGTGCTCGAACGCGAAGCACTCCTCGGCGAATCCGCCGACACCGGCGAAAACGCACCGCCCCCGATCACCATCACCCCAAGGCGCGCCCCGCGACAGTTCGCCCTCGCCGCGGGCCTGCTCTTGCTCGTCGGCGGCGGGGTCTTCCTCGCCTGGCCGCTCCTCACCAACAGCCCCGGCAACACCCGCCCAACCCCCGGGCCCATCGCCCTCAGCGAATCCAAGCCCAAGGAATCGGACACCAGAAAACCAGCACCGAGCGACGCCGCGCCGGGCCCGGATTCCTCGGGCTCACTGGCGATCGAGTCATCGAAATCGCCCGGCGTGCCAGTCGTTGTGCCCGACGCCGCTCGCGACACCGGCGCCCTCATCGCCGCCAACCCATCGTCCGCCGATCCCATCGAATCACCCCTCGACGCCGACGAACTGCTCGGGCCCATGATCCCCGCCGACATCGCGCTGGCCCGCGCCATCGAAGCGCCCATCGACGAGGCGCGGGCGGCCGAGCTGGCCCTCGCCGGGCGGCTCCTGGTCCGGGTGCAGGGCGCCTCGGCCGCGTATGTGCTGTCGTCCTCCGCCGATCGCGGCGCGCTGGGCGCGTTCCGCGTCGATCGCGTCGAGCCCGGCGCGCTGGCCAGCCCCGTGCTCGCGCAGGTCTTCGAGGGCGCCACCACCCCCGAGCAGATCGTCTGGGCCAGCGACCACGCGATGCCGGTCTATGACCGCGATGTCGTCGGCCCCGAGGGCTACGTCGTCGAGTTTGCCGCCACCGCTCAGGGCCTGGCCGCCCTCCGCGAGGCGCTGGGCGGGCGAGTGACGTTCGAGGAATTGCCGGAAGACGCCGGCCTTCGCGCCCGCGTCGATCCCGACGC
>JAEUJA010000269.1 GCA_016793195.1 Phycisphaerae bacterium
CACCTGGTCCGGCGTGCCCGCCGCGATCGTCTGCCCGAAGTTCAGCACCGTGATCCGCTCGCAGATGTTCATCACCACGCCCATATCGTGCTCGATGAGCAGGATCGTCACGCCGAACTCCTGCCGCACCCGCTGGATCAATTCGCGGAGCGCCTTCTTCTCCTGCGGGTTCATGCCCGCGGCCGGCTCGTCCAGCAAGAGCACCTTGGGCTCGGTCGCCAGCGCCCGCGCGATCTCCAGCCGCCGCTGATCGCCGTACGGCAGGTTCTTGGCCTGCTCTTCCGCGCGATTGACCAGCCCGAACGTCTCGAGCAGTCGCATCGCCATCGCCGCCATCGCGCGCTCCTGCGACACATGGAATCCCGTGCGGAGCAGCGTGCTCGCCAGCGAATGCCGGCCGCGAAGATGCAGCCCGAGCAGCACGTTGTCCAGCACCGAGAGCTGCCCGAAGAGGCGGATGTTCTGGAACGTGCGCGAGAGGCCCGCGACGGCGATCTGGTGGGGCGCGAGTCCCGTGACGTCCACGCCATCGACCGCGATCGAGCCGACATTGGGCGTGTAGACACCGGTGAGCAGGTTGAAGCAGGTGGTCTTGCCCGCGCCGTTGGGCCCGATGAGGCCGTACAGCCCGCCGCGAGGGATCGAGAGCGAGAAATCCTGCACCGCCTTCAGGCCGCCAAAGGCGATCGAGATCCCGCGGACATCGAGCATCGCGCCGGCGCTCACGGGGCACCCCCCGCGCTTTGGCCCGGGCGTCCGCCCGAACGCCCGCCCAGGCGCTTGAAGAACCCAAGGTCCCACAGCTCGCGCACGCCGAACAAGCCCTGCGGCCTGACGATCATGATGACGATGAGCAAGATGGCATACACGATCAGGCGATAGCTCTGAAAATCGCGGAGCGCCTCGGGCAGGATCGAGAGGATGATCGCCGCCAGCACCGCGCCCGAGATCGAGCCAAGGCCGCCCAGCACCACCATGATGATGATGTCGAAGCTCTTGATGAAGTTGAGGTCGCCGGCGGAGATCGCGCCGATGTCCAGGGCGTAGAGCGCCCCGGCGACGCCGGCGAAGAAGCTGCTGAAGACGAACGCGCGGACCTTGTACTTGGTGAGGTCGACGCCCATCGCCTGGGCCGCCACCTCGTCCTCGCGGATCGAGAGGAACGCGCGCCCCGACGAACTCGACTTCAGGCGATACGCCGCGATGCACGTCAGGGCCGCCCAGAAATAGACCCAGAAGAGCGTCGTGTAGGTCGGGACGAGATTGAAGCCCTTGGGCCCGCCGAGCTTCCAGGCCAGTTCATACACGGGCATCGCCGCGGCGTCGGCGGCCTTCCACGGCTGGATCTGATCGTGCGAGCCTTGCAGGATCACACGCACGATCTCGCCGAAACCCAGCGTCACGATCGCCAGGTAATCGCCGCGCAGGCGCAGACTCGGCAACCCGACAACATACCCCGCGCCGGCGGCGACCAGTCCGCCGACCAGGCACGAGATGACGAACAGAACATCGCCCTTGCCCAGGAGCGGCCCGGACTTGGCGCCTTCCTGCACCATGCTCAGGATGCCGCCCGCCGCGTCGGTGCTCCCCCACAGCTTGATCGAGCCGTAGTAGACGATGCCGGCGGCGACATAGCCGCCCACGGCCATAAAGCCCGCGTGCCCCATCGAGAACTGGCCCGTGTAGCCGTTGACGATGTTCAGCGACACCGCCAGCACGATGTTGATGCCGACGATCAGCATCACCTTGCCGACGAACCCGCCGACCAGGGGCCCAACGCCGAAATAGACCAGGGCGCCGATCGCGATCGCGACGACGAATGGCCACGCCGCGCGCGGAACCACGCCCCACGTCGGAGCCTTCAGAGAACGGGTTTCCTCGAACAGTTTCGACA
>JAEUJA010000276.1 GCA_016793195.1 Phycisphaerae bacterium
GCCTCGATGAACCCCGCGAAGAAACGAACGCCCGACTTGGTGACCGCGTCGTACACGATCCGCGGCCAGACCAGCGTCCACCACGCGTACACGCCCAGCACCACCAGCGCCAGCGCGCCCAGGAAGAGCACCGCGAAGCGAACGCCCCGGCGCGATTCGGGCCACGCCCGCGTCGCGCGGGCGACGCCCCACATCGGCAGCCCCGCGACGATCGCGACCGACGCGACCAGCGTCGCGATATCAAACACCAGCGTCGGCGCCTGCGCCAGCAACCCGATCGGCACGCTCGCCAGCACCGCATAGATCGCAACGAAGACCAGCAGCCACACACCCAGCCACACCGAACTGAACAGGTGCAGCACCCAGCGCACCGGCGCGAGCGGGCCGACGAGGTGCTCGCGGTCCCATCGCTTGGTTTGCTCCCACTTGACGCTCATGCACCGCCCGTCCGTGAGTGTGTCATCCAGACTCCGGGCACGCCGCCCGCGCGGAGAACCGACCCAAACCTCCACGACGCGCCGGCTCCGCCGTCCGATCAGGCGGTTCATCGCCAGCGCGTGCGCCCCGCCAATACTAATTCGCGCGCCAGAGCAGTTCCGGTTCGTGCGCCGATTCCAGCGCACATTCGAGCGGATCGCGCCCGGAATCTGCGGGCGGAACCACCACCGACGCCACGCCGCAAACCGCATGATCGCGTGTGAATATCCACCGATCGGCGTCCAGGCCGAGCGCCGCGGCTCCATTCACCGTTGCCATCGACAGCACATCGCGCGCGGGCGCGCTGTCCCGACGCCGCAGCAGCGACATCTCGCGCCAGATCGACAGCCCGCCCTCGGGGTGCTGGTTGATGATCGAGTCGGTGCCCAGGCACACGTTGACGCCCGCGGCCAGCATCTCCCGGTACCGATGCCCCCCCAGCCGCGTGTGATTGCCGAAATACTCCGACGCCCGCGGGCAATACGCCACGCTCTGCTTGGTCCGCGCCAGCAACTCGATGTCCGCGTCACTCGCGTCGTTGACGTGCGCAAGGAGGAATCGCGCGCGCTCGAAGACCTCGCCGAGGTGCTGCACAGGCGATCGGCCCCGACCGACCTCGCGCGTGATCGAATCGTCCCACAGGCCGAGCCGCTTCAGGAACTCGCGCTGCGGGCCGGTGGCACAGGCGATGAACTCGCGCTCGTCGAGCGTTTCCGCGACGTGCGACGACACCGGCCGGCCCCGGGCCGCCAGCTCCGCCGCCCAGCGATAGCCGGCGAGCCCGACCGTGCCCGTCGCGTGGGGTTGGACTCCGACGCGGACGGGTCCGATGGCGCGGGGCGAGGACTCGACCAGGCGCTGGATGCGCTCGATGGCGGCCGCGCCCTTGCCGATCGCAAAGAATTCGAGATACGACACGCCGCCCAGGCCGGTGGCGGCCAGGGCCTGCGCGGGCGCCAGGGTCGGCTGGCCGCGGGGCGCACCGGCGATGTCCCCCACCGCCACCACGCCGGCTTGCAGCGACAGGCGGGCGCCCTCGCGGACGGCGGCCGCGATCGCCTCGGGCTCGGTCGGGCGGCCAACACGGACCATGTCGAGCCAGCCCGAGAAATCCCCGGCGTACGGGCGGGGACCAATCGCCGTCAGGTCCAGGTGCGTGTGGGCATTGACCAGCCCGGGGATCAGGACGCGATCGGGGATGCTGAGGCAGCGCGCGGCCTTGGCCGCCGGGTGGCAATCAACTTCGGCGGGAGTGTCGGCCGCCAGCACCAAAAGCGGCGAGCCGGAACGGGCGGGATCGATGTCCAAGAGGAGCGACGCGGGCGCGATGGTTTTCCGGGCGTCCGCCAGGGCGGCGGCGTCGAGTCGGACGAGTTCGGGATGTCTCTTTTCGTGGGTCACGCGGCCCGGTTTCCGATTGCCACTCTACCCGAAATCACGCCGAAGTACGGAGACGCGGACGCGAGAACCAGAAGCCCGCCGAGGACCAGCGTCCACCCGAATCGCCCAATTCCGCTCGCCATCGACACGCCCGCGCCGGATTCACGCGAAATCTCCCCGGGCGTCGATAAACAGAGTCTGCGCCTATCCTGCGCACCGTAGAAACGAGTCCGGCCAGGGGCGACTCGAAGCGGCGGAGCGGCACCCGCCCGTCACCCCGATTTGGCCGTTCGTCCTGCCCATGAGGGAGCGAAACATGACACGGATGGTTGATCGTTGTGCGACCGGAACACGCCTGGGCCTCCTGGCCGCGTGCGTGATCGGCTCGGCCTTAGGGCTGGGCGGGTGCGTGGGCCAGGGCGAGTATGACAAGGTCGTGGAGACCAATCGCGCCGTCATCGACAAGAACATCACGCTCCAGCGCGAACGCGACGAGAGCCGCTCGGCCCTCGAGCTCCAGCGGAACAGCCTCGCCAAGGCGGAAGCGGCCCTGGCCGAGCTCCGCGGGCAGAACGGAAGCCTGGCCGAAGCCCTCCGCAAGGCGGGCTATGACCTCGACGAGCTTCGCAACGCGATGGCCCAGCTCGAGATCGGCCCGCTCGACGAAGCGACCGACAAGGCCCTGGCCGAACTGGCCGCCCAGTTCCCCGACCTCATCACCTACGACTCGGCCCGCGGCATGCTCCGCTTCGCGTCGGACCTGACCTTCGCGTCCGGCTCGGCGGACCTGAACGACAGCGCCCGCTCCAGCCTCTCGGCGTTGGCGCGGATTCTGACCTCGCCCTCGGCCTCGGGCTACGACGTCCACATCGTCGGGCACACCGACTCGCAGCGGATCGGCGGCGGGACGGCCGTGAAGCACCCGACCAACGTGCACCTCTCGGCCCACCGCTCCATCAGCGTCCGAAGCGCCCTGGCGTCGATGAGCGTGCCCGGCGATCGCATGATGGTCGCCGGCTGGGGCGAGTTCCGCCCGGCGGTGCCCAACACGCCCGGCACGGGCAATACGCCCGCCAACCGGCGCGTGGAGATCTTTCTGACCAAGTCGCGTTCGGACGCGGGCGGCGTGACGCCGAGCGGGAACACCGGCGGGAGCGAGCCGGTGCGGGCGACGCCCTCGCGCGAGACGCCGCCGACCAGGCCGATCGACGTGACGAAGTAAGCGATCGAGATGTGAAGCGAAGAACAAAGCCCCGGGATGACCGGGGCTTTTTCGTTGGAGGAGAATGCGCCGCGGAGGACGCGAGAAGAGGTGAACTCGAACGGCCCGAAGAACGCGAAGAGAATGGGAAATTGGAGAGTGAAAGGCACGAGGGAAGGCAGCGTCGAGCGCCTGGTTACCAGCTTTGATCGTCGCGGGTGAGCGGCGAGGCCGAGTCAGCAACCTATATCGAAGGACTCTGCGAAGAGGTCGTAATCGTCGCCGTTGACGAATCCGTCGGCGTTGAAATCGGCGGCCGGGTCCGCGGCGTCGAAGAGTTCCGCGAAGGCATCGTAGTCATCGCCGTTGACGAATCCGTCGGCGTTGAAGTCGGCTGGACAACCACACGCGACCCAGCGAAATGGGCGCGTTTGACCTGCTGCGTTGTAATAACTTCCTACGATCACGTCACCCTCTGGCGAAACTGCCCAAGCAGTACAAGTCGATTCTTCTGGGGAAATGTCTTGCATTCCGCCGGATGCAGTCCATCGAAACGCATGGTCCAAGCCAGATGAAGTCTGTGCCGAACCCACCACCACACCTCCGTCTGCAGACACCCCCGTGGCCATCGAGTTCGATCCTCCGAGCGTGCCAAGGTCCTGCATTCCACCAGAGGCCGTCCACCGAAACGCTCTCGCATGCGATCCCGTAAGTGACATTCCCACCACCACGTCGCCGTTCTGGCTTATGGCGAAAGCATGGGATTCCACGCCTCCGAGCGTGCCAAGGTCTTGCATTCCGCCTGCCGCTGTCCAGCGGAATGCACGTTCCCTGTTCGCACCGTTGGTCGCATGCCCAACAACAGTTTCCCCGTCCCCTGATACACCTGTTGCAACGGAGGGCTTGAATGGAACGAGCGAGCCAAGGTCTTGCATTCCGCCCACAGAAGTCCACCGAAACGCACGGGAGCTACCCTGAGTTGGACTCGCGACTCCCACGACAGTCGTACCATCTGCCGAGACACCGTTTGCGATTGAGTCATACGGCCCCCCGAGCGTTCCGAGGTCTGTAGCGCCATATAGCTCAGACCAGTGGAACGCACGCGTACGCCCGGATGTCGAGGAACCTACATACCCACCCACCACAACCTGGCCGCCTGACGAAATGGCGCGAGGATCGGCAAGCCATCCAACAACAAATGCCTGCCAGCCGAGATCCGGTGTCCATGTGAACCCTGTCCCGCTGTATTCGTAGCCGACGACGACATTCCCGTGTTCAGAAACACCGTATACCGTTGTCGAGGCATTGTTCGCACGCCCGATATCCTGAATCGTCCCACATGTTTGAGCGCGGGCTGATTTCATTCCAGCGGCGGCGAACGCAATAGCGATCACGGAGATGAAGGCGCGGTCCAAGGCGAGTGCTGGTGACACTGATCGCTCACTTTCAGCAATTCGTGGCAATGGTCGTTTGCTCAGCAAGAGCGTACCGCGTCCTCCAACTTCGGTCAACTGTTGCCTCCGCAAACCGGATTCGTCCGGGAATGGCTGCCCCCTGCCAAGCCAGAAACTGCATGGCGTGGCTGACTCGCCGAGGTCGATCATCCGCGACACGGGCGATGACGGCGTGTACGCTGATGCCGAATCATGGCTGAGGCCCCGGGCAATCCGCCGCTGGTGCTCCGTCCCATCGCGTCGCTGGGGGCGTGGCTGTTTGACGTGGCGATGTCGGCGGCGCGGGCGATGTCGTGGCTGGGGCGGTTCACGCGATTCACCGGCGCGTTCGTCATCGGGTTGCGGGCGCTGCGGACCTGGAACCGGCGCGATCGCCTGTGGGCGCAGGTGTTCTTTGTGGGGGCCGCGTCGGTGCCGGTGCTGGCGCTGACGGGCGCGTTCATCGGCATGATCCTGGCGATCGAGGGCTACCTGCAGTTCGCGTCGATCGGGCAGGAAGGGCGGCTGGGCGGCGTGATTAACGTGTCGCTGGTGAAGCAGATCGGCCCGGTGCTGGCGGCGGTGATGCTGGCGGGGCGGGTGGGCTGTGCGTTGACGGCCGAGCTTGGCTCGATGCGGGTGACGGAGCAGCTTGATGCGATGCGTGCGATGGCGGCGGACCCGATCCGGGTGCTGGTCGTGCCGCGGGTTCTGGCGTGCATCCTGATGATCCCGCCCTTGACGCTGATCTCGAACGTGTGCGGGATCGGGGGCGGGTGGTACATCACGACGCGGTTTTACACGGCCGACCCGAACCAGTACTGGCACTACACGGAGATGTTCGTGGGGTGGTTCGACATCGTGAACGGGCTGGTGAAGGCGGTGTTCTTCGGGGGCGCGATCGGGCTGATCGCGTGCTTCAAGGGGTTCAACTGCAGGCCGGGGGCCGAGGGCGTGGGTCGGGCGACGACCGAGTCGTTCGTGACGAGCTTCCTGGCGATCATCATGATCAACCTGGTGCTGGCGAAGGTGCTCAACGACGTGAAGATCACGATCCAGGGCGGGCAGATCGACTCGGTGTTCCGGTGAGCGGGCGCGGGAGAATCGAATCGTGATGCGCACTGCGAAGAGTTGAACGCAGAGGGCGCCGAGGCCGCGGAGAAGAGTGGAACTCGAAGGGCGCGATGGAATGTGCGGCGCGGCGGAGCGAATGAAGCGGGGAGCACCGCTCTGGAGAGCGGTGCCACCAGGAGAAGAGCATCGAGGTCGCAAGGCGACATCGATGGCACGATGAAACAAATCGCCAAATGGCCAAAGCGCCAAATGGCCAAATGAAGAAGAGAGCACCGACCGCGAGGACGCGGTCGGTGGCACGCGAGCAACTGGCGCGCTGGCGCTCGGGGCGAGTCGAGGGCACGGACCCGAAGACGGGTCCGTGGCACGCGGAGCACCGCTCTGGAGAGCGGTGCCACCAAGAAGCGGCGCCACCCGAAGCAGGCGTATTCACTTGTCAAAGAGCGGCGGTGAACACACGCACTCTCCGCACAGGGGGCGGACGGACGCTTTGGTGCGCAAAGTTGCGGTGATGCTGCGACAAATCGCCAAATGATCAAATGGCCAAATGGCCAAATAAGACAAGGCCGTGGACGGGGTTGCGCGAGGGGGGAGGGCTCGCGAAGAAATTTTTTGGGAATCTGGAAAGAGGGAAAAAAGACGGACACATTGGTGCGCACGGATGCGGTGATATGTATGTACTAACCGCGGAGGGAGAAGAAGATGTTGAACGCAGAGGTCACAGAGATCGCAGAGGAGAAGACCTGAACTCGAAGGGCTCGATGAGTGCGAAGAGGAGCGTGCCATTCGAGATGCGGGGGTGTGCGCGGCGAGACAGCCGGGCACGGAAAAAGATAATCACCGACCGCGAAGACGCAGTCGGTGGCACGCAAACAGCCACGAAGCTCTCGCCGCGGTGAGCTACGACACGGATCTTTGACGAGTCGGGGTCGGATTCGTGCTCACGCGCCGGCCGGCACGGGCGATTTGCGTGAGGCGGCCACGACGAGCATGGCGATCATGCCGATGGTGGCGAAGCCGGCGGCGGGGAGGGTCCAGCCCATGGAGGCCAGGCCGTCGTTGCGGAACTCGGGGTTGGGCTCGCCGCCCTTGGGC
>JAEUJA010000309.1 GCA_016793195.1 Phycisphaerae bacterium
AACGCCGCCACCACCTTCTCCTTCGAGGGCTTCCAGGACACCGAAATGATCCTCAACGCCTACGCCGGCGGCACCGGCTCCATGGGCTCGGCCATCAACAACTCCGGCGTCTTCTTCGACCCCGGCTTCTTCGCCGGAAACGACTCCGACATCACCTCCAACGTCGGCTTCTGGGGCGACACCGCCTACGAGCCCGACGGCATGGGCTCCATGTACTTCGCCAACCTCACCGGCGTCCCCTACGGCATCATCAACGTCCCCAGCGGCTTCAACACCCAGTGGTCCTCCTTCTACGCCGCCAAGGTCGCCTGCCAGATCGATGTCTGGGCCGGGCCCAACGGCAGCGGCGCCAACCTCGGCACCCTCACCATCAACCCCAACGCCCAGACCAGCGGCGGCGACCCCAACGGCTCCTTCAACACCTGGAAACTCGCCACCATCCCCTTCTCCGGCATCGCCCAGTCCGTCACTTACCTCGGGCCCGACTTCGACGTCCGTTTCGACCGCATGGAGTTCAACCTCGTCCCCGCCCCCGGCGCCGCCTCCCTCGGCTTGCTCGCCGGCCTGGTCGCCCTCCGCCGCAAACGCTAAGCCTCCTCACGAATCCTGAAACTCCCGCCTCTCCAAGGAGTACAACCACACAGACACAGCAATCTCCTCCTCTCTCTCATGGCCCGTGCCGTCCGACCCGACGACGCGGGCCATTCTCGTTTCACCCCTTTTTCGCGCCTTGTTATGCTCCGAGTGTGCCCGATCGGCCCAGCCATCCCGGCGATGACCCGACACTGACAACCCCCGGCGGCAGCGCGTCCATGCCCGCCGGGTCTCGCGCCACGATGAGCCGCGACCCATCGCCCGACAACCCGAACGCCGCCACCCTCGCGCCCGGCGTGCTCATCGCCGATCGCTACCGCATCGTCAATCGCCTCGGCGCCGGCGGCATGGGCGAAGTCTGGCGCGCCGACGACCTGCAGCTCAGCACCTCCGTCGCCATCAAGCTCCTCCCGCCCCACTACGCCGCCGACCCGGTCCGCCTCGATCGCCTGCGCGCCGAGGTCCGCCTCACCCGCCAGATCTCGCACCCCAACGTCTGCCGCGTCTACGACATCGCGCAGGCCGCCGCCCACGATGGCTCGCCCCTCACATTCCTCTGCATGGAGTTCATCGACGGCGAGGACCTCGCCTCGGTCCTCCGCCGCCTCGGCCGCCCCTCCCACGAAAAATCTGTCCAGATCGCCCGCCAGCTCTGCTTCGCCCTCGCCGCGGCCCACGAACAGGGCGTCGTTCACCGCGACCTCAAGCCCGCCAACGTCATGCTCGACGGCCGCGGCAACGTCCGCCTCACCGACTTCGGCATCGCCGGCCTCCTCCAAAGCTTCACCGACCCCGCCGCCATCCGCGCCGGCACCCCCGCCTACATGGCCCCCGAGCAGCTCGAAGGGCGTGAAGTCTCCCGCCGCAGCGACATCTACTCGCTCGGCCTCGTGCTCTACGAACTCTTCACCGGCAAGCCCGCGATCAACGCCAAGTCGATCGACGAGCTCTCGCGCCTGCATCAATCCCAGACCCGTCCCGCCGATCCAAGCTCGCTGGTGCGCGACCTCGACCCCGCCGTCGAACGCGTCATCCTCCACTGCCTCGAACACGACCCCGCGCAACGCCCGGCGTCCGCACTCGCCGTCGCCGCCGCGCTCCCGGGCGGCGATCCCCTCGCCGCCGCCATCGCCGCCGGCGAAACCCCCTCGCCCGAACTCGTCGCCGCGTCCGGCTCCACCGATCGTTGGCCCCACGCTCGCGCGTGGCTCCTCGCCGCCGTGGTCGTGCTCATGTCGATCGCCGCCATCGCGTTCACATCCACGCGATCCTTGCTCGCCAACGCCCGCCCGGAAAAATCCCTCGATGTGCTCACCGATCGCGCCATGGAAACCATCCGCACGCTCGGGCACGACCAATCACTCGCCTTCGTCGTTCGGCGATACGACGCCCGCGACGCGTTCCTCCGCCGCTCGCCCTCCCCCGACGGCACGCGCCAGATCAATCGCCGCCCGGGGCCCTTCTGCTTCTGGCTCCGAGCCTCGCCATTCGACCTCACGCCCAGCAACGCCGACCTTCGGGTGCTCGAACTCGATCCCTTTCCCGCCCGCCTCGGCGAGGTCTACATCCGAACCGACACGCGCGGTCGGCTCGAACGCCTCATCGCGGTGCCTCCGCGTGGCCGCCCCGCCGCCGATCCGTTGCCCCCCGTCGATCCCAACATCGCCCTCGCGCTCGCCGAGCTCGATCCAGCCCGCTTCGAGCCCGTCGCGCCAAGCCGCCGCCCGCCGATCGGCGTTGATCACCTCGCCGCCTTCCGCGGCACTCTCGCGGAGCATCCCAACGAGCCGATCCTTGTCCACGTTGGCAGCGTCGACGCCAAGCTCGCGTACTTTACCGCCGATTATCCGTGGGAGCCCGCGCCCTCGCACGAACTCCCTCCCTCGCCTCCGTCTTCGCTGATCGCTTCGCTCGCCGGATTGGTCGGAGTGCTCGTCTTCAGCGTGACCTGCGTGGTCTTTGCGATCCTGAATCTCCGCCACGCCCGCGCCGATCGACGCGGGGCGCTCCGCGCCGCGATCGCAATGCTCGCTCTCGCCGGCATCGCAGACATCGCCCGCGCCGACATCACCCCCCCCGCCGCGAACCTGCTCTTCGAGGGAGGACTGCTCGCCCCCGCGCTCTGGGCCGCCATGTCCCTCTGGCTCTTTTACATCGCCTTCGAGCCCGCCGCACGGCGCGTCCTACCAGGCTCCCTCGTCTCCTGGTCGCGACTGCTCCGCGGCGGATTCACCGACCCCCTCGTCGGCCGCCACGTTCTCCTAGGCCTGGCCGTCGGCACGGCCTTGTCCGCCCTCACCGCCGGCGTCATGTGGGCCACGCGTCTCTCCGACGACGCCCCCGCCCCGCTCTTCACCATCGGCGGCACACGCTCCCTCGTCGAAGGGCCCGGCGCCGCAGTCTCCCGCGTGCTCGGAAGCCTCGTCTCCGCCGTGATGCGCGCCAACGGAACACTTCTCGTCGTCTCTATCTCGCTCCTGGCGACACGCAAACGCTGGCTCGCGTTCCTCGCACTCACCGTCGTCGGCGCCCTCCTCTCGATCGACTCCTTCAAGAGCCGAACCGTCGACTCGTTCGTCGAACTTGGCCTCGTCATCGTCATGGCGTGGTTCCTGCTCCCCGTCGGCCTGGTCGCCTGCATCGCCGCCTTCACCGCCGCGGCCGTCGTCAATACCTTCATGATCGGCTTCGCGTTCTCGGGACCCATCGCCTCGCTCGCGTGGCTCCCCGCCGGCGCGCTCGCCCTCGCCACCATCGCCAGCGCACTCTCGGCGACCCTCGGCAAACCCGCGATGGCGCGCTGATGCTCTCGCACGCCGTCACCTCACCCGAGAAACACCCCCGCGATCGACCCCGTCATCCAGCACGCCAGCGCCCCCGCCAGCATCGCCCGCGGCGCCAGCCGCACCAGGTCCTGCCGCCGCTCCGGCGCCATCGCCGAAAGCCCCCCGATCTGGATCCCGATCGACGGGATGTTCGCAAACCCGCACAACGCATACGTCCCGATCTGGCACGCCCGCGGGCTCATCGTGCCGCTCGCAATATGCCCCGACAAATCCAGGTACGCCTTGAACTCCGTCGCGATGATCTGCGTCCCAAGCAGCGCCCCGAACTTCCCGCTCTCTTCCCACGAAACCCCCATCAGCCACCCCGCCGGGCGGAACACCACGCCCAGCACCCGCGACAAGCTCCATCCATCGCCGATCTGTCGCAGCGGCCAATCGATCAGCGCGATCAGCGCCACGAACGCCACCAGCATCGCCGCCACGTTCAACGCCAGCTTGAGCCCGTCGCCCGCCCCCACCACCGCCGCGTCGATCACGTTCGCGCTCGTCCGCTCCGCCTTCAAGAGCGAGCCCAGCGATTCATCGCGCGGCGACTCGCCCTCGGGGAACATCAGCTTCGCCATCACCAGCCCCGCCGGCGCCGACATCACGCTCGCCGTGAGCAAGTGCTTGGCGAACAGCACCCGCCCCTCCTCGGTCTCGCCGCCGAGCAAGCCGACATACGCCGCCATCACGCTCCCCGCGATCGTCGCAAACCCGCCCGTCATGATCGCCATCAGCTGCGACCGGGTCATCCCCGCGATATACGGCCTGACCATCAGCGGCGCCTCGGTCTGCCCCACGAAAATATTGGCCGCCGCGCTGATCGCCTCCGCCCCCGTCACCCCAAGCGCCCGACGCAGCACCCACGCCACCCCCGCCACCACCACCTGCATCACACGCAGGTGATACAGCACGCTCATGAGCGCCGCGAAAAAGATGATCACCGGCATCACCTTCACCGCGAAGATGAAGCCCCACGAGCCGCCCGCGTCGCCCAGCTTCCCGAAGATGAACTCGGTGCCCGCGTCGGCGAACGAGATCACGCGCGTGAAGCCGCGCGCGATCGCGTCGATCACGCCGACAAGCCCGCCGCCGGGCAGAAAGTCACCCAGGCACGCCGCGGCCACCACGAACTGCAACAGCAGCCCCGCACCGACCAGCCGCCAGCGAATCCGCCGCCGATCGTTCGACAACGCCACGCCGATCAGCACAAACACCGCGATTCCCAACAGCCCCGAGTATCGATCCATCGCGCCAGCGTATCAGAAGCGGTCGGGTGGTCGGGTGGTCAAGCGGACAAGCGAACAAGCGAACAAGCGGACAAGCGGACAAGCGGACAGGTGTCCCAATTCCAGTTGCCCATTGCCCATTGCCCATTGCCCATTGCCTTCGATCAGTAGCCCGACCGTGAGGGAGGGCGTTGCCTTGACGATCCCGAAGCGCAAGCGAGGGGGAGTCTCCTCGTCTCTTCGTCTCTTCGTCTCTTCGTCTCTTCCCTCGTGCCCCGTGCCTCTGCCTCACCTCGCCCCAAACCTCCGCGGCGCACCCGCCGTCAATCCCAGCATCCCCGACAGCGGCAAGAGCGCCAGCGACACGATGATCGCCGCCCCGCCCGTGTACAGCGCCGACCCCATCCGCTGCATCAGTTGCCCCGTCGCGTCCCACACGATCGGGTCATAGAACCCGCGCACCGTGTACGCCGCCACCACCACGCTCTGACACACCACCGACGCAAGCAACGTCAGGAACGCGATCGCAAACGGGTTCCGCCTAAAAATCATCCCCCGCAGCGTCATCACGAAATGCCCGCCCAGCAGGTACCCCAGCGCATACGGCCCGATCACCCCCACCGCCTCGCCCTGGTCCTTCAACTCCACCACGTTCAGCACGTCCGTCACCAGCCCAAGCGCCAGGCACGCCCACCACGCCTGCGCCCGCGGCGCCGACGCCGCCACCAACACCGCCAGCGGCATCACAAAGCTCGGCGCGATCGCCGTCGGCCCAATCCTCAGCGCATCACGCAGCCCGAGCTCGAGCCCCAGCAGCACCCACGAAACCAGCGTGAAGAGCAGCCAGTTCACGAGCGCCCCCCCGCCTTCGAGTCCTCGATCGCCGCCTCACGCGACAACCGCAGAATCACCTCGCTCACCCGCTCCAGCCGCATCGACGGCCTCACCACGATCGTCGGCCGCAGCGGCATCGCCGGATTCGGATCCACCCGTTCGATCGTCCCCACCACCAGATACTGCGCGTTCTTCGGCCAGCGCTCCGTATCGCTCAATCGCACCGTCGCGCCCACCTTCACCGATTCCTCCCAGCCGGCCTTCTTGTCCGCCGATTCCCCAACATCCCCCTTCAGCGATCCATCCCCCGTCGGGCTCAGGCGGCACAGCGCCCCGGGCCGCTCGTCATCAAACATCACCACGCCGATCAGCCCGCCCGACGCCTTCGACGTAATCGGCTGCACCAGGCACTGGCGGTTCGACACCTCGATCACCTTGCCGAGCAACTGCAACCCCGCCGCCGCCACCACCGCGTTCGTGTCCACGCCCTCCGACGCCCCCGCCCGAACCCGCATCACCGCACTCGCAAGATCGCTCGACACCCCCACCACCGGCGCCGCAAGCTGCGTCACCGGCAGGTCAGGATTCAGCTTCATGCCCCGCTGCAGCTCCGCGATCAGATCGCGCAGCCGCGTGTTCTCGTCGCGCTGCTGAAGAAACAGCGTCTGGAATCGATCGCGCTCCTCGGTCAGCTGCCGCTGCACCTCCGGCGTCACGCCCGGCCCGCCCGCGCCCGACAACCACCGCGAAACCCCCGACAACGGGTGCGTGATCGGCGTCAGCACCGTCTCAAACAGCCCCCCGATCCAGCGCACCCACCCCGAATACCGCGCCGGCGCCAGCGCCAGCACCACCAGCACGCACACCACCAGCGCGAGCGTCCGTCCGGCGCCTGATTCATGGGACTGCGTGCGCGACATCGGTTCCGGCTTGCGACGGCCTCCAGACCGACGCGGTTGCTCCACGTGCTCCACCGTTCTGGAGAACGGCGCCACCAGACACCCTACGCCGCCCCGGAGAACGGCATCAACACCCGCCCGCCACCGCCCCAAACAGCGACGCCCCCAAGACCGCTCAGACCTGCAGATCGTTCTCGAGCGTGTCCTTCCACTCCTCGATGTGCTCCAGATAGATGCACGTCCCACGCGCCACGCACGTGAGCGGATCATCCGCAAGCCGCGTCGGAAGCCCCGTCGCCTTCTGCACCACGTTCGGCAAACCACGCAAGAGCGACCCGCCCCCCGCCATCACGATCCCGTTCTCCACCAGGTCCGCCGCCAGCTCCGGCTCCGCACGCTCCAGCGTCCGCGTCACCGCCTCGATGATCGCCGTCACCGGCTCCTGCAACGCCTCGCGGATCTCCTCGCTCGTGATCGGCGCCTTCCGCGGCAGCCCGCTGATCATGTCGCGACCGCGCACCTCCATCGACAGTTCCTTGTCCATCGGCGCCGCCGATCCGATCTCGATCTTGATCCGCTCCGCCGTCTGCTCGCCGATCATCATGTTGTACGTGCGCTTCATGTGGTTGATGATCGACTCGTCCATGTCGTCGCCCGCCACCCGCACGCTCTCGCACACCGCGATGTCCGCCAGCGACATGATCGCCACCTCGGTCGTCCCACCCCCGATGTCCACGATCATCGATGCCGTCGCCTCCGCAAAGGGAAGCCCCGCCCCGATCGCCGCCGCCACCGGCTCCTCCACCAGGTACGTCCGGCGCGCCCCCGCCCGCTCCGCCGAATCAAACACCGCCCGCTTCTCCACCGCCGTGATCCCCGACGGGATCGAGATCACCACCCGCGGCCCGAAGATCTTGCTCCGCCCGTTCACCTTCCGAATGAAATAGCTCAGCATCGCCTCGGTGATCTCAAAGTCGGAAATCACCCCGTCCTTCAATGGCCGCACCGCCGTGATCGATCCCGGCGTCCGACCCAGCATCTCCTTGGCCACCCACCCCACCGCCTCGCCGTTCTTCAGCACCTGGTTCGTGCCCTTGCGCACCGCCACCACGCTGGGCTCGTTCAGCACGATCCCCTGCCCGCGGACCGACACGAGCGTGTTGCACGTGCCCAGGTCGATCCCCATGTCCACGCTGAACAGCCCAACGAGACGATCCAATAGCACGGGCGTCACGACTCCTTGCTCGGCCGGGAGCTGCCGATCAAATCGGCCCACCGCCCGCGCGGCCATACGCGAGCGCCACACAATATCGCCCCCGGACCGTTCCCGCCATGAAACCCCACGCCCTCAATCCGCCCTCCACACCCTCCATCCCGCCAATTCCTCCCCCTTCTTCCTTCTGCCCTTTCCGAGGTCTTCAGGCCGAAGGTCCCTCCGCCTCTGTGACCTTCAGGCCGAAGGACGCTCCGTCTCTGTGGCCTTCAGGCCGAAGGCCTGTCCGCCAGTAGACGGGGGTGGAGCGAGGAGTCTTCGACGAGCGACACCCCCGGCATGTGGCACAGGCAACACGCAGCCCGAAGGGCTGCTCGTGACGTGAACACCGGCGCGGACTCTTCCGCCCGCGAAGCCCCCGACCTCATTCTCCCCAAAAACACCGGACCCCCGGCGATCCGGGGGTCCGGGAGGTTCCTCGGTTGTCCACTCCGCTTAGTCCACACGCGCCGCCGTCGGCGTGGGCTCGTCCGAATCAGGGCGGATCTCGATCACCTGCGGCTGGGCCGGACGCAACTCAAACGTCTGCGGCTTGGCCGTCGCCCCCTTGGCGTCGATCTCGATCTTGGCCCGATCCTCATAGTTCACGCCCGTCCGCGCCCGCGACAGCATCTGAAGCGTCGCCTCCTGCTTGGTCCGAATCTCCGCGAAACGCGACTGGAGCTGCTCCAGGCTCGCCGCGCGATACCGGCTGTGCTGCTCGATCGTCTCCTCGCGGTCCTGCATCACCTCGATCAGCCGCTCGTTCCGACCGATCGCGTCGATCTGCCGGTCCAGGTCCCAGATCTGCGTCTGGAAGCTCGCGTGCTCGGTCTCAAGCTGCGTCACCAGCTCGCCCAGCCGCCCCTCCTGCTGACCGATGTAGCCAAGGTCCCGCTCGATGTCCGCCGCCCGCGACGCATACGCCCCGCGAACCTGCTGCATCCGCTGCGCCTTCGAGTACGCCTCGTCCATGCTCAGCGATTCGTTCCCGAACACCACGCGCACCACCGGGATGCTCGGGTTCGTCGACACCCCGATCACCTGCGTCGCCGTCGCCTCGGCCTTGGCCAGGAGCGGCTGGATCTGCGACAGGTCCGCGTCCGCCAGCGCCACCACCCGCCGGCTCACCTCAAGGTCCCGCTCCAGCTGCGACTTCTGCTCGCGCAGCTCCGCCAGGTCCCCGCGAACCTCGCCGATCCGCTGCGGATATTCCTTCTCCAGCGAACGCAGCTGCGAACGCAGCGCCACCGGGTCCTTGATGTTCGCGTCGATCGTCGTGTTGATCTTCTCACGCGTCTGGTGCAGGATCGCACCCACGCGATCCGGGCCCGCGATCAGCACCGCGGCACCTCCCGCCAACGCCGTGATCACCCCGTACCGAACGATGCTCTTGCCCATGCACATGATCGCGTCTCCTTACAACGCCCGACGAACGATCCAGGGTCCCCGCGACATCCACCGATCCGCGGCCCGGAACATCACGCCCGGCTTGGCGTATCCGACCCCATTGCTCGGAACCCGACCCCGACGATTTCACCTCCCCACAAAATCCGCGATGTTCTGGGAATGTTCGTGCCGACACGCAGACAATTGAAACACAATCGCTCGTCTCCCGAACAACGGGCGAGCCTTCGTTGGTATCACTCCCGAGGGGTCACGCGCGCATGCTCACGTCCCTGACAACCAATTTCATCGCCAAGCTCAAACGCCGTGACGAAACCGCGTGGTTCGAGCTCTGGGAAACCTTCGGGCCCGTCGTCCGCGCCCAGCTCGCCAAGTGGGGCCGCGGCCGCATCGGCAGCGAGACCGTCCGCGACCTCTCCCAGGAAACCATGACCGCCCTCTCCGAGTCCATCGACCGCTACGACCCCGCGCGCGGCGCCCGCTTCTCCACCTGGCTCCTGGCCATCGCCAAGCACGTCCTGGGCGACGAGATGGACCGGCGCAACGCCCAGAAACGCGGCGGCACCAAACGCCCCGCCGAACTCGATGAGTCCTGGATGGCCGCCAGCGCCGGCACCGGCGTCGACGACGCCTACGAGGCCGCCGTCTTCCGCGCCAAGGTCGAGGCCGCCATCCGCCTCGTCGAAAAAGAGTGCGACTTCATGGACTTCTCCATCTACCGCATGCGCGTGCTCGACAACACGCCCGGCAAGGAGGTCGCCGCCGCCCTGGGCACCAGCGAGCCCACCGTCTCCCGTCGCCTCGCCAAGGTCCGCGACAAGCTCCGGCTCCGACTCGCCGAGGTCATCACCACCTACTCCTTCACCGAAGACGAACGCGCCGAGGCCGCGCGAAACGGGCTCGTCCTCAAACCCAAAGACGCTCCCGTCGCGGGCGACGAAAACCTGTTCGACGAGGCCATCGCCGAAATCTACCACCAGCAGATGGAACTCCGACGCCTCGACCAGGCCCAGCGCCTCGACCGCTAGTCCGAAAGGATCACACCATGGCCATCGGCCCTGTCGCTCTCCTGGTCCTGGGCATCATCATCGCCATCCCCGTCGGCGTCTTCCTCATCATCTACCTCTTCGTCCCCGCCATGAAAGCCATCGCCTTCCTCGCCAAGCACCTCTGGCACTTCGTCAGCGGCATGGTCTACGACACCCTCCGCTTCGTCGGCGCCCTCGTCACCAGCATCATCCTCGTCCCCCTCACCGTCCTCAACGTCCTCGTCGGTCGCTGGTCCGCCTCCGCCCACTACGGCAAGGCCATCGGCGGCGAAGTCCGCAACGCCTTCCTCTGCCTCTACCGCGTCGCCATCGGGCACCCCTTCCGCTTCCTCGGCCTCGGCGCCGTCACCGAAGGCATCGAAAAACGACTCCCACAGGTCGTCGCCTTCGCACCAACCTCCGACCTCCCAAACAAACGCACCGGACAGTTCGACGGCTACAAAATCGTCGGCTCCCTCGCCTCCGGCGGCTCCGGCGGCAAGCTCTACATCGCCGAGCCCGACGCCATCAAGCAGGCCGTTTTCGCACGCGCCGGCCGCCCCGACGTCCGCCAGGTCGTCATCAAGTCCTTCAGCCTCCGCGACGGCTCCTCCCTCCCTCAGATCATCCGCGAGAGCCAATCCCTCGAAGCCGCCAAACGCCTCGCCCTCGTCCTCGACCACGAACTCACCAAGGACCGCTTCTTCTACGTCATGGAGTACGTCCCGGGCCAGTCCCTCGCCGCCCTCACCACCCAGATGCACGCCGCCTCCGGCGATCCGCACGGCCTGGACCCCCACGCACTCCACGCCGCCCTCGGATACACCAGCGACCTCCTCCGAACCCTCGACACCTACCACAAGGGCGGCCTCTGGCACAAGGACGTCAAGCCCGACAACATCATCGTCGACGGCGTCCGCGCCCACCTCGTCGACTTCGGGCTCGTCACGCCGCTCGCCTCCGCCATGACCCTCACCACCCACGGCACCGAATACTTCCGCGACCCCGAACTCGTCCGACTCGCCCTCAAGGGCGTCCGCGTTCACGAGGTCGACGGCACGCGCTTCGACATCTTCGCCGCCGGCGCCGTCCTCTACTCAATCATCGAAAACTCCTTCCCCGCCCACGGCGTGCTCTCCCAGATCTCGCGCCGCTGCCCCGAGGCGCTCCGCTGGATCGTCCGCCGCGCCATGACCGACTACGACAAGCGCTACCGCTCCGCCGCCGAAATGCTCGCCGACATCGACGTCCTCCGCCGCGCCGCCGATCCCTTCGCCGTGCGCCCCATCGACCTCCCCAGCATGCGCGCCGGCCTCAACGACCTCGATTCCCACGCCCCCGACGCCGCCCCCCACGCCGCCCCC
>JAEUJA010000313.1 GCA_016793195.1 Phycisphaerae bacterium
TCGACCAGAAGAACGGAGTGATCGGAGATGCGTAAGTCCCGTTCTGTGTGGGAATAACGAGCGGAGGTAGCGAGGGTGGCCAGGGGCGCGGAGGCGAGGGCGTGGTCGATCCGTCCGCCGCCCTTGCGGTCGGGCGTACGCCATGTGAACTCGGGCGAGCCGGTGTTTTCCTTGCGGAAGAGGTCGCGGTAGCCCCAGGTCCAGAGTTTCCCGAGGGATTCCTGGCCGTCGAGCCGGAGGGCGTGGAGGTCGCCATCGCGTCCGGCGTTGAGATCGCCGAGGACGAGCGTGGCCTGGTGGGCGAGGGACTTGGCGTGGTTGAGGAGGGCGCGCCAGGTGTGGGAGCGCTCGCTGCCGGGGTCTGGGGGGACGTGGGCGGCGAGGATGTTGAGGTCGAGCGAGGGAAAGCACGCCGCGAGGAGACGCTGCGACGCGGGGGGTTCGAAGCGTGAGGCGGCCAGGGGGATTCGGGCGGCGATGAGCACGCCGTTGATGCCGGCGGGCGGGTCGGTCCAAGCCCAGTGGGCGAGGCCGACGTCGGCCAGGGCGCCTGCGATCTGGCCGCCGGTGGTGCGGCGGACCTCGGAGAGGGCGACGACGTCGGGCGCGTGGGCGGCGATGGCGTGGGCGATCTCGGGCATTCGGGCGGGCCCGCCGCCGTGCAGGATGTTCCAGGCGAGGAAACGCACGGGGGAGGGTACGGGGGAGCATGTGGGGAGGTAGACTGAGAATCCAGCCCGAGCCATCGGAACTCGGCCGTCGGCGAGAACGTCGATCCTAGTTGGGAAGCGGGGAATGGAGGCGTGCTGTGGACACATCGAAAATCTGCGGGCTCGTGATGTGCTTGGTTGTGGGATTGAGTGGCGAGGCGGTGGCGCAAGACGCGGAGCCCGAAGCAACGCCAGGGCGGAGGGTGGGGATGATGGGGGACGAAGTCGCCGAGCGACTCCGGGCCGAAGAACCGAAGATCAAGGAGCGGCAGGAGCGCATTGAAGCAGAGCTCAAGGCGCTGGATGTCGCGACGCTGAAGGATGCGGATTGGGCAAAGGAATGGGCCGGGAGGTACTACACGGGAGATGGTCTCGGTACGAACATCCGCGTCTATCTGGCTCCAAATGGAGGCGTGAGCTTCCTGAACTATGGCTGCCTTGGCCTCTATGGGGGCGATCACGGAGACATTGAGGAAGCGCTGCCAGATGGCTTGAAACTCAAGCTGGTGTTTGGCACACCCAAGGGCAGTTTTCTCTCAGAGCGTATCTATTTCGTGCGGTGGGGAAAGCTCCGCTTCCTTGTGCCGGATTGGCAACTGCTTCAGGTGGTGAATAACTACAACGAGGGGGGCCATTCCCAGTATCAAATGTACGGGATTGCGAGGCTCCAGCGTGAAGGTGAACCCGGCGCGGGAGCTTTCATCCGGGAGGAGGATGTCCCCAAGGGGCTACCGGAGCTTCCGGAGAAGTACGCCAAGCTGCTGAGACAGCAGCCGATCATGCTGAAGGTGAAACAGGTCACGGCCTCTCCGGAGCGACACGTGACCGGAAGCGTCTTCTCAACCACGATGACGATCGAGTTTGACGGTGGGGCCGATCAGGGCGTGTACCTCGGGATGGAGTTCTGGTATCGATCCGGGCAAGGGTCATCGACGATCCGGATCACCAAGGTGGACGCGGGGTCATGCACGGGCGAAATGTATGAAGTCCATGACCGGGGGCGGGCCACAGCACGTCTGAAAGAGGGCGACACGATCAAAGCCGGCGAAGGCGTCGAGCCGAAGGCGGAGTGGCCCATGCACGATCAGAAGGACTTGACCGAGCCGACGAAACCAAGCGGCAAGAAGTGAGAGATGCAGATCGTGACCTCGCCGATGTCCATCGAGCGACGTAGCCTTTGGCCATGACGAATTCACAGGGATCGGCGGGGATGGTCGCGGTGACGCGGGCGGTGCCGGGCGTGGTAGAGGCGCCGGGGGCGGCGGTCAAGGTTCGGCCGGACGACATGCTGACGCGCGCGGGGCTGCTGGAGTTCATCCGCGGCGCCAGCGTGGTGGTGACGATGTTCTCCGACAAGGTCGACGCGGAGTTTCTCAGCGCCGCGGGGCCGACGCTCAAGGGCGTGTGCAATTTCGCGGTGGGGTTCGACAACATCGACCTGGCGGAGTGCAAGAAGCGTGGCGTGATCGTGACGAACACGCCGCACGCGGTGACGGAGGGGACGGCGGACCTGGCTTGGACTCTTATCCTGGCGAGCGCGAGGCGGCTGATCGAGGCGGATCGGTTCGCGCGGGGGAGCGAGTATCCGGCCCGCGGGCCGCTGGGGATCACAGAGTTCCTCGGGCGCGACCTGACGGGGCGGAACCTGCTCATCGTCGGCGCGGGGCGGATCGGGTACGGCGTGGCGCTGCGCTCGATCGGCTGGGGCATGCGTGTGGGGTATGTCGCGCGGGCGCGCCACGTGGACTTTGAGCTGGCGCCGCTGGCGGCGACGCGGATGGAACTCGATGAAGGATTGCGCTGGGCCGACGTGGTGAGCGTGCACACGCCGCTGACGGCGCAGACCAGGCACCTAATCGATGCGCGGGCGCTATCGCTGATGAAACCGACGGCGATCATCGTGAACACGGCCCGCGGGCCGGTGATCGACGAGGCGGCGTTGGGGAGGGCGCTGAAGGAGCGACGGATCTGGGGGGCGGGGCTGGACGTCTTTGAGGACGAGCCGCGGGTGCATCCGTCGATCGTGGAGTCGGAGCACGCGGTGCTCACGCCGCACATCGGGAGCGCGGAAGAGAAGTATCGCCTGTTGATGACGGAGATGGTGAGCGAGAACGCGCGGGCGATTCTGGCGGGGAAGGAGCCGCCGAACAGGATTGCGTGAGCGGCGTGCTCGGCGCGTGGGCGTGTGGGGTCAATGAAGGCACGCGGCGAGGGTTCATCGGGGCGAAGCGAGGGGGTCGCGGGGGAGCGTTCGGCTCCGCATGAGCATGCGCGGAATGGAGGCGGCCATGTCGAAGGGGCACTTCGGGGCGTTTGAGGTACCGAGGGGCGAGCGGGCGGTATCGCTTGTGGTGGAGATCGGGCTGATCGGGTTCGTGTGGTGGTACCTGGGGTTGGCGCCCCTGTTTGCGGGGTTGCTCTTGGCGCTGGTGATCGTGTCGGAGTTCCTGGGCGTTGGCTGGAGCCGCCTGGTGTCCGGCGTGGGGCTCATCGGCCTTGGACTGCTGGCGCGGTCGTACTACGGGCAGCCGGTGCTGGGGACGGTGCTGTCGGTGCTCGGCGTGGCGATGGCGGTGATCGGCGCGATCCAGCTCCGCGGTGTGATGGCGGCGAAGCGATCGCGCGATTCGCGGGAGTGAACGCGGAGCTCAAGACGGCGGGGGCTTGGGGTTGGTCGAGGTGCTGGGCGGGGGTTAGACGAGGAGCGTCGCGGGCTTTTCGAGCAGCGATTTCACGCTGTTGAGGTAGGCCGCGGCCATGGCGCCGTCGACCACGCGATGGTCGCTCGACATGGTCATCGACATCACCCAGCCTGGAACGACCTGGTTGTTCCGCACGACCGGCTTCTGGATCGCCGCGCCGACGGCCAGGATCGCGACGTTGGGCGGGTTGATGATCGCGGTGAAGTGATCCACGCCGAACATGCCGAGGTTGCTGATCGTGAAGGTGGCGTCGGCCATTTCTTCGATGGTGAGGCCCTTGGTTCTCGCCTTGTCGGAAAGAGACTTGGACTGGGCCGAGATCTGGCGCAGGCCGATCTGGTCGGCGTCGCGGAGGGTGGCGACGACCAGGCCGCCGCCCCCCTTGGAAGTGGGGGATTCATCCAGGGCGATCGCGATGCCGATGTTGACGTTGGCCAGGAGCTCGATGTTCTCGCTGCCCGGGTTGCCGACCCAGCGGCTGTTGACGTAGGGATGCTTGTGCATCGCCAGGGCGCAGGCGCGGACGAGGAAGTCGTTGACCGAGAGCTTGACGCCCTGGGATTCGAGTTGCTCGTTGAGCTGCTTGCGAAGGTCGACGAGGGCATCCATCGCCACTTCGACCGTGACCTGGTAATGGGGGATGGTGGTCTTGCTTTCGACCAGGCGACGCGCGATGGTGCGCCGCATGTTGGAGAGCGACACGATCTCGCCGGCGAGCCTGGTGCCCGAGGCGCTGACCACCGGCGACGGCCTGGCGGGCTGAGCCGCGGCGGGGGCGGGCGACGCGGCGCGGAGGGTCGAGCCGCTGATGGCGGCCTCGACGTCGCGCCGGACGATGCGTCCGCCGGGGCCGGTGCCCTGGACCGACGCGAGATCGACGCCGGATTCGCGGGCGATTTTCTTGGCGAGGGGCGAGATGAAGACGCGCATGCCATTGGTTTCGATCGTGTCGTCGGTGTCGATGGTTGCGGTGGCGGCTGGCAGACTGGCCGAGGTTGCCGTTCCGCCCGCCATGGCCTTGGTGGCGGGAGCGGCGGACAGGGCGGACGCCCCGACCGATGACTTGACCGCCGCCACGTCCTCGCCCTTGCCGGCGAGGACGAGGATCACGGTGCCGACGGGGACGGTCTGGCCCTCGGCGACGCCGAGACGGGCGACCGTGCCGTCGTCGAAGGACTGGAGCTCCATGGTGGCCTTGTCGGTCTCGATGTCGGCGATGACGTCGCCGGACTTGATGACCTGGCCTTCCTTGACGTTCCACTTGACGATGGTGCCCTGCTGCATGGTGTCGGACAGGCGGGGCATGGAGATGTCGATTGGCATGGATTCTCTCACTTCACAAAAAACTCAAACTCCAGTCTGTTGTGGGGCATGATTGGAATTCGCTCGAAGGGCATCGTCGGCCTTTGCTGCAACTGCCTTCAAGTACGGACGGGTCGCCGCTTCAAGACGAGACATCGCGTCAATCATGCCATTGAAGATAGAAGGCAGCTGTTCAGCTGGCGACCGGTAGCCGCCCTGCTTTGATTCAAACCTCAACCATGAACCACGTGACTCCGGCCTCAAGTCCCACTCGAGTGAGGTGCCGAATTTCGCTTCGATTTCAGCTTTGTGCGCCTGCAGCGCCAGAAGTGCAGCCTTGTTCCAACGCAGGTCCTGGTGGTAGATCTCCACCAGCGCCGCCCACCAATTTGTACCGATACGAAGCAGGTAGTAAAACCCCGGAATTCCGCTGGGACTCGTGAGCCAATTGTCGTTTGTGGGCGAGCAGTTCTTGTGAAGCGCGTTTCGATCACGGATTCGGGGAAGTAATTGTTCCCAGAACGCGCGACGCTCGACGTGTCGCTCAGCTTGCTCTCGCTTCTCGGCGCCAACCGCCTTCGACTCTTTGCTGGGGCCGATTACAAGTACGAGGTTGAGAGCAGGTTCAGACTGCCCGATCCGCACCGCTTCCGCCCGAAGCAAATAGAAGCTGGTGGAGCTTGATTGGTTTAGCCACGCGACCGTGGCGGCGTGTTCACTCCGCGCGTCGCCAACGATCCAAATCGCGTGCTTTGCATCAAACGCTGCCGAATACGTCAGCAGTTTGCCAAGATGGTCGTGATCGCTGCGTTCGAGCTGATTCTCGATGATGACCGTCTCGCCGGCACCGTTCTCCGACACAAGATCAACGCTGAAATCGCCTGCAGACTGCTCACGCTCGGGTGTGTTCAACTCCATGCCAACACACTCGGCGAGAACATCGATGTTTTCGCTCAGCCATGCCGAGAAGTCACGTTCCTCGTGACGCCAAACTTCTCGGAGCGGGATGCGCTGGATCTTTCCGATTGCCATGTCATTTCCGAATTCGGCCAGGGCGTGATCAGTATCAAAACTGGCCAGCCGTTCACTCCCCGTGCAAAGTGCGATTCACCGCCGCCGCGATCTTGTCCTTGTTCGGCAGGTACGCGTACTCCAATCCCTTGGCGTACGGCGTGGGGACGTCCTCGGTGTTCACACGCACCGGCGGCGTGTCCAGCCAGTCAAAGCCGCGCTCGCACACCTGGGTGACGACTTCGCTGGCGATGCTGGCGAACGGCCAGCACTGGTCGACGACCACCAGCCGGTTGGTCTTGCGCAGGCTCGCCAGGACCGAGTCGATGTCCAGCGGGCGGATCGTCCGCATGTCCAGCACGTCGACACTGATTCCGTCTTTCTCCAGTTCCGCGGCGGCTTCAAGGCAGAAGTTCACGGGGCGTCCGAACGACACGAGCGTGCAGTCGCCACCCTCACGGGCCACGCGTGCCTGACCGAAGGGGATGTAGTACTCCTCCTCGGGCACATGGGCTTTGTCGCCGAGCATGCGCTCGGATTCGAGGAAGAAGACCGGGTCGTCGTCGCGGATGGCGGTCTTGAGCAGGCCCTTGGCGTCGTAGGGGTTGCTGGGGATGACGATCTTGACGCCGGGGACGTTGGCGTAGAGCCCTTCGACGCACCAGGAGTGGGTCGAGCCGAGCTGCCCGCCCGCGCCGTCGTTGCCGCGGAAGACGACCGGGCATCCCCACTGGCCGCCGGACATGTAGAGCATCTTGGGGACGTTGTTGAGGATGGGGTCGGCGGCGACAAGGGAAAAAGACCAGGACATGAACTCGATGATCGGGCGCAGGCCGTACATCGCCGCGCCGACGGCCATGCCCGCGAAGCCGTTCTCGGAAATGGGCGAATCGATGATGCGTTTGGGCCCGAACTCTTCGAGCATGCCCTGCGAGACCTTGTACGCGCCGTGATACTCGGCGACTTCCTCGCCCATGAGGAAGACGCGGGCGTCGCGGCGCATCTCCTCGCTCATGGCTTCGCGGAGGGCCTCGCGGAACTGGATGAGGCGGGACCCTTCGCGGCTGGGGAGGGGCTTGGTGAAATCGACCGTCGGCAACTCAAAGGCCGGCATCCGGGGCTCCTGCGGGTACGGGCGGTGGGGCGTGGCACGCGGCGCCCCGGCTCAAACGGGG
>JAEUJA010000025.1 GCA_016793195.1 Phycisphaerae bacterium
CTACCCCGGCCTGTGCCAGGACGATTACGACTACGGCCTGTCGTCCTACCTCTCCGGCTTCTTCCCCTACCCCCTCGTCGATCACAACGGGCAGAACTGGGACCTCATGGTCACCGCCCACGAACTCGGGCACAACTTCGGTGCGCCCCATACCCACGACGTCGGCATCGACGGGTGCGGCCTGGGCGATTGCTCCCACGCCACCGAGGGCACCATCATGTCCTACTGCCACGGCTGCTCGGGCGGCATGACCAACATCATCCTCAGCCTCCACGATGTCATCATCAACAGCCACATCCTGCCGTACCTCGCCAATGACGCCCCCTGCAACACCCTCGACGACGGCGTCGAGATCACCGGGCACCCGACCAACCAGAACGTCGAGCCCGGCGCCACCGCCCAGTTCTCCGTCGGCGCCGTCACCAACGGCAGCGCGAGCTACCAGTGGCTCCGCAACGGCAACGCCCTCTCCAACGCCGGTAAGTACAGCGGCGCGAACACCGCCACCCTCACCATCACCAACTGCGCCATCGCCGAGGCGGGGAACTACAGCGTCGTGGTCTCCGCCGCCGGATGCGCCTCGGAGACGTCCAACGCCGCCACCCTCACCGTCAACTGCCCCGGTGATTTCAATGGCGACGGCTTCATCAACGGCAACGACTACGACGCCTTCGCCGAACTCTTCGACATCGCCGACCCCGGCGCGGACTTCAACCACGACGGCTTCGTCAACGGCAACGACTACGACCTCTTCGCCGAACACTTCGACGCGGGGTGTTGAGGAAGAAGGCATCGGGCATCGGGGAAAGAGAAGAAGAGACGGAGAGATGCAGAGACGAAGTGAAGAGAAGAAGTCACGGAGTCACGAAGTCACGAAGGCACGGAGTCAACGGCAGCGTGAGCCGTGAATGGTGAATCGTTGGGAAGCAGTGAAGCACAAGGCCCGGGGCGTCCCGGGCCTTTTCATGGCTTGGCCGTGGAGTCGAGAGCCGGGCGGCTTGAATGCGGCGCCGGTTGAGTTGGCGCACATGCGACCGAGTCTCAGGGCGCGGCGAAGGCTCGATCAACCCGAGGTCGGGGACGGGATTCTCATGGACGGATTTTTCGAGTTTCCGCGCTGGGGCGGCAACCCTGATCGGCCGAGGGGGTAAGCACCAATACCGGAGAGCCGTATCGGGTGGCTGGTGGGGGCATTTGGCCACGCACGGCTCGCCGCGGGAGAACACGCATGGCACGCGCGCGGACGATCAGAAGACTCTTGAACGGCGTTGTGGCGGCGGCGATCGTGGCCGTCGCGTCGCCCGCCCCGGCCCAGGACTGCGGCGGGCGGTGGCTGCGGGGTGGAGTATTTCCGGGTACCAACGGCAGCGTCATTGCCTCCACATTCTGGGACCCGGATGGGGCGGGACCATTGGGCGCGCGGCTGGTGATCGGCGGCGATTTCACCATGGTTTGCGGAGTTCCGGCGAATCGCATCGCCGCGTGGGACCCGGCCACCGACTCGTGGACCGCGCTTGGGTCGGGAATGGACAAGGCAGTTTCTGCGTTGGCGGCTCTACCGAGCGGAGAACTGATCGCGGCGGGACAGTTCACGGTCGCCGGCGGGCTGAGTATCAACCGTCTCGCTCGCTGGAACGGAACGGAATGGACGTCGCTGGGAAGTGGTCTTGCTTCTGGTTCGGTGAGCGCGTTGGGCGTCACCGGCGAGGGCGTGCTTCTGGCGGGCGGTTCATTTAGCACGATCGGCGGAGTCCCCGCCAAAAACCTCGCGGGTTGGAACGGCGTGGAATGGTCGCCCGTGGGAGGTGGGACGGATCGTTCGATTTCCGCGTTGACGGTGCTCTCGGATGGCAGCATTGTGGTCGGCGGCATCTTCACGATGGCCGGCACCACGCCCGCGAATCACATCGCGCGGTGGGACGGCGCTTCGTGGAGTTCGCTCGGAACGGGGCTGAGCTATTCATCAGGCACGATCAACATCCGAGCGATCGCGGAAACGGGCGCCGGGCTCATCGTGGGTGGTCGGTTTGATGACGCCGGCGGCACGCCCGTCAATCACATCGCGGCGTGGAACGGCTCGGCGTGGTCGGCGCTGGGCTTCGGGGTAGGCCATTCCGCACAGGCTCCGCGGGTCGACACGCTTCTGGTTCTATCGGGTGGCGCGATCCTTGCCGGCGGCATCTTCGATCACGCGGGAAGCGTTCAGACCGGGGGCGCGGCGCGATGGGATGGCCTCTCGTGGCACGCGCTGAACGAAGAACTTCCGGGAAACACCTCGACTCTGTCGCGCACGCCGAACGGCGAAGTGGTGCTCGGTGGATTCAGGCTCGTCCACGAGACAGACGCCGAGTACATCGTGCGATGGGGCGGCGCGGGATGGATTCCCTTTGGACTCGGCGAAACCGGGCACCCGAGCGTGCTGTGCGAGAAGAGCACGGGTGAACTTGTCGTGGCGGGCGCGTTCGATCGCGTAGGCGGTGTCACCGCGTCGAACATTGCGGCGTGGAACGGAGCAACGTGGTCTCCGCTCGGCCAGGGCGTCGATGCCCAGGTCCTTGCCGCCCAAGCCATGTCGGATGGGTCCATCATCGCGGGCGGGCTCTTCCAGAACGCGGGCGGTTCGGCGGCGAGCTGCATCGCCCGTTGGAACGGCGGCGAGTGGTCTTCGTTGGGCGGCGTCAACGACTGGGTTCAAGCCATGACGCTTCGCCCCAATGGCCATCTCATCGTCGGCGGGCGTTTCACAAGCGCGGGAGGCATTCCGGCTTCGTACATCGCTGCGTGGGATGGCTCGGCGTGGATGCCCCTCTCCTCGGGACTTGACAACTTCGTGACGCTGCTGGAGACGATGGCGAACGGTGACGTGATCGCCGGCGGGTACTTCACCAAGGCTGCGGGACTTCCTGCGAAGTACATCGCGCGATGGAATGGGCACGCATGGTCGGCGCTTGGTTCGGGTCTACCCAACTCACCCACGTCCCTGCTCGCGCTGCCGGGTGGCGATCTGCTCGTCGGTGGCGCGTTCACGGAACTGGACGGCGTCCCCGTCCGCCACATCGCTCGGTGGGACGGGACCGGCTGGTACGCATTGGGGGAGGGCACGGATTCCGCGCCCTCAACGCTGCTGCTCGCCTCGGACGGCCGCGTGTTCGCGGGCGGATATGTGCTGAATGACCAGGGTGTTGGCGAATTCCACCTGTGGGCGTGGGACGGCCAACAGTGGAGTTCGTTCTGTTCGCCGATCGATGGAGGCTTTGAGATGATGGAGTATCCGCCGGGCGAGTTGGTCCTTGCGGGTGGTTTTAGCTTCGTTGGAAACGTGCGTTCTTCGAAGCTGGCCCGCTATTCGTTCACCAACATCCCGTGGGTCGCGATTCCGCCGGAGTCGGTGACGGTCGCCGCGGGGGGGACCATCGTGCTCAGCGCGACGCCGGCGAGCGCGTACGAGAATGTTCGCGTGCGCTGGCGGCGCAACGGCGTGGACGTGCGCGATGGTCAGTACGGCGCGTCGTCGGGCGGCGGGTTTGTCGAAGGGGCCGCCCACGCCATGGAGTCGCCGACCACGGGGGTCGCGGCGGTGCTGACGATCACGGGCGCCAGGCGCGGCGACACGGGCGAGTACGAGGCGGTGTTCTTCAACGACTGCGGCGAGGCGGTGGGACGGGGCGCGACGGTGGAGGTGGGGTTCTGCGGCGCGGATTTCAACGCCGACGGGTTCGTGAACGGGAATGACTATGACGGGTTCGCGGAGCTTTTCGAGTCCGGTGACGCGGGCGCGGACTTCAACGGCGATGGGCTGGTGAACGCGGAGGACTTTGATGCGTTCGCAGCGGCGTTCGGCGCGGGGTGTTGAGGAAGATGGCATTGGGCATTGGGCATTGGGCATTGGGCATTCGGCATTCGGCATTCGGCATTCGGCATTCGGCATTCGGCATTCGGCATTCGGGAAGAGACCAAGCAGGGGAAGAAGAGAAGCCGTGGCGGAGTGGCGGAGTGGCGGAGTGGCGGAGTGGCGGAGTGGCGGAGTGGCGGATGTTATTGAGAGGGCCAGTCTCGGTGAGGCGGGCCATCAGGAAGCGGTGCCACCAAGAGGCGAGTGCGGTGACTACGAGGGCTCGCGGGCGGATTCGAGCATCCGCGGCAGGACCGAGACCTCCTGGATCGCGGGGAGTTCCTTGGAGGACTTGGCGCCGGCGTCCTCGAACTTCTTGAGCGTGGGGGCCAGGCGCGTGTCGATCGAGGCGGCCAGTTCGTTGTACTGGTCGACGGACTGGCGGAGCGAGCGGCCGAGCTTGGCGGCGTATTCCCACACCACGCCGGCGCGGTGGTGGAGTTCGCTCCCGAGTTTTTTCAGCTCCTGGGCCTCGTCGGCGAGGCGCTGTTCGCGCCAGCCGAGTTCGACGGCGCGGAGCAGGCCGATGAGCGTGGAGGGGCTGGCGAGGATGACGCGGCGCTGGGCGGCGAGTTCGAAGAGCTCGGGGCGGCGGGAGAGGGCGCCGTCGATGAACTGGTCGCCGGGCACGAACATGACAACGAACTCGGGGGTGCGCTCGAACTGCTCCCAGTAGGCCTTGGCCGAGAGGGCCTCGATCTGCTTGCGGACGTGCTCGGCGAAGCGTTCCATGGCGTGCTCGGCGGCGTCGGGGTTGGATGCTTCGAGGGCGTCGACGTAGGCGTCGATGTTGGTCTTGGCGTCGATGACGATGGTGCGCTCGCTGGGGAGGCGGACGGTCATGTCGGGGCGCTGCAGGTCGCCGTCGTCGGTGCGGCGCGAGTCCTGCTCGGAGAAATCGCAGTAGTTTCGCAGGCCGGCGATCTCGACGACGCGGCGGAGCTGCACCTCGCCGTAGCGCCCGCGGACCTGGGGCTTGCGGAGGGCGGCGACGAGCTTGGAGGTTTCGTCCTTCAGCTTGGCGCTGGATTCCTGCGTGCCGCGGATCTGCTCGGTGAGCGACGCGAAGGAGGCGGTGCGTTCCTGCTCAATGCGGGCGAGGTTGGTGTCGGCCTTGGCGAGGAGCTCGCGGATGGGCGAGAGGAGTTCGTCGATGCTCTTGCGGCGCTGGTCGAGCTCGAGGGCCAGGTGCTCGCGCTGGCCGGTGAACTGCTGGGCGGCGCGTTCCTGGAACTCCTTGACGGTGCCGGCGAGCACGTCGGCGGCGAGGCGCTTGAAGCGATCTTCGGCGGCGCGGAGGGCTTCGGTGTGACGGCGCTCGATGTCGCCGACGCGGGCCGCGTGTGATTGTTCGGATTGGACGAGGTCGCCCTCGAGCGCGGCGAGGCGTTCGGAGAGGCGGGCGCGTTCCTGTTTCTCGCGCGAGAGTTCTTCGGCGCGGGCGTCGAGCTGGGCGCGGAGCTGGTGTTCGGTGGCCTGGGCGGCGGCGGCGGATTGGGCGCTGGTGGCGCGAGCGGACGCGAGCTCGGCGGCGAGTGAATCGGCGCGTGCGACGCCGGCGTCGGCCAGGCCCAGGGCGCGGGCGCGCGAGAGGGCCATCCACACGGCGGCGGCGACGCCGCAGAGGGCGATGACTCCGGTGACGATCAAGGGCCAATCCATAGGTGTGCGAGTATACCGATCAAAATCCGATTTTAGAGGTGTGGCGGGCGGGATTTCGGCGGATGTGGCGCGTCGTGGGTCCTGCCGAAATGGCACCCGTGTGCGTGTGAGAGCCTGTGTGCTGGCAGGCCGAGGGCCGACGCGCGTGGCTTTCGGCGGCGCGGCGAGCGATCGGCGCGGCGGTTGGGGGTGGAGTTGGCGAGGGGTGGGCGTGGGAGAGGGCCCGCCGCGGGTCGGCAACGCGGGTTTGAGATCGTGAGGACGGATGGGTCAGTGGATCGGCCGATGGCATGTGCCGAACGGGGCTGAGGGCGGGGTTGGGCGTCGATCGGCACACAGGTTGCCCATGCCTTGGCATGGTGTTGGTGCGCCCGCATCCCGATTTTCCCCACAGGCACGGCGGCGGGCACGCGCCCGGATCGGGCGAGGGTGGCGGGTCGGGAGCGGGGTGCGGCGGGCGGTTGAACCTGCTGCTTTCGTGCGCCGGCTGGCAGCAGGACCCGTGGGTGGATCGGCTGCCGCGGCTGCTTGAGCCGATGGGCGTGATCGCGCACCGGGCGCAGACGGGCGGCGAGGCGAAGCGTGTGATCGAGTCAACGCCGATCCACATCGCGGTGGTGGACCTTGGCCTGCCGCTGGATGGTCAGTCATCGCCCGAGCACGAGGGCGGCCCGCGGTTGCTGGAGTTGCTCGGGCGGCTGGCGAGCCCGCCGCCGACGGTGGTGGTGAAGCGGTCGCGGTCGCTGCGCGATGATGCGCGGGAGATCGGGGCGGCGTTGCGGGCGGGGGCGTTCGCGGTGGTGGAGAGGCCGCGGAGCATTACGGATTTGGAAGTCATGCTGGAGGTGCTGCGTCGGTGCCTCCATCGGCATTATCACGGGCGCTGGCCCGGATCGACGGTGTAAGCACGGCGGGGCGCATCGGTGCGTCCGGCCCTGATTGTGTCTGCTTTGGAGAATTGCGTCATGGCGAAGAAGAACGGAAACGCGGTCCGCCCCCTGCACGACAAGATTTTGGTGAAGCGCGACGAGGCGGCGAGCAAGACCGAGAGCGGGATTTTCCTGCCGGAGGCGAGCAAGGACAAGCCCAAGACGGGCGTGATCGAGGCGGTGGGCGACGGGGCGCTGAACACGGAGACGGGCAGCCGCATCCCGCTCAGCGTCAAGAAGGGCGACAAGGTGATCTTCAGCAGCTACTCGGGGACGGAGATCAAGATCGAGGGTCAGGACCTGCTCATCATGTCCGAGGACGACATCCTGGCGGTGATCGACTGAGAAGAAATCGCCAAAGTTCAAATCGCTAAATCGCCAAACAAAAGAAGTGCTTCTCTTTCGTGCGTGTCGTTGCCCGAGTCCGAGTCCTGTGATTTAGCGATTTTGCGCTTTAGCGATTTGGTGCTTCACCCATGACACCCACCCAACTCCGGCAAGCCCTGGGCGAACTCAACGGCGAACGCGATCTTTCGGTCGTGTTCACCGACGTGCCCTCGCCCGTTCCCGGCGTCGCCAACCTCGAGGTCAAAAAGGCGATGCTCATCCCCGACGAGGCCGACCACCTCGTCAAAGTCACCGACGGCAAGGGCGTGTATGTGCTCGACGCCGAGCGGATCGCGTGGATCAGGATTGGGCTCAAATAGCAAGCGTCCAAGGTTGAAGATGGCAAACAGGAAGACAAGGTCCGAGAGGGATGACGCAGCGAGGGTGAAGTGGTGGCGCGATCATGTCGGAATGGTCGGATGTGTAGTTCGTCCGCGCGTGCGAAGCCTTGGACAGGTGGTTCCCCAACTAGGCACTGTATTGGAGATTAGCCCGAGCAAATTCGATCCAGAAGTTCAGTTCATCGTGGCGACGCTGTCCGGTGTCGCTGGAGAGAGTCGCATCACACTTGCATATCCAGATGACATTCTCGAAGTGATTCGTCGAAAGGAATAGAAGAATGGCCGCCAAAATGATCGCGTACAACACCGACGCCCGCGAGCGGATCCTCCGCGGCGTGCAGAAACTCGCCCACGCCGTCAAGGTCACGCTCGGCCCCTCGGGGCGCGTCGTCGTCCTTGAGAAGTCCTTCGGCGCCCCC
>JAEUJA010000028.1 GCA_016793195.1 Phycisphaerae bacterium
GGCCAGCCCGCCGCCACCGAAACCACACGCGATCATCTCGACGGCCCAACTCCCCGCCGCACGCTGCAAGTCGCTTTCCGCGATCGAGACGTCGGCTTCAAGAACGGCTCGCTCGCCGACCTGCAGTTCTTTACCAGCGAACTCTCGCCGCTCGACGCGCTCGAACTCTTCAAGCCCGCCAGCATCCGAAGCCTCGCCGAAGCTCTTCCGCCCATCAGCCCCGCAGCGCACGCCGACCGACCGCCCGCCGAGCTTGGCCCCCGGTTCGCCCCCTGGTTCGCGCAGCGCGACGCCGCCTGCTTCGCCGCCCGCGAATCGCTCCGCGCCGCCCGCCGCGCCGAGCAGGACCTGCTCGAATCGATCCCCGAGATCATGGTGATGGAGCCGGCATCCTTCGAGCGATCAAACTTCGTCCTCTCGCGCGGGCACTACGACTCGCCCGATCGCGCCCGCCCCGTCCGCCCCGATCGCGCCGTCAAGAGCATCATGGACTTTGGCGATCGCCCGCACAACCGCCTCGGCCTGGCCTCCTGGACCACCGACCCCGCCAACCCGCTCACCGCCCGCGTCGCCGTCAATCGCCTCTGGTCGCTCTGCTTCGGCGTCGGCCTGGTCCCAACGCTCGAAAACCTCGGCCTCCAAGGCGAGTCACCCGCGCACCAAGCGCTCCTCGACACGCTCGCCTCAGACTTCATCGCCTCCGGCTGGAACGTCAAGGCCATGCTTCGCCGCATCGTCCTTTCATCCACGTTCCGCCAATCGAGCGACCACCACGAACCCATCGACGATCGCGCCAACCTCTACCTCTCCCGCGGCCCGTCCGTCCGCCTCTCCGCCGAGATGCTCCGCGATCAGGCCTTGCTCGCCTCCGGCCTGCTCATCGAAAAACTCGGCGGCCCGTCCGTCAAACCCTGGCAGCCCCCCGGCATCTGGGAAGACTCCGGCGCCAGTATCCAATCCGCCTACACGCCCGACACCGGCGACAACGCCCACCGCCGCAGCATGTACACCTTCCGAAAGCGCACCGCGCCCCCTCCCAACATGCTCGTTTTCGACGCCGGCAGCCGCGAAGAGTGCCTCGCGCGCCGCCAGCCCACCACCACGCCGCTCCAGCCCCTCGTCATCTGGAACGACCCGGTCTTCTTCGAGTGCGCCCGCGCCGCGGCCGCCATCGCGCAGCGCGAAGCAACGCCCGCCGCTCAGTGCGCCCTGCTCTTCAATCGCTTCACCGCCCGCGAGCCGCGCCCCGATGAACTCGGCGCGCTCGCCGAACTCTACAACCAGCAACTCGACATCTACACCAAAGACCCCGCCGCCGCCGCGGCCCTCCTCGCACTCAAGCCCGATGCCGCCGACAATCCCGGTACCGAAAGCCAAGCCCAGCACGCCGCCCTCTCCATCGTCGCCTCCACCATCATGGCCTCCGACGCCAGCGTCGTCATGCGCTAGGAATCATCATGAACCCAGGCCATTCCCGCCACGCCGACCACCTGATGAACCTCTCGCGCCGCCACTTCCTCGGCATGAGCGCGC
>JAEUJA010000104.1 GCA_016793195.1 Phycisphaerae bacterium
CTCGATCGCTCTCCCCGCCGCCGCCCAGAACGCGGCCGAGCCCGCCAAGCCGGCGCAGCCGGCCAAGCCCGCGGGCGTGCAGCCCGTCGAAAGGCCCGGCCTGAAAAAGAAGGAAACCGACAAGCCCGCCGTCACCCTCAACGTCGGCGACAAGGCCCCCGAGCTCAAGATCGACGCCTGGGTCAAGGGCGAGCAGATCACCGGCTTTGAGAAGGGCAAGGTTTACGTCGTCGAGTTCTGGGCAACCTGGTGCGGCCCGTGCATCAAGAACATCCCCCACCTCACCGACCTCCAGAAGGAATACAAGGACGTCGCGTTCATCGGCGTGGCGGCCTCGGAGCGCGGCGACGACGCCAAGGCCAAGCAGGACAAGGTCGAGAAGTTCGTCAAGGAGCAGGGCGACGCCATGGGCTATCGCGTCGCCTTCGACTCCGACCGCGAGATGTCCAAGGACTGGATGCAGGCGGCAGGCCGGAACACCATCCCGACCGCCTTCCTCGTCGACGCCGACGGGAAGATCGCCTTCGTCGGCAATCCTTCGGAGACCGCATTCTCCGACAAACTCGCCGAGCTCGCGGGCGGCGACACCAAGAAGAAAGACAAGCCCCACAACGAGAAGCCCCAGGCCGCCAAGCCCGAGAAGCCCAGCAAGAAGTAATCGACGCTCGCGCCACGAGCATCAAACGACGCGGGCCGCTCCGATCATCCGGGCGGCCCGTTTTCATTCTGGTTGTGGAGTCTGAACCGCCGCTCCGCTCACGCGCTCAGGCTGACCGACACCCGCGCCGGATTCTGCGTCGGAGTGGACGCGGGCGAAACCGGCGAAGCGCTCGCCGTCGCCGGGGTGATCGTCCCCGCCGCCCCCCGCTCCTGGGCGATCTTCTGCATCGCCAGCACCCACGTCTCCCGCTCAAACTGCAGGAGGTCGATGACCTTGTCGAGGCGGGCCGGGTTCTTTTCCAGGCTCGCCTCGGTCAGCTCGGTGAACAGGAACGAGAAGACGCCCCGGACCTTGGCCGCCAATTCCGCCTCGACCGTCGGCGCGATGGTGGTCATCAGCTCGACGACGATGTCGCGGCACTGCGAGATGCCGTTGAAGCTCATCTCGAAGTTCTTGGCCAGAAGCCCCTCGCGTCCCTGGGCCGCGAACTTGATCGCGCCGTCGAGCAGCAAGAGGCGCAGTTCCTCCGGCGGCGCGGTCAGCACCTTGGTTCGGAGATAGGCATTGACGTTGGCGTTCTGGCTCATCGGAAGGGACTATCGGAAGCCGGGAACCGCGACTTTACCGGGCGTGCGCCAAAGGCGGGCTTTACCCCAGCGAGCCCAGGGCCTGCTGCTGGGTCTGCATCTGCCCGATCGCCTTCTCCATGGCGATGAACTGCGCCTCCAGGATGGCGCGCCGCCGCTCCAGGCGGTCGGTGAACTCGTCGATCCGCTTGTTCTGGGCGGAGATCTGGTTGTCGACCGCCTTGCGCCGCAGCGACAGGATGCCGTCGGAGCTGTCGACGTACCGCGTCGCCAGTTCCTCGAACGCGCTGGCGATGCCCAGCTTGGAGAACTCCTTCCCGAAGTTGGGGTTCCGCACCTTGACCCCGTCGCCCAGGTCGATGTATTCGTTGCTCTCAACCTCGCGCGCCACGAACAGGCTCTTCACCGCTTCGGGATCGTCCTGCAGCGCCGCCCGGAACTTGTCGGAGTCCAAGGACAACGTCCCGCCGTCACCGACCTTGACGCCCACGTCCGCCAGGCGCGTGTACTTGCCCGTCAGCCCCTTGCCCGGCGACTGCACCATCCGGAAGAGCGCCGCCCGCATCTCAAGCGCCGTGGAATCGCCCAGCAGCGCGCCCTTCTGCTCGGTGGTCTGGTCGTAGCGCGTGTTCTGGCTCACGCGCGTCACCGCCGTGTTGAAGGTGTCGAGGAAGACCTTGACCTGGTCCTCGATCGCCTGCGTGTCACGCGAGATGGTGAGCGTCTCGGGCTTCTCGCTCGCGCCCCGCAGGTCGATCTTCACGTTCGAGATCACGCCGTCGAGCGTGTTGGTCGAGCTGGTGAGCAGCACCGCCCGGGCCGGGTCCGTCGAGCCGAAGAACACCCGCGCGTCCTGGCCCTTGTCGATCGTCGAGAGGCCGAGGTCGAACGAGCCCGTGTCGATCAGCACGCGACCGTTGGAGCCCGTCGACCGCGACGTCAGGCTCAGGCGGAAAGGCGCCACCGACGACCCGTCGTTGATGATCGTCGCCGACACGCCCACGCCCGCCGCGTTGATCTTGTCCATCACCTTCTGGAGCGTGTCGGTCGTGTCGAACGTCACCGTCCGCTCCAGCGTCCCGTCGAGCTTGTTCGAGGCGTCCGTCCCCGACGCGGTCCCCGCGATCCCAAGGAACTTGGCCACGCTCCCGCTCTCGTCCTCCACCTTCAGCTTCACCGCCCCGCCCGACGTGCGTTCCTTGATGATGACGCCGTCGCCGTTGCTGTTGATCGACGCCACGAGGTTGAGCGTTCCGCCGCTGGCGGAGTTGATCTCGTCGATGATGTCGCCCAGCGTCCTTGCGTCGTCGCCGATGTCGATCGTCGCGGTCGCGCCCGACGAGTCCGTGAGCTTAATCTTGCCGGTCCCCACGCCCTTGCCCGCGTTCAGGTCCGCCAGGCGCGTCGAGCGGGCCATGTACTGGTGCTGGAGGTTCGAGCCCGTCACCCCCGACGACGCCACGCCCAGCGCGCCCGTCGAGATCCCCAGCGACTGGGCCGTATCCGCCAGCGGCGAGCCGGTGACGAACAGGTTGCCCGTCCCGCCCGTGTTGTCGGTGATCTGAAGGCCCGTGCCCTTGTCGGCGACGCCGACCGAGAGGCGCGCCTTGCCGTTGGTCCCCGTGCCCGACGCGGTCGCGATCTGGCGCATGACCTCGTCGAGCGAGGCGTCGGACGACACGTTGACGCTGAACGAAAACCCGTCGCGCGTGGTGAAGTTGACCTGCCCGTCGCCCGCGATCCCCTGCCCGCCGTTGAGCGTCCGGGTCAGCGTGCTGTTGATGCCCGCAAGCACGCGCTTGCCCGTGAGCACGCCGCTCCCGTTGTCGCTCCCCAGGATGCCAAGGTCCTTGGCCGTCGTGCTGTTGTTCTCGCTGACCGCGATCACCGACGCCGCGCCGCCGGTGAGCTTGAACTTCCCGGATTCGTCGATCGAGGCGACGACCTCGGAATGCCCGCCGGCGGTCAGCGCCACGTTGATCCGCTGCACCACGCCGCCCATGGTCGTCACCGCGTCCGCGGTTTTCTTGTTGTCGACGTCGTAGACGTCCCCCACGTTGACCTGGATGGCGTCGCCGTCGACGTTGATCGAGAAGTTGTACGCCGAGGCGCCGACCGTGCTGCGGATCGACACGCCGTTGGCGTCGTTGAGCGCCGAGAGCAGCGTGCCCGCGTGGGCCCGGTACACCGTCGACCCCGACGACGTCGACCCCGCCGAGAGGCCCGTGGCCGCGATCCCAAGGCTCGTCGCCGCGCTCGACCCCGTCGCGTTGCTGATCGACCACGCGCTGGCGCCGCCCGCCCCGTCCTTGACCACGAACTTCCCGTCCTGCACCGACGCGCTCACCTTCGCCACGCCGTTCCCGTTGATCGCCTCCAGCACGTCGTTCACCGTGGCGGCCTTGGACAGATCGATCGTCGCCGCGTTGCCCAGCGAGTCGGTGATCACGATCTTCCCGCGCTCGACCCCCTTGCCGTCGTTCAGCTCCGACAGCGACATCTCGCGGTCCAGCCTCGCCTTGCCCGACTCAAAGCTAAATGACGTCGCGCCAAGGCCCGTCGTCGATTTGTCCGCGAATCCCTTCGACAACCGCTGCTGCGTGCTCACCAGCCGGTCCACGATGAACGTGTACGACCCCACCGCCGCGTCGGCGCTCGCTGTCCCCGTCAGCACCGAGTCATCCGAGCTCGTCGCCCCCGCGCTCCCGAACACGTTCTTCGTGCGGATCGTGTTCGCCGCGCTCTTGAGCGCCTGCATCCGCGAGCTCAGGTCCAGGTACGCCGCGTTGATCGCCTGGAACTGCACCATCCGCGCCTGGGCCTGCGTGCGCGGCCTGGCCTCCAGCGCCAGCAACTGCGCGATGATCGAGTTGCGGTCAATCCCGCTGAACAGCCCGACGCCGGAGGTCACACCACTCATCGCGTCTTCTCCTGTCTGATCCCAATCGCCGCCGACTCACGCCGCCCGACGGGCCGCGCTCCACGACGGCGTCGTCGCCGTTGTCCAGGCGCCCACGCGCCGCCCGCCGTCGATCCGGCCCAGCGCCGCCAGCCGCCGCGCCCGTCGCGGGCTCGGGCGATCAAGCCCACGCGCCCGCAGCGCCAGCAACTCCACCGCCCAGGCGCTCAACATCGCTCCATACATCGACCGAACACGCGCCAGAGCTTCATCCGCTCCCGCGCCGATACGCCCGATCTCTGATGGCTTGGAACTCATGGGCACCCCGAAGACTCCGATACCTTGATCGACCCGCGCCGACCCCCGGCTGGAGCCAAGCTGGAGCCGTCCCCGGCACCGCCAACCAATTCACCCCGCGAACGACAGGCCAAGCCGCCCCAGTCTCGCATCGTCCCCCGCCAAGTTCCGAGAACATCGACCCATTCCCGTTCGCGCTTCACTATGGCCGCCGCGCCCGCCCTTCACGTTTGCAACCCCAGCCGACCCGCGGCAGTCGCCCCTCGCCCCGAAAGTCAGTCTCCGTTAGGATGTTTCGCACGCGCGGCGAGAACCTCGCGCCGTCGGCCGATGTATCACTCTCGCGCCCTGACCCCTCGCCGCCCCGTTCCCGCGGAGAACCGTCCATGTCGGAAAGCCCCGCCATTTCGACCGCCGCCACCGACGCAATCAACACGCCGCGACCAATCCCCTCCGCCGTGCGCCTGCTCGTCGGCATCCTCTGCGGCGTGACGCTCCTGACCGCGCTCGCCGGCGCCTACTGGGGGCTCGCCGGCCTGTGGCCTCGCGTCGCGTGGCCGCTCGTCGCCTTTGAGCTCGTCACCATCCTCGCCTGCGTCTTTGGCCTGCTGGTCGCGCGCGGCAAGTTCGCCGAGACCCCGGGCCTGGCCATCCTCTGCGTCGCGGGGCTCATCATGACCGGCGGCGTGCTCGGCTGGCTCGGCGCCAACAAGAACCACGCCGGCCTCGACCTCAAGCCCTTCATGCTCTCGCGCCTCGGCGTCGCGGCGGTCCTGTACGCCCTCGCCGCCGCCGTCGAGGTCTGGCGCTCCGCCCCCGCGCGAAAAGCACTCGCCAAATCCATCGCCTACGCGCTCGTCTTTGTCGGCATCGTCGGCGCGGCCTATGTCTATCGCAACGCCCCCGTCATGAACACCATGAACGGCTGGCGCGAGGGCGTTCGCCTCGCGGGCCTCGCCATCGCCGCCATCATCGCCGTCGTGGGCGCCTGCGGCGGGGTGCACCTGGCCGTCCGCGCCTTCACCATCGCGCGCGAGCCCGATTCCGCCGCGTAATTCCCCCGCTCATCCTTCGCTGGTTCTTCGGCCCACGACCGCGACGGGCTTCTCGCGCCCGCCCGCCCGCGCCGCCCGCGCCGGGTACCATCTGCCCGGAGGACGGGCCCGATGGGCGATTCGCAACGCAGTCCCGCCGAACCAACCCTCGCCGAGGCCCGACGCCCCATCCGCGCCCTCCCCGAGCTCCTCGTCAACCAGATCGCCGCCGGCGAGGTCGTCGAGCGCCCCGCCAGCGTCGTCAAAGAACTCGTCGAGAACTCCATCGACGCCGGCGCCACCCGCGTCACCATCGAGATCGAGCAGGGCGGTATCGAGCTCATCCGCATCACCGACGACGGCGTCGGAATCCCGCCCGAAGAACTCCCCCTCGCCCTGGCGCCCCACGCCACCAGCAAAATCGCCGCCGCCTCCGACCTCGACCGCATCGCCACCATGGGCTTCCGCGGCGAGGCCCTCGCGTCCATCGCCAGCGTCTCGCGCCTCACCATCCGCTCACGCACCATCAACCACTCCGGCGCGACCGAAATCGAGAGCGAGGGCGGTCGCCTCGTCGGCCCGCGCCCCGCCGCCGGCCCCGTCGGAACCTGCCTCACCGTCCGCACCCTCTTCTTCAACACCCCCGCCCGCCGAAAATTCCTCAAGACCGTCGGCACCGAGCAGGCCCGCTGCGTCGACACCGCCCGCGACCTGGCCCTCGGCAATCCC
>JAEUJA010000116.1 GCA_016793195.1 Phycisphaerae bacterium
CACGCGACCCGCGCCGCGGTGGCCGAGGGGATCGTCCCCGGCGGCGGCGTGTCGTTCATCCGCGCCCGCAAGGCGATCGCGGGCATGAAGGAATACAAGAGCGTCTTCGGCAAGGCCGGCACCAAGGACGACGACAAGACCTCCGAGGATGTCGGCCGCTTCAAGTTCGACACCGCGTCGGGCGTGAAGGTGGTGTTCGACGCCCTGGCCGTTCCGCTCCAGACGCTGGCCGACAACGCCGGCGCCAAGGGCACCGTGGTCGTCGCCAAGGTCGCCGAGAGCGACAAGGCCAACTTCGGCTACAACGCGCTGTCGGGCGAGTACGGCGATCTGGTCGCCCAGGGCGTGATCACGCCGGCCAAGGTCGACCGCTGTGCGCTCAACAACGCCTGCAGCGTCGCGACCATGCTCCTGGCCGCCGATTGCCTGGTCACCAGCAAGCCCGAGCCCAAGGAAGCGGCCCCCGCCGGCGGCGGCATGGGCGGCATGGGCGGCATGGGCGGAATGGGTGGCATGGGAGGCATGGGAGGAATGGGGTTCTAAGCGAGCAGCATCCCGCCGCGCGAATGACGTGAACGCAAGGCTGAAAGCCGTGCATGCAAGAACTTCTCGACAACTTCATCGCCCTCTTCAAGGACCTCCCGGGGTTCCTCGATGGTTTCATCAAGGAGCACGGCCTGTGGGTCTACGTGCTCCTCTTTGCGATCATTTTCGCCGAGACCGGTCTGGTCATCATGCCGTTCCTTCCCGGCGATTCGCTCCTCTTCACGGTCGGTGCGATCGCGGCCCGCGGCTCTATGAATGTGTGGGCGATCACCGCGGCGCTGGTGATCGCGGGCGTGCTGGGCGACGCGGTGAACTACCACGCCGGCAAGTTCATCGGCCCGCGCGTCTTCAAGTCCAAGCCCGGCGAGGGCTCGAGCTTTCTCGAGCGTGCCCTGAATCGCCAGCACCTGGAGCGTGCCCATGCCTTCTTCGAGAAATACGGCGGGAAAGCCGTGATTCTCGGGCGCTTCGTCCCGATCGTGCGAACATTCGTTCCGTTCGTGGCCGGTGCGGGCGCGATGAACTACGGGCGGTTCGCGGTCTACAACATTGCGGGCGCCGTTCTGTGGGTCGGCGTTTGCGTGGGCGCTGGGTACTACTTCGGGAACATCGAATTTGTCAGGAAGAACTTCGAGGCGGTCGTGATCGGGATCATCGTGGTCTCTGTCATTCCCGTCGTGATCGAGTTTGTGTTGCACAAGCGTGCGGCGTCGAAGGGCGCCGCGTGAACTGAAGCACCATGCCGGGCCACTGGATGCCCGGCGGAAATTGGAGATACGAAATGGCCGTCAAACCGCTGGAAGATCGCGTGCTCGTGAAGCCCATCGAGGCCGAGACCAAGACCGCGTCGGGGATTTATCTGCCGGATACGGCCAAGGAAAAGCCGGTTCGCGGCGAGGTCGTCGCGGTGGGCCCGGGCAAGCGCCTGGACAACGGCAAGCGGGCCGAGATGAGCGTCGGCAAGGGCGACACGGTGGTGTATGGCAAGTACGCGGGCACCGAGGTCGAGATCAAGGGCGTGAAGCACCTGATCCTGCGGGAGTCCGAGCTGCTCGGTGTTCTGGAAGGCTGATTGATCTGAACTCGAAGGGCTCGAAGCAAGAGAATTCTCACCGCTTCGCATCAACTTCGAGATCTTCGAGTTGAAAGGAACGAAGGAACCATGTCCAGCAAACAGCTGATGTTCAACGATGCCGCCCTTCTGGAAATGAAGAAGGGTGTCGATCGCCTCGCCGACGCCGTCAAGTGCACGATGGGCCCCAGCGGGCGCTTCGTCGTGATCGAGAAGTCGTACGGCAATCCCCACGTGACCAAGGACGGCGTGTCGGTCTCCAAGGAGGTCACGCTCCCCGAGCCCTTCCAGTCCATGGGCGCCAAGATGGTCAACGAGGTCGCCAAGAAGACGGCCGACAAGGCAGGCGACGGCACGACCGCCGCGACCGTGCTCGCGCAGGCGATCTTCACGCAGGGACTTCGTCACGTCACGTCGGGGCGTAACCCGGTGCTGCTCCAGCGCGGGATCAACGCCGCGGCCAACGCGGCCGCCGATGCCATCGACGCGATGGCGACCAAGTGCAAGGGGCGCGAGGATTACAAGAAGATCGCGTCGGTCTCCGCCAACCACAACCAGCAGGTCGGCGAGCTGATCGCCGAGGCGATCGATCGCGTCGGTCCCGACGGCGTGGTTGAGATCGAGGACGGCAAGACGGCCGACACGACGCTCGACTACGTCGAGGGCATGCAGTTCGACAAGGGCTACCTCTCGCCGTATTTCATGACCGATCCCAAGACGGCCGAGTGCGTGCTCGAGGACTGCTACATCCTGATCTACGAGAAGAAGATCAGCAACCTGCCCGACCTGCTCCCGATGCTGAACAAGGTCGTGGCGACGGGCAAGCCCGTGCTGCTCATGGCCGAAGAGATCGAGAACGAGGCGCTGGCGACGCTGGTCGTCAACCGTCTCCGCGGCACGCTCAAGATCTGCGCCGTCAAGGCGCCGGGCTTCGGCGATCGTCGCAAGGCGATGCTGGGCGACATCGCGGTGCTGACGGGCGGCACGTTCATCAGCGAGGACCTCGGGCGCACGCTCGAGTCGGTCGAGCTGGCGGAGCTCGGGCGGGCCAAGAAGATCGTTGTGACCAAGGACAACTGCACGATCATCGAGGGCGCGGGCAAGAAGAGCGAGATCCAGGGGCGCGCCGATCAGATCAAGAGCCAGCACGAGAAGTCCACCAGCGACTATGACCGTGAGAAGCTGATGGAGCGTCTGGCGAAGCTGACCAGCGGCGTGGCGATGATCAAGGTCGGCGGCGCGACCGAGGTCGCCATGAAGTCGCAGAAGGACCTGGTCGAGGACGCGCTCCACGCGACGCGGGCCGCGGCCAAGGAGGGCTATGTGCCCGGCGGCGGCGTGGCGCTGGTGCGCACGCAGGCGGCGATCCAGGCGGCGCAGAAGAAGTCGCGCGTGACCGAGGACGAGAAGGTCGGGTACGACATCGTCGCGGCCGCGGTCGAGAGCTGCTGCTTCCAGATCGCCGAGAACGCCGGCTTTGACGGCGACGTCGTGGTCGAGAAAGTGAAGGACGGCAGCGCGAACTTCGGCTTCAACGCGGCGACGGGCGAGTACTGCGACCTGGTCAAGATGGGCATCATCGACCCGGCGCTGGTCGCCAAGACGGCGCTGATCAACGCGGCGAGCGTGGCCGGCCTGATGCTCACGACCGACGTCCTGATCACGGAACTGAAGGAAGAAACCACGCCGGCGACCGGAGCGACGGCGTGAGATGAAGAAGGCATCGGGCATCGGGCATCCGGGAGAGAGAGGCCGATGGCTGAGGCCGAATGAATCACGGCCTCGCGCGCGAAGGCGCGCGGGGCTGATTTGCGGATTCAGATTCCAACACAGAGGCACAGAGACACAGAGGGGGGAAACTGTGCTGGAGAGAGAAGGACAGGACCCTCTCACGGGAACCATCATCGGCGGGGCGATTGAGGTTCACATGGCGCTCGGACCCGGCCTGTTAGAGAGCGTGTATGAAGAGTGTCTTGCGGTAGAGTTTGTGACCGGGGACTGGATATCCGTCGGCGGGTCGAGGTCCCGGTGGTTTTCAAGGGGCGTCGGATCGACATGGCATACCGGATGGACATGCTGGTGAACGACCAAGTCGTCGTGGAGCTGAAAGCTGTCGAGAAGCTCTTGCCGGTGCATGAGGTGCAGTTGATGTCCTACATGAAGCTGGCCGGAATACGAACTGGGCTGCTTCTGAACCTCCACACGCCGTATCTTCGAGACAGCATCGTGCGCCGAGTTCTGTGAATCCGTGCCGTTCAGGCTTTTCATTTCTCCTCTGTGTGTCTGTGCCTCTGTGTTGAACTCTTCCGAGCCTGCGACATGCCCACCGCCCGCGACTACTACGAAGTTCTTGGTGTTGAACGAACCGCCGACGCGGAGGAGATCAAACGCGCGTACCGGCGCATGGCGATGAAGTATCACCCGGACCGCAACCCGGGCGATACGGACGCGGAGACCAAGTTCAAGGAGGCCGCCGAGGCCTACGAGGTCCTCGCCGACGAGGGCAAGCGGAAGACCTACGACCAGTTCGGGCACGAGGGCCTGCGTCGCGGCGGCGGGCCGGCGACGCACGACTTCTCGCGCATGGACGTCACCGACATCTTCTCGATGTTCGAGGACATCTTCGCGGGAATGGGCGGCGGGGGCGGTGGTCGCGGCGGGCGGCGCGGGCCGTCGCGCGGCTATGACCTTGAAACCGAGGTGTCGCTCACGCTCGTTGACGTGCTGAAGGGCGCGGATCGCGATGTTGAGTTCACGCGCCTCGACGTGTGCGAGAAGTGCACGGGCTCGGGCGCGAAACCCGGCACCAAGCCGACGAAGTGTCCGACGTGCGGCGGGCACGGCAAGGTGCAGCAATCGGGGCTGGGGGGCATGTTCCGGATGGTGACCGCGTGCCCGGCGTGCCGCGGACGCGGGAGCGTGGTCGCGGAGTTCTGCCCGGAGTGTCGCGGCAAGGGGCGCGTGCCGCGGAAGCGCACGATCTCGGTGAAGATCCCCAAGGGGATCAGCGACGGTCAAGCGGTGCGCGTGCAGGGCGAGGGCGAGCCGCCGCCGCCGGAGATGTCGCCGGGCGGCGAGGGCGTGCGCGGCGATCTGCACGTGGTGGTGCGCGTCGAGGACCACGAGCTGTTCGAGCGCGAGGGAAATCACCTCGGAATGGAGATGCCGATCGGCTTCACGCAGGCGGCGCTGGGCGCGGAGGTCGATGTTCCGACGCTCGAGGGCAAGCACACGCTGAAGATCCCCAAGGGGACGCAGCACGGCGCGGTCTTCCGCGTTGACGGGCAGGGCCTGCCCGATCTTCGCTCGGGACGTCGCGGCGACCTGGTGGTCGGCGTGAAGGTGGAAATCCCGCGGAAGCTGACGGCCAAGCAGGAGAAGCTCCTGCGCGAGTTTGCGGAGACGGAAGACAAGGCCGTGCTCCCCGAGAGCCACGGGTTCATGGACAAGATCAAGGACATCTTCGGCGGCTGACGCCGGGATTGATCGGGTGATGTATGACGGCATGGTGGAAGAACAAGGACCAGGGCGGGCGGCCGGCGGATCAAGGATCGCCGGGCGGCGCGCCGGGTGAGCAAGGCATGAACGAATCTGAGAGGCGCGACTCGGGCGAAGGCGCGGGCGGCGAGGGATCGTGCTGCTGCGGCGGCGGAGCGTGCGGCCAGGGCGCCGAGCCCGAGGGCGAGTGCTGCGGCGACGCGGTCGACGCGAAGCTCGCGGAGCTCGAGGCGCGGCTCGCCGATGCTGAAGCGGCGCGACTGCGGGCGCTGGCGGATTTCCAGAATTATCAGCGTCGCGCGCTGGCCAACGAGCAGGAGGCCAAGGTGCAGGGGCGCACCGCGGTGGTGCAGAGCCTGCTCACTCTTCTCGATCACTTCGACATCGCGCTCTCGCAGGACCACAGCAAGGCGACCGCCGAGCAGATTGTGGGTGGCGTCAAGATGATCCGCGACGAGTTCGTGAAGGTGCTCTCGATGCACGGCGTGGGGCTCATCAACCCGGCGCGGGGCGACGAGTTCACGCCCGGACGCCACGAGGCGATCATGCAGCAGGCGGCGGACGGCGTGGAGAGCGGGCGCGTCGTTTCGACGTTCCAGATGGGTTACACGCTTGGCGAGCGGGTGGTGAGGCCTGCGAAGGTGGCGGTGGCGCCGT
>JAEUJA010000159.1 GCA_016793195.1 Phycisphaerae bacterium
AAGACGATGTCGGCGCGGGGCGGTGTGCGAAGGGCCTTGGGCTTGATCGCCTCGGCGCTGCACGACACGCCGGTGTAGCCCTCGCCCTTGACGGCGCGGTTGAGGAGCACGCCCTTGCCGGGCTCGCGCATGCCGAGGCACACCGGGTTTTCCAGCGCGCCGAGGAGTTCGGCCTTGACCGCGGCGGCGGAGGTGTTCTTGAGCGTGTAGTGCAGAAGCACGATCGGGATCGTCGAGTCCTTCTCTTCCAGCGGCACCAGCGGGCTGAAGGCCTCGAGCGTGATGTCGAACGGGCAATCGGCGGCGCGGTAGGTGACGGTGCCGATGGGCCAGCGGCCCTCGAAGGTGATGGCCCAATTGGCGCGCGAATCGAGCGGGCGTGGCGCGCCGGAGTTCCACGCGAGGGAGAAGCCCTGGGCAAAGGGCGACGCGGGGAGTTGAGGTTTGGCGTAAAGCCGGCCGTCGGATTCGTTCCAGCCCGGGCCGGGCGGGAGGTTGAGGATGTCCCAGTGCCAGAGCTTTCCGTCGCCGCCGAGGTAGAGCTGTCCGCAGCACACGCCGCCGACGGGCATTCCGATGTAGGTGAGTTGCTTCTTTTCGCTGGTGTAGATTTCGGGCTGGCCCCGGTCGGTGAGGGACTTGATCCACTCGGGCGAGAACTTCTTGTCGGCGGGGACGGGGTGGTCGGCGATGTCGTTCCAGGTGAAGGGACCGGCGACGGCGCGGCCGCTGGCGGCGATGAGGGTGGCGAGCCCGGCGGCCTGGAGAAAATCACGGCGCGTCGGGGTGCAGCATCCCGGCGCGCAGGCGCAGGAGCCTTCGGCGTTGGTCGTCGCGGGATTGCTGGGGGCGTTTGTGGTTCCGAGCGTGGGCTCGCCGGCGTGGGTGTTGAGTTCCATACGGAACTCAGGCTACCGATTTCTCGGTCCGCCCGCCGGGTTTCTTCCAGCGTCGGCAGGTTGCGATCAGGAGCTCTCGGTCGATGGGCTTAGTGAGGAAGTCGTCGCAGCCGGCGATGAGGCATTTGCCGCGGTCGTCGGCCATGGCGTGGGCGGTGAGGGCGACGATGGGGAGTTCGTATCCGGCGGCGCGGAGTTCTCGCGTGGCCTGGTAGCCGTCGAGCTCGGGCATCTGCATATCCATGAGGACGAGGTCGAACCTGGCCCCGCCCTTGATGAGGTCGACGGCGATGCGTCCGTTGTCGGCGAGGGCGACGTTGGCGCCGGCCATCTTGAGGAGGAAGGAGACAAGGCGCTGATTGTCCGGGCCGTCCTCGGCGTAGAGGATGTTCATGTCGAGGGCGGAGGGATCGCGGAGATTGACGACCTGCGGGGTGGCGCCCCCGGTGCGCAGGCCGACTGCGGCGTCGATGGTGAAGGTGAAGACGCTGCCCTTCCCGAGGGTGCTGGCGACGTGGAGGCTGGCGCCGAGTGCTCTGGCGAGCCGGTCGCTGATGGCAAGGCCCAGGCCGGAGCCGCCGAAACGGCGGGTCAGGCTGGAATCGCTCTGGTTGAATGGGTTGAAGATTGTGGGGAGCTTCTCGGGCGAGATTCCGATGCCGGTGTCGGCGATCTCGACGGTGATGCGCTTGCGGTCCGGGGGCAGGTCGCTGGAGGTGAGGGAGACGGTGACGCCGCCGAGCTCGGTGAACTTGACCGCGTTGCCGATGAGGTTGAGCAGCACCTGTCTGAGGCGGATGGGGTCGCTCTTGATGAGGACGCGACCGGCGGGCGTCTGGCAGGTCATGGCGATGCCCTTGCCCACGGCGCGGGGTTCGAGCATGGCGGCGGCATCGCGGACCAGGCGTGCCACGTCGACGTCGGTGCGCTCGACGGGCATGTTGCCGGCTTCGAGGCTCGAAAGGTCGAGCACGTCGTTGATCATGGTGAGGAGATGGTCGCTGGAGGACCTGATGGTCTCGGCGTATTCGCGTTGCTCGGCCGGGGTCGCGGCGCCGTCGGCGAGAAGATTGGCAAAGCCGAGGATGGCGTTGAGCGGCGTGCGAATCTCGTGGCTCATGTTGGCCAGGAAGCTGGACTTGGCGCGGTTGGCCTCTTCGGCGGCGGCACGGGCCCGCTCGATTTCGAGCGCGAGCAACCTGAATTCGAGGGCCTCTCCGGCGACGCGCGCCAGCCCCTCGAGCCCGGACACCTGCCACTCCTGGAGTTCGCGCTTGCGCCGGTCCTTCACGCAGACGGCGCCAACAAACTGGCCATTGGAGGAGCGGATGGGCGCGCCGGCGTAAAGGCGGATGCCGGTGTCGCGGACGGATGAGAGCGCGGCGAACCGGTCGTCCGCGGTGGCGTCGGGGACCACGAGCAGCTTGCCGGAATCGACCACGGCCGCGCACAGGGCCTGATCGCGGCAGGCCGGGGGAAGGTCGAGCCCCCAGCGCGCCTTGAACCACTCGGCCTGGTCGCCCACGAGGCTGACGGCCGCGAACGGCGCATCGCACAGGAGCGACGCCACGCGAGCGATCTCGTCGAAGAGAGGCTCGGGCGCGGATCCGACGACCTTGAGCCGATCGAGTTCGGCCAGTCTCGCACTCTCTCGCACCGGATCCAACATGCGGCGCTCCCTGCGTATCGCTGATGCAAGAATCGGCGGAATGTCCGGCCGCTTTCAATAGTTAGATGATTCCGCATATCTTCCGGGGAAATCCCGCACCCATTCCGGGGGTTCTTCTTGGGGTGAATGGCTGTGCAATTGTCCGATTGGTTTGGATTGTGCCTATTTTTGTGACATGAAGGTGAGGGCCACGATGTCGTAGAGGGCGTGGACGGCGACGACGATGCCGAAGCCGCGGGTGACGAAAAGGGCCGCGAAATAGAGGCCGGAGAGCACATAGAACGAGGCCAGGGGAAGGCCCATGGGTAACCCTGGCACGTCGTGATACCAGGCAAAGGCGCCGGCGGAAAGCGCGGCGGCGATGATCGATCCGGGCAGGTTTTTCATGCGCACGGCGTCAACCAGTAACAAGTGCAGCCCGGTAATAATCAACAAGCGGAATAGCAACTCCTCATAGAGGCCGGCCCCGATGGCGAGGGTCACTTTGGCCTGGGTCGAGAGCGTGGCCAATTGGGTGGTGGCGGCCAGGGCCGCCTGACGCTGCGTGAGCATTCCGAGGACCAGCAGGGGCATGGTGAGCACGGCGGATTCTGCGGCCATTCCGACCAGGGCGGAGACACGGACGCGCCAGCGATCTTTGAGCAGGATGTGCCAGAGGAGGAGCACGACGACGAGGGCCAGGCCGGGGAGGTAGAAGGCGGCGCCGCCGAAGCTCTCGAAGAGGCGGTAGAGGAGGCGGTGGGCGACGATGGTTTCGACGACGCCTTTGCCGGGGTCAGAAAGGAAGCGGATCGAGCCGAGTTCGTAGAGCAGGATGAGGGGGAGGAGGAAAAAGAGGACGTGGAGCGGGCGCTTGGAGAGTTCCCAGTAGGAATCGCTCTTGGATCGACCGGCCGAACTGGCGCTTCGATCTTGCGGCATCGGCGGCTAGGGTAGAGCGCGGGGGGCGGGGCAGCGCGGGCCAAAACGAACATCGCCGCCCTTGCGAGCGGCGATGGGAGCGATCGGAGATCGAGGCGGGCTCAGGCCTTGGCGGTTTTCTTGGCCTTGAGGCTGGCGGAGAGGCGGCTCTTGCGGCGAGCGGCCTGGTTCTTGTGGATCACGCCGCGCTGGGCCGCACGGTCGATGGCCTTCTGGCATTTGAGGAAGGCTTCGTTGGCGGTTTCGGCGGTGCCGTGGAGGACTTGCTCTTGGAAATCGCGGACGGCGTCGCGCATGATTTTGAGGCGCCAGCGATTGACGGCGCGGTGCTTGGCGTTCTGACGGACGCGCTTTTCAGCCGAGAGCGAATGAGCCATGCCGAGTACCTACCCCATTCAATGGACGGGCGGGTGCCCGCCCCAACCGGACGAACTTGCGGAGGAGCCGGATACCCCGGCCCTGTCCCGGCCGCGCAGGACCGGACTGGAATAGTCCCACCCTGGGCGGGAAAATCAACTCTGGGGGCGTGCGGACTTGCCGCCCCGGTGGGAGCGGATTACGCTTGGACCAGTCCGTTTCGGGGGCCTTTGGGCTTTCGGGCCGGCCGGAGCGGGCGTAGCTCAATTGGATAGAGCACCTGACTACGGATCAGGAGGTTAGGGGTTCGACTCCCTTCGCCCGTGTTGAA
>JAEUJA010000189.1 GCA_016793195.1 Phycisphaerae bacterium
CTTTAATCGGCGAACAGCCGAACCCTTGGGGCCGCCTTCAGTCCCAGGATGTGATGGGCCGACATCGAGGTGCCAAACCGCTCCGCCGCTATGGACGCTCGGGAGCGATCAGCCTGTTATCCCCGGGGTACCTTTTATCCGATGAGCTACGACCCTTCCACACGGGATCGCAGGATCACTAGAGCCCTCTTTCGAGACTGCTCGACCCGTCGGTCTTGCAGTAAAGCCGGCTTATGCTCTTGCACTCTAAAACACGGTTGCCATCCGTGTTGAGCCGACCATTGCACTCCTCCGTTACATTTTAGGAGGAGACCGCCCCAGTCAAACTACCCGACAACCACTGTTCCTCGCCCGGATTCACGGGAATCGAGGTTAGGCCACAAACTTACACAGGGTGGTATTTCACTTGTTGGCTCTTTCCCGGCCGGAACCGGGACGTCAAAGCCTCCCACCTATGCTACGCAGTATATGCTCGTGGCCAATAGTAGCCTATAGTGAAGGTCCACGGGGTCTTTCCGTCTTGCTGCGGGTAGGCGGTATCTTCACCGCCACTACTATTTCACCGAGTCGGTCGTGGAGACAGGAGTCCAGTGATTACGCTATTCATGCACGTCGGAACTTACCCGACAAGGAACTTCGCTACCTTAGGACCGTCATAGTTACGGCCGCCATTCTCCGGTGCTTCGGTGACGAGCTTCGCTTTCGCTGACCCGCTCCCTTGACATTCCGGTATTGGGCAAGCGTCACTCTGTATACATCGACTTGCGTCTTGGCACAGAGCTGTGTTTTTGATAAACAGTTCCCAGACCCTTTTCTCTGCGGCCTCCCTTACGGGTAGGCCCCCCTTATCCCGAAGTTACGGGGTTAACTTGCCTAGTTCCTTCACGACCGTTCTCTCGAGCGCCTGAGGCTATTCGCCTCGCCCACCTGTGTCAGTTTTGGTACGGGTTCGTCGTCGGCTTTTCTAGGAACCCCATCCCCCCGCATCGGCCACAAGGGCCTGGACGTCTGACAGTCCCGCGGAGCTCAGAGATCCGTTCCCGACGACAGCTCAGGAATATTAACCTGATGTCCATCGACTACGCCTTTCGGCCTTGCCTTAGGTCCCGGCTAACCCTGGGCGGATTTACCTTCCCCAGGAAACCTTGGGCTTACGGCGATCAGGATTCTCACCTGATTTATCGTTACTTAAGCCGGCATATTCACTTGCTGGCGCTCCACGACCCCTTCCGGGAACGCTTCGCCGCACCAGCAACGCTCTCCTACCGAACCATCTTGCGATGGTTCCCGCAGCTTCGGCTCCCTGCTTATTCCCGATCATTATCGGCGCCAGGTTCCTCGCCCGGTGAGCTGTTACGCACTCTTTAAATGGTGGCTGCTTCTAAGCCAACATCCCGGGTGTCACCGCAACCTGACTTCCTTTCGAACTTAGCAGAGATTTGGGACCTTAGCTGGCGATCTGGATTTTTCTCCTTTTGACGACGGATATTGTCACTCGCCGTCTATCTCCCAGGGCTTGGACCACGGTATTCGGAGTTTGGTTGATCGAGGTAGTCGGGTAGACCCCTGCAATCATCCAGTAGCTCTACCCCCATGGCTTGCTCCCTGAGGCTAACCCTAAAGTTATTTCGGAGAGAACGAGCTATCTCCCAGTTTGATTACACTTTGAGTCCTCCCGTCAGTTCATCGGAGACCTTTTCAACGGTCACCCGTTCGACCCTCCAGGCGGTGTTACCCGCCCTTCAGTCTGACCAACGGTAGATCACAAGGTTTCGCGTCTAGCCCGTACGACTCGGCGCCCGCTTCGGACTCGCTTTCGCTCCGCCTCCGCCCTGGTAGGGCTTAGGCTCGCCGTACAGACTAACTCGCCGGCTCATTATGCAAAAAGCACGCCGTCACCCCGAAGGGCTCCGACCGCTTGTAAGCACACGGTTTCAGATACTTTTCACCCCGCTCATCGCGGTGCTTTTTATCGTTCAGTCGCCTTACTGATTCGCTATCGGTCATCGAGGAGTACTTAGGCTTGGAGGGTGGACCCCCCATGTTCAATCCGGGTTTCCCGAGCCCGAATTTACTCAAGGCCTCACCGGCTTCCGGCTACAGGGCTTTCACCTTCTTCGGCGCGTCATTCAAACGCTTCGCTCTTCAACCGGCTTATCCGCGTTCGCTCGCCGCTACTTGCGGAGTCGCTGTTGCTTTCCTTTCCTGTAGGTACTAAGATGTTTCAGTTCCCTACGTTCGCTCTTTACCCCTATGCATTCAGAGTAAAGTACCCTTGCGGGTGGGTTGCCCCATTCGGAAATCCCAGGATCACTGCTCGGTTACCAACTCCCCTGGGCTTATCGCAGGTTCCAGCGTCCTTCATCGCCTCTCGATGCCAAGACATCCACCGTGTGCCCTTTGGCCAATCGCACCAACCCGACGCCGCGATCTCTCGCGACCGGCTGGCAGACCAGAACCCGTGACGACTCACGGGCTCCTCGGTGCTCACCTCGGCCTTCCTCAACTCGATCCGCCCTCGGCCTCTCGGCCCCAGACTCGTCTCGCTCAGGCTCGCCTCGATGAACCCCGAAGGATTCCATCGGCGCTCATACTCAGTGCTTGCTTTCTTCGTTCTGACGTCTCCATCGGCGGCCAATTCCACGGGAATTCCCGCTTCCTCGCCCACGCGACGGATCGTCTCGTTCGTCAGTATCCGGTTGTCAAAGAGCTCGAACTCGCCCGGGATCAACCCGGCCTTCGTCCCGCCGCTTCCGCGGCGACCTCAACCGCTCCGGTTTAGAGGTGGGAGGACTCTAGGAATCGACCCCCGGGAGTCAAGCCAAACCTCAATCGTTTTTTGACTCTCCCATTCCACAAAATCCGTTCTAGAAAAAGTAGGGTCATCACCCTCGATCCACCCCATGAAAAACGCCCCAGACCGATCGGTCTAGGGCGTCGAAAAATCCTGCCTCACAACAACTTAGCCGCCGCCACCACCGCCGCCGTCATCGCTCGGGGGCGGGTCGTCGCGCCGGCCGGGGCGATCCTCGCCCGGACGCTGGGCCCCGGGCACCGGGACATCCTGCGGATTGACGGCTTTCACCTTCGGCCGCCCCTGGTTCTCACCCATCCGGGCGTTCGACGCCAGCCGCTTGTACAGATCGCTCGACCCATCCACGTCGGGATATCGCACCACGATCTGCCCCGCCCGATCGCGAAGGAAAGTACGGACCTTGGACTTCGACCCACGGTCGCCGCTGGACGGCAGCGCCGCGGCGTCGAGCATCATGGCGTCCACCAGGAACGGGATGGTCTTGGGCGCGGGCTTCGACAGGCCGTCGTCGTTGAGCTTGGCCTTGTCCTCCGCGGACGGCTGCGCAACCTCCTCAGTCTCGCCGCGACCGCCCCGACGCCGCTCGCCGCCGTGCCCGCCACCACCGCCATCACGCTCGTCGGCGGCCGGATCGTTCAGAGTAATCTTGGGCTTGGCGCCGGCCTTGAGCTTGTCCATGTCCCACAGGCGCAGCTCGTCGGGGAGCTTGGCCTCCGACGCCAGCACGTCGCCCGGCTCCACCGCCGCCGTCCCCTTGCGCCAGAACCCGTAGTAGAACTTGTACAGCTCGGCCGAGGCGCGGGCCCCGCCGATGTCGTCGCTGGGCGACGCGCCGGTGATGAAGAAATACTCCTTGGCCTCGACCGTGATCGCGTCGGTCCACTCCGACCACTCGCCCCGCGCGATCGGCGCCTGGGCGTCATCCTTCTGGGCCTCGATCAGCTTCTGCCCAAAGAGCGGGTTGTTGGTGACCACACGCAGGCGATAGCGGTACGTCGCGCCCGGCTCGGCCGTCATGTCGTGCGTCCACACGCGGACCTTGGGATTCTCCAAAAGCGTCAGCCGCTTCTCTGGCTCGCGGGTGGCCTGCTCGGGCGCGCTGGCCTTGTCGAGCTCCGCCTGGGCCTTGGTGATCTTGCCCTGAACCTCCTCGAGCTTGGTCTCCAGCGGGTTCTTCTTGACCGGCTGCCCGGGGCGATCGCGGTTCGTGGGTGGAGGACCCGGTGGGCGCCCGGGCTGGCGACCGCCGCCGCCCCCGCCGCCGTGACCGCCGCCTTCACCCTCGGTCTCGCGTCCGCCGCCACGATCGGGCGCCTGCTTGCCCTGCTGTTCCAGACGCCGCTTTAGCGCCGCCTCTTCCTTCACCAGGTCGTTGATCTGCTTCTGGATGCGATCGATCTTCTCGGTCTTGCTCTCGCCGGTCGACATCTCGCTGGGCGGCGTCCATTCCGGGCCCGCGATGATGTTGTAATACGACGGGCGCATCACCAGGTCCTGCGCCTGGTCGGCCTTCGACACCAGCATCGGCAGGTCGCCCTTGCTCTTGACCGCCTTGTCCAGGTCCTTCAGCAGGCTGACGCGCCCGGGCATGGGCGGCACAACCGTCGCCTCGCCCCACTCGCCGCTGGAGAGCTGGCGCTCGCGCTCCATCTCCACCGCGATCACGCCCATCTGCCCGCGCCACCACCCCAGCGGAATCGATCTCGCGTCGCCCTCGGGGTCGTTCTCCAGCGACTTGGCCAGCGTTGTGCCGTCGAACACCGCCTCGACGCTCACCGCCTGCTTGTCGAAGGGCTGCTCGGTCGGCACCAGCTTGGCCAATTCCTCGTTGGCGATGATCTCCATCGGGTCGATCGCGCTGGCGAACGTCGCCGCCGTCACGCCCGTCGGCGCGGGGACCGCCAGGGGCGCGATCGGCGCCTCGGCCCCGCCCGCAAGGTCCGCGGCGCCCCCAGCGCCCAGCGACAGCCTCGGCGCCAGCGCCACGATGTTCTTCCCAGGCGACACGCCCTTGGTCAATCGATCCTCGAACCGCCGCAGCACGTCCGAACGCGGCGGCGTCGGGAGCGCGGGGCTCTGCGACCCCACCTTCGCCAGGATCGCCTCCGCCTGCGTCCTCACCGGGTTGAACGCCTTGTCGGGGTCCACCGACTGGCCCGCCACGTCGATCTGGTTGCCCGGGCCCACGAACTGCCACGCCAGCACGCCCAGGAGCGACGCGCCCACGATCCCGAACAACGCCTTGTCGACATATTGCTCGAACGCGTTGATGCCTTTGAGTTTCATCCGCCATCCTCCACGCGCCCCGCGGCGCTTGGTTCGTTCACCGGTCGACTACTTGTCGCCTTCCTTCTTCTCGTCTTCCTTCTTTTCGCCGTCCGCCGGGGCGCCCTCGCCCTCCGCCGGCTTGTCCTCGGGGATCGCCAGGCGTTCGCGGATCACCTTGGGCATCCACGGCTTCATCCACGAGCGCAGCCACACCGTCTCGACCTCCAGCGTCGCCTTCACCACCGACGAATCGCCGTAATAGAACCCGCGCTCCAGCTCGCTCCACGGGTCGACCTCGGCAAGATCAATGTCCGTGATCGTCATGAAATTCGTCTGCGCGAACGCATCGAACAGCCGCGGGATCATCGACGAATCAACGATCACCTCCACCGACGCACGACGGATGTCGTACATCCCGTTCTCCGGGCCCGACCAGCGGCCCGTGATCGACTTCGCAAAGTCAGGCTTGATCTCCGCCGACGGATTCGCCGGCGCCGGCTCGCTCGCCGCCTCGTCGGGGTTGGCCGCCTGACGCTCGATCTTCGCGTACGGCGTGTCGCGCAGCACCACGCGGATCACCCGCTTCACCGCGCCCTGATCCACGTTCTGCGGGCGGCCACCGCTGTCGGTGTTCGCCGCCGCCAGCGCCCCGAAGATGTCGCTGAACATCCACACATCCGCCTGCCACCCGAAGCACTCGCCAAGGCCCGGGAGCATCTTGGGCTTCACCCGCAAAAGGCTCATCCCGCGCGACGTGTCGACCGCGAACGAATCGGGACCGGCGTACATCGTGATCTCGCGCGCCCGCGCCTGATACTCGCCCAGGCGACGCGCCACCACCTTCTCGCGGATCCGCTGATTCTCCTCCGGCGTCAACTGGCGGTTCGCGTTCTGCCCAAGGATCGCCTCGCGCTCACGCGTCGCCACGTCCTCAAGAATCGGCCCCAGCTTGTCGCCGCCACGCGGCGAGCCCGCACGCACGCCGTCCAGAAGCTCCTGGTACACCGACGCGCGCCCTTCCTTCCCGATCAGCCGGTCCGCCAGCTCGAACGGAAGCGTCTGCAGCGCCTCGCCCTTGGCGTCGGGGAACAGCCCCTCCACCAGCGGCTTGTGACCACGCTGGTTGAACGACTCGGCCCGCGTCACCACGCCCTCGGCCTGCTTCAGCACCGCCTCGCGATGCTCCTTGAAAAACGCCGTCCGCACCGCGTTGGGAACCTCGCTCTGCGTCACCGCCGGCTCGGCGGGATCAAGCGTCGGCACCGCGTACGTCACCTTCTGCGACAGCTTGTCAAGGTCCGTCTTCACCTCCGCCGCCCGCTTGGTCTTGATCGATTCGTTCCACTTCGAGCTGAACACATACCCCACCGGCAGCACCACCAGCACCACCACGGTGGAGATGACAACGAGAAGGTGGGCCTTGATCCACGCGAGAATGGGCTTCATTCCTTGCCCTCCTTCTTGGGTGCTTCGCCGGCGTTCTCCGCGGGCTTCGGCGGGCCCTTGATCTTCACAGTCCAGCGGAGCGTGACGTTGGCGCTCCGGAGTTTGTCGGGCTTGGCCGGACGCAGCGACGCCAGCGGCGCCAGCGTCTCGACCTGGGCATTGGTGCCCGATTCGCCCGAGCCCAGCGACGCCGCGCCCGACGTGTCGCTCGCCGCCGGCTGCTCGCGCTCCTCGAAATTCTCACCCTCGCCCTCATCGCCGTGCCCCCGACGGGCCCTCGGCCGCCCGCCCACCGCTTCCCCGCGGCTGGCGTTGGGATTGAACAGCTTGTTGAGGTCCGCCTGCGACGCCCCGCTCGAAGGCAGCGTGATGCTCGCCTGCCCCGAGGGGTCGTTGCCGCCCACATTCGACGCGATCCCGCCGATCTCGTCCACGCTCAGGTCCTGCACGTCCGGGGGCACAATCTCGTACGGCACGCCGTCGCGCTTGATGTTGTCCTTCAGCCACTTCTGAAGCGTCGCGATCGCAAACTTGCGCGCCTCGGGGGTGTTGGTCGTCGCCAAGAGCTCGATCTTGATCTTGCCCAGCGTCCCGTCCTCCGCCGCCGCCGCCGCGTCCGAGGCCTCCTCGCTCGCGGGCTTGTCCGAGCCCGGCGGCACATAGGTCGTGTTGAACGCGCGCAGCGCGAACGCCTCGGGCGTGCCGGGCGCCGGCGCGACCTCCGGCTTCTGCCACGACGCCGCCACGTTCTCCGCCGACGCCATCATCAGCCCAAGGTCGTTCACCAGGTGCGAGTGAATCTCGCGCGCCTGCGTCAGGCCCAAGAGGTTGGCGGCCCGGAAATCCGTCTCGCCCGTCCCCACCACCTTGGCCTCGTCGGCGTTGCGCTTGGCCTCCGCCAATTCACGCACCGCCTTGTCGATCTCCGTCGGACGCTGCGAACCGGCGATCGCCGTCGAATCGATAAACGGCCGGATGAACATCGCCCCGCCCGCCAACACCGCCAACCCCGCCGCGGCGGCGAACCAGCGCGACTTGGTCTTCCACATCGACTCGCGTATCACCGCCGTCGGCATCAGGTTCGCGTTGATGGCGTTGAGCCCCAGGCCCTGCAGCGCCAGGCCATAGGCCGTGGGAAGCTGCAACGCCGCCTCGTTGAACTGGGCCCGGCGCGCCGGGTCCTTGATGGCATCCAGGTTGATGCGCTTGAACTCCTCAACCCGGTACACATCCATCGAGAGCTGCTGCTTCAGATACTTGCGCAGGCCCGGGAGCTGGAACGTCGAGCCCACGCCCACCAGACGCACGATCTTGGCGTCCTTGTGCAGCGACTGGTAGTACCCGATCGAACGCTGCACGTCCTGCGCCAGGTCCGTGAAAACCGACCGCATCGCCTGGAAAACATGGCGCGCGTTGGGGCCCTCGTCGGCCTCCCTCTTGAGCTTCTCGGCCTTGGGATACGTCAGCTTGAACGTGTTCACCAGCGCGTCGGTGAACTGGTGCCCGCCGATCGGGAACGTCCGCACCCACACCCGCCCGGACTCAGCGATGATCACGTCGGTCGACGTGGTCCCAACATCCAGGATGAGCGTGCCGGGCGTCTGCTCGCTGAACTGCAGGTCATACGCCAGCGCGTTGTACGCCGCCACCGGGCTCAGATTCACAAAGTCGGGCGTGATCCCCACGTCCTGGAGCATCTGCAACCGCTCCATGATCCGGTCGCGCGTGATGGCGAAGATGCCCACCTCCACGTCGGGCGATTCCGGGCTGACAAAGGTCTGGTAGTCCCACTCCACCTGGTCGAGCGGGAACGGAATCTGCTGCACCGCCTCGAACTTCACGATCGCCGGCACCTTCTTGGGCTCAACAGGCGGGAGCTTCGTGAATCGCGCAAACGCCGAGTGCCCCGGCACCGACACCGCGATCGCCGCCTTGCTCAGATCGACCTGGCTCACGAGCTGCCCCAGCGCGATGCGCGTCGCGTCGGCCTGGTCCAGACCCGGCGTCGAGAGCACCTTCTGGTGCGGAACGACGAAGTATTCGAGCAGGTTCACGCCGCCCGCGCCCTCTTCGAGCTTGACGGCCTTGATCGCGCCGGCGCCGATCTCGATTCCCCAGCACGCGTTTGAAGACGCCATGAGTCACTCCCCGCCCCAAACCAGGGCGAAACCGAGGCGACAGGACTACCCGCCGCGGGAGGGCGCCGCCGCCCCGCCGTTTTCATCACGCCCCGATCCCTTGGGGATGGGGCGGAGGATGGTACACAAACGGGGCCCGTTCGTGGACCACGCTTGCGCGGTTCCCAGAGATACGCCGAGTGTGGTAGGCGAGTTTCAGGGCCCCGTGGGGGTGTGACAGCCGCGTGACAATCCGATACATTCACTGGGGTTTTTACCCTATGCTTCATCGATTGCAGGCGCGACAGGGCTCGGCGCGACGCGGCCTTTCCTTTAGAATGGCGCTTGACGGGACGCGAGCCGGGCCGGACCCTCCCGCGTGAGGGAAGATGCCGGAAGTTCTGTGGATTTGTGACTCGCGTGTCCTAAATTACCACATGCCCGCCGAAGGGCGGCGGGCGGGAGGTGTTCTATGACTGGCAACGTATCGACCGACCCCCGGAACATTCGCAACGTGGTGCTCACGGGCGCCGGAGGGTCGGGAAAGACCACGATCACCGAGCGGCTGCTGTTTCTCACCGGCACGACCAATCGCCTCGGCACCGTCGAAGAGGGAAACACGGTCAGCGATTTCACGGAAGAAGAAAAGCACCACAAGCACAGCCTGCAGCCCTCGTTCGTCCACTTCTCCTTTGAGGGGCACGACGTTCACCTGATCGACACGCCGGGCCTGGGCGATTTCCTCGGGCACGCGATCAGCTGCTTCCCCGCGGTCGAGACCGTCCTGGTGGTGATCGACGCGCTGAAAGGAATCCAGAGCGTGACGCGCCGCCTCATGGGCGTCGCCGCCGAACGCAAGATCCCCCGCATGATCGTCATCAACAAGATCGACGAATCGCAGGCCGACCTGCCCGCGCTGGTCGCGCAGGTGCGCGAGGCGTTCGGCGCCATCTGCCTGCCCATCAACCTGCCGACCGCCGGCGGGACCAAGGTCATCAACGTCTTCGAGCACGACGGCCACGACGCCGCCGGCGACCAGACCGATTTCTCCAGCGTCCACGAGGCGCACCGCCAGATCGTCGAGCAAGTCATCGAGGTCGACGAGGACCTCACCATGCAGTACCTGGAGAAGGGCGAGGGCTTCGACCCGGAAAAACTCCACGCCGCCTTCGAGAAGGCGCTGGAATCCGCCCACCTGGTCCCCATCTGCTTCTGCTCGTCAAAGACCGGCGCCGGCTGCGACGACCTCATGCACGTCCTGGCCAGCCTCTGCCCCAGCCCCGTCGAGGTCAATCCCCCCGAGTTCCAGAAACGCGAGGCCGGCGGCGAGGACCAGGAGTGGCACGCCAAGCCCGACCCGGCCGCCCCCCTCATCGCGCACGTCTTCAAGGTCGCGACCGATCCCTTCGTGGGCAAGCTCGGCGTCTTCCGCGTCCACCAGGGCACCATCAAGCACAAGAGCGAAGTCCTCCTCGACGACCAGAAGAAGCCCGTCCGCATCAACCATCTCTACAAGCTCCAGGGCAAGGACCACGTCGAAGTCGACTCGCTCGGGCCCGGCGAGATCGGCGCCATCTCCAAGGTCGACGAGATCAGGTTCAACAGCGTCATGCACGACAGCCACGAGGCCGACTCCGTGCACCTCTGGGCCCTCCCGCTCCCCAAGCCGATGTACGGACTGGCGGTCGAGCTCAAAAACCACGCCGACGAGAACAAGTTCTCCTCCGCCTGCCATCGCCTCATGCTCGAAGACCCCTGCCTGATCGTCGAGCGCGTGGCGGCGACCAACCAGACCGTGATGCGCGGGCTCGGCGAACTCCACCTGCGGGTCGTGATCGAAAAACTCAAGCACATCGCCAACATCGAGCTCATCACCACGCCCCCCAAAGTGGCGTACAAGGAGACGATCACGTCCAAGGCCGACGGGCACCACCGCCACAAGAAGCAGACCGGCGGCGCCGGCCAGTTCGGCGAGGTCTACCTGCGCGTCCTCCCGCTCCCCACCGACCACCCCGAGGGGTTCGAGTTCGAGAACGCCACCGTCGGCGGGACCATCCCGCGCCAGTTCATCCCCGCCGTCGAGAAGGGCGTGCGCCAGGTGCTGGGCGACGGCGCCATCGCCGGCTACCCGCTCACGGGCGTGCGCGTCGAGGTCTACGACGGGAAGTACCACGACGTCGACAGCAAGGAGATCGCCTTCATCACCGCGGGCAAGCGCGCCTTCATCGACGCCGTGCAGAAGGCCAAGCCCGTGCTCCTGGAGCCCATCGTCACCCTCGAAATCACCGTCCCCAGCAAGTACATGGGCGACATCACCGGGCACCT
>JAEUJA010000191.1 GCA_016793195.1 Phycisphaerae bacterium
CCCGCGTCAGGATCGTCCCATCCGGCGAAGTACCGCTCGTAGTTCGGGACCGTCTTGACCGCCCCGAAGCTCCCGGCTACTTCCGAGACCCTGATACCGAATCCGTCGCCTGCGTACTGCAGATTGCGGTGAACGCGTTCCCGCTGCTGCGTGAATACCACGCCGTCGGCGGCAGCCTCGGCCAGCGCCGCAAAGACGGAGACCTCCGACGCCTCGGGCTCGTTGCCCTGAAACCGGCCGAAGTGAGCTCCAAACGCGCCCAAGGGCTCGGGCGCTGAATGACTCAGTAGAGTGCCGCTCACAGCAAACGCCAGCTCGCAGCATTCGCCGAGCGCCTGCACGCTCGTTGACGCGATCCAGACGTGGTAGTTCCTCGTGAAAAGATGTTTGGCACGCACCTGATCGGCACGCAGGTAGACCGACCACGAGGTGGGAATGTAGTTCTTGGCGATGTCGTCCCAAGGCCCGCACCCGCCGATCCAGCGCGATCCGCGGCTAACCATCAGACGGACGCGCGGGCAGCTCTTCACGAGCCGCTCGGCTTCCCATTGCAGGCGTTGGATGGCGTTCGGCTGTTCCATCATCAAGCCATCGCTCCCCAAGAGCCCGAACCATTATTGCCTCAAGTTCCCGATGGCTGAGTCCTGATCCCCCAAGGAGGGGGTGTCGGTCGCGGCCAATTCCGGCGAGAAGTCCACAGGGATTGGGCCGGCTACAGATGCGCCTTGGCACGTCACCGTCCTTGCAGGCCCCGAGAATCCGTTTTGCGGCCTGAAGCGATAGACTGCGATGGCCCGCATAGGAGCTTCTCATGGAACACAAATGAAGGTCGCTGGCGTTGATCGTTGCCGGCATCGTGCTTGGTTTCGGCCTCTCCACGCTGCTTCGGGTCGAGCCCGCGATTGCGCAGCCCGCAACGCCGAGCGGAGGAGGACTGTGGCCGTACTGCACCGGGGTTCATGTCCGTGGCGACGGGGGATTGGGCCCGGTGCTTCGGTGCTGGTCCGATGGCCGAGTCGAAATGGCCCTCTACGAGGGGACGACTTCGGACGGTGTGATGCACTGGAGCACGTGGCACCCGGTGAAGCCGTAGACGGCGTGCTGGCCTGTTAGAATCTGGTTCCTATGCCCCTCTCCGAAGCCGACACCCACGCCAAACTCGTCAACCCCGCGATCTACGCGCGGGGCTGGACCGAGGATCACATCAAGCGTGAGGAGACCACCGGGGCGGTGGACATCATCGCCGGCAAGGCCCGCCGCCGGGCCAAGGGCCGGACCGACCTGACGCTCCGCGTCGTCGTGACCGCCGAGATGCAGCCGGTCGCCGTCGCCGTGATCGAGGTCAAGAGGGACACGCTCGCGCCCGGGCACGGGCTGGACCAGGCCAAGGGCTACGCCAAGGCCGCTCGGCTCAACGTGCTGTTCGTGTTCTCCACCAACGGCCACATGTTCGTGGAGTTCGACGGAGCCACCGGGCACACGACCGATCCGCGCCCGATGGCGGCCTTTCCCTCTCCGGCTGACCTTCGCGCCCGCTACGAGGCCGCGATGGGATTCTCGCTCGATTCGCCCGCCGCCGCGCCGTTGCTGAGGCCGTACAAGGGTGGCGAGGGTGCCCGCCGCTACTACCAGGACGCCGCCATCCGCGCTGTGTTCGAGAAGATCGCCAGGGACGAAGCGGCCAAACGCCCCGCCCGCGCGCTCTTGTCTCTCGCCACCGGCGCCGGCAAGACCTTCATCGCGGCCAACCTGCTCCGCCGAATCGCCGACGCGGGCCAACTCAAGCGGGCGCTCTTCCTCTGCGACCGCGATGAACTCCGTCGCCAGGCCCTGGCCGAAATCAAGAACTACTTCGGCTCCGATGTGCTGGCCGTCGAGCGCGGCCCCAACGGCGAAAACGTCGCCCGCAACGCACCGATCCACGTCGCCACCTACCAAACGCTCGGCGTGGACACGGAAGATGGCAACGAGTCCTTCCTCTCCGAGCATTACCCGCCCGACCACTTCTCCCACATCATCATCGACGAGTGCCACCGCTCGGCCTGGGGCAAATGGTCGAAGGTGCTGACGATGAATCCGGGGGCGGTGCAGATCGGGCTCACCGCCACACCACGCCAGCTCACCACCACGGAGAACTCAGCGGAAGCCAAGGCCGACGCCGCCATCACCGCCGACAACTACTCGTGGTTCGGCCCGCCGGTTTACGAGTACGAGATCGGCCAGGCGATGCAGGACGGCTACCTCGCCGCGATGGA
>JAEUJA010000198.1 GCA_016793195.1 Phycisphaerae bacterium
GTGGGGGTGCGCTTCGTCATGGTCGTGCTCCTTGGCTCTCGGGGTGTTGGTGGTCTCCGGTACACAGCGAAGCCCGCGTGACGCGGGCTTCAGGTCGTCGGGTGTTTGTCGTTGGTGCGGTCCCAACTCGTCGTGTCCTGGGGTTGGCCGACCGCCCGGAGGTAGTCGACCAACTCGTCGGCGGTCCAGGTATCGCCATCGATCGCGTCATGCTCGTCGATCGTTTCCCGGTCGCGGTCGATCTCGAAGAGGCGGAAGCCGCCAATCGCTCCGGGGCGCGGTCCCCAGTGCCCGTCGAGGTGGCGGCCGCGTCCCGCGAGCACCGTCGCGATGTTCCAGGTGCGGCCATCAGGCGTGTGGACTTCGATCGCGGGGATCTGGAACCCGCTCCTGGCGAGGGTCTTGGCGAGGGCAAGCGTGGTCTTCGTGGTTGCGTTCATGGTTCTGGTCTCCTGGGCGGGCGTCCCCCGCGCTGGACACATGAGGGCAAGAAGCCCCCGCCGGTTCAAGGCCCTCGGGCCTGATTCGCTGATGATTTCGCCGAATGTGGGCGGGTTGTGCACAACCCGAGCCCGGCCCATGAAGATGGTCAAAGGAGCGCTGGTATGCATCCCGAACAGGCGCCTGGTCCGGACGATGCCCCCAAGCACGCCACGCAAGGAACCCCCCGCGCCGCTCGCGGCGACATCATCAGCGCGGGCGGCGATACGGGCGATCCGCGCGGAGAACCGCCGCGCGATCAGCGCGGGGAACTTCCGCGCAATCAGCACGACAGCCCACCGCGCGATGAACAGGCGGCCAGCGCCCCGCGCGATCCCGAAGAGAACCCGCAACTGCACACCGGCGACAACATCACCCCCGTCGACCGCTCCATGATCGAATCGCTCGGCGGGACCGCGCCGCCAGACACGCATCACACGTCAGAAATCGAGCCCGCCCCCGCGGACACCATCGCGCCTGCGAACTCAAGCGCGGATGCGTCAGCGGACGCGCGCGACGGAATTGCCCCCGCCCCTGCTCCGGCCAAGCGCCGACGCCGGCGGGGCTCCTCCGACCTTCGGCCCTGCATCTGCCCGCCCTTCCCGCTCTCGCCCCTGGCCGAGAAGCTCTGGAACCGGCTCTTCATGAGCTCGCCGCACCTGTGGCTGATCGCCAGCTACTTCAAGGCCGCCCGCTACTGCACGCTCTTTGCCATGTGGATCGAGATCTCCCAGGTTCTCAGCACCAAGGGGATGATCTACGTCAGGCACGCCAAGGACAACGCCCGCGTCGACGCCATCCGCATCATGCCGCACTTCCAGTATCTGATGCGGTTGGAATACGCCCTGGAGTCGCTGGAGCGTGAGCTCGGCATCGACGCCCGTGGGGACGCCGGCAGGTACGCGGAGTTCATGGAACGCGTCCGCGAAGACTCAGACGACGAAGCCTGACGCGACGCCCGCGGCCCGGCGCGAGCCTGACGCATGCTCAAAAAGCCGGCGACCGACGGAACGTCCGTCGGTCGCCGGCTGAACTCTGTACGCGCCCCATCTTAGTGCTGACACCTCCAATCGGATCGACACGGGCACCCACGGCGAGGTAACCCGGCCCGATCATCCGAGCGCAAGAAACGACGCCCGGAACCCCGCCGCACGGTCGTTCCAGGCGCAACGCGCCGATCCGTCGACCACCGCGCCGCCAGGCCCGGAATCAAGCGTCCACGCGGCGAAACCAGCCGCCGGAACGGTCTTGAAGCGCGTTTGCGCGACTGTTTGGACGCGCCACGGCGCGCCGAGGCCCCGTCCAAGCCGCGTAGAACACCCTTCGGGCGTGCTTCGGCGCGCGCTATTCGTGGCCAGGAGACGCGCGCCGGTGTCGTTCCGTCCCGCGCCCGGCGGATTTGGGGTCAAGGCCAGCGCGCCCATGGCCAGGAGCGGACACGCGATATACCGGGGGGGGAGGGGTAGGAATCAAGTTTTTGAGGCCACACGCGATGAAATACCGCGACTCTACCCACCCGCGCCGTGGCAACTGTTCGGGAAGTACCTAACCGGGGGGTAGGCTGGTGGGAGGCGAACGAGAGGCGAGGATGCGTGTCATCTCGCGACGCCCATGCGGTGCGTGCGTCGCGTAGGCGTATTCCAGCACCTTCACTCACCCGTCACATCGCCCTCAGCGCCGCCGCAGCCTCCGCCACTTCCTTTCCCTTGGCCTCGATCAGGTCGAGCAACTCGGCTGGCGTGCGGTCGTCCACCTCGGTCTTCTTGTTGGGGTTGACGGCCTTGAGGTCGTAGACCGCATCCTCGATCGCTTGAGCCTTCGTCGCGGCCTCGCGCGACTCGCGCATCAATCCTGTGAGTTCTCGCTCTGCCGCTTCGATCGCCGCATCGTTCTTGGGACGCGCTTGCTTGAGCGACGAGAGCCGATCCTTCACCAAATCGGCAGCGGCCTTCTTTTCGGCCTCGATCGTGCGGAACGGGCGCGCATCGTCAGCGGCCTTACGGCGGCGGGCGGTGAAGTCCATCGTCCATGATCTGTCTGAGTCGGGAAGTGCGCCCTTCTTGGGTTCCACCTTCCCGAGCAAGTCCATGAAGTCCTTGAAGTCCTCGACGGTCAGCGGCGTCTTCTTGCCCACCTTGCGGTCAGACAAGTCGTAGTACCAGATCCGCTCCGTCGGCTTGCCGCGAGTGAAGAACAGGAGGTTGGTCTTCACGCCCGCGCCCGCCGCGGTGAACACCCCGCCGGGCAGCGAGACGATGCACCACAGATCACACTCTTCGAGGAGCTTCTTCTTGGTCTTGGTGAACGCCTCTTCGTTGGTGCGGAAGAGCACGCCCTCGGGCATGACCAGCCCGCAGCGGCCGCCAGGCGCCAGTGTGCGGATGATCTGCTGCAGGAACAAAACCTCCGTCGCGCTGGTCGGATAGTCGAAGCCAGTGATGGCGTTGGCGTTCTCTTTGCCGCCGAAGGGCGGGTTGGCCAGGATGACCTCGTACGCGCCGGGCGCGCCCTTGTACAGGCCGCCGTAGGTCTCGTTGCCGGTCAGAGCATTGCCATGCCAGATGTGCGGATCGTCGATCCCGTGCATGATGAGGTTGGCCAGCGCGATCGGATAGATCAGGTTCTCCTTCTCGCGCCCGTAGAACGTGGTGTGCTTGACGATCTCCGTCGCGGCGGCGGGGCTCATCTTCTTGGGCACGCCCGTGCCGTCCTTGATCCGCTCGTGCATGTACTGGGCGGCCTGGGCCAGAAAGCCGCCGGTGCCGCAGCACGGGTCATAGACCCGCTCGCCGACCTTCGGGGCGATCACCTGCACCATCGTGCGGATGAGTTCACGGGGCGTGAAGAACTGGCCCGCGTCGCTCCCCTTCTCGCCCATCTTCAGGAGCAACCCCTCGTACACCTGGCTGAGGGCAAAGACGTGCGTCGGGTCGATGTCCTTATGCGAAATCTCGTCCACCTTGTCGAGGACTTCGAGCAGGTTGGTCTCGGTGTCGATGCGGATGCGCTCGACGCCCGAGAGAATCTCGGCGATGATCTTCTGCCGCGGTGTGGCGTCGGGCTTGTCCCGCAGTTTCTTGAGGTGCGGGATCAACTTGGTGTTGACAAACTCCAAAAGCCGCCCGCTCCCCTCCTCGGTCAACTCGCGGCGCTTGTTGGTCTCGCGCTTGTCGGCTTTGGCCGGGATCGGCCGCGCCCAGTCGCGCCAGCGGTACGGCTTGGCAATGTTGGGCGTGAACTCGTGCCCCAGGATGCGGGCCTCCTCGGCCTCGCGCTCCTCGGTCTCGTCGAGGATGCGCAGGAAGAGCAGCCACGTCAGTTCGGCGACGTACTCCTTGGCGCTCGTCACGTTGCCGCGCCGCATCACGTCGCAGATGGAGTAGATCGCGGCATCGACGCTCTGCTGCGTGCCGAGTTTCCTGCCGTTTGAAGAGCCCGCCTTCGCCTTTTTCTTGGCCATTTCCGGTTCTTTTTCGAGTTGACCTTGAATCGAATCGATGCCATAATCTGATGGCCTGCCCGTCCGAAGCCCCACGCTCCGCGTAGGGTACTCAGTAGGATTGGTGGGCCTTCCTTATTTTTGCCCTTTGGTCAGCGACTTGTCGTAGTCGTGGTCGCTCGGCACGAACGCCCAGTGGCGATACGGCTTCGACCACGCCCCTTCCAGCCCGCCGCCGGTCGTGATCCCGATGTTGAAGTTCGGGTGCATCGCCCGAACGCGTCCGAGAATGTGCTTGTAGAGCTTCTCCTTGGCGATGGTCCGCTTGCCGCGCTTCTTCTGGCCTGCCGGGATCGCCTTGTGCAAATCGTTGAGCCGGAAGGCCATCGACCCGAGCACAATGTCCAGGCACTGGAGCAGCGGGTGCTCATGCGAACGCACCTCCGTGAGGTCTTCGGGCGCGATGGCGAGCCGGGCCTTCTGAAACGCCGTCGAGGCGTTCAGGCCCATGATGTACCCCTTGAACCGCGCCACCTGCTCGCCGGTGTCGGGGAACTGGTCAAAGTACGTCCGCAGCCGGACCGGCCCCGCGTGCGCGGGCATGAACGTGAAGCCGAAGGCGTGCTTGATGAACTGGTAGTAGAGGATGAAAAACGACTGTTCGACCTGCATCGGGGAGAGGCCCACGGGCTTGCGGGCGTTCTGGCGGAACATGATCCGCACCTTGACGCGCCCCGCCGCCACCTCGTCGAAGAACGCATCCATCAGCGCGATGTACTTGCCCAGGTAGTTGTCGGTGACCTTCTGCCACTTGACCTCGCCCATGAGGTTCTGTGCGGCCTTGACCCCCGCCAAGCGCCGCGAGACGGCCTCGACCAGAGAGCCGCCCACCAGCACCCCGCCGTAGAAGTTCGAGTAGAACGCACCCTCGCCGACAGACTCGTCGCAGTAGAGCACATACTCCTTCTCGGTCAGCGGCATGGGTGACGGCAGATTACTCATGCACCTCCGATCCCCCAAACGCCTCGCGCAACAGGGCGGCGGGGAGGGCTTCGATGGCGGCGAGTTCGGCGCGGATGCCCTCGGCCAGACGCTCGGCCCCGGCGAGGCGGGCCGCGAGGTCGGCGGCGATGCGACGCTGGGCGGGGAGGGGGGGCAGCGTTACTTCAAGTTCGCGCAGGAGTACGCCGTTGAGGTTGGGTTGATTGCCGCCGCGGGCTTCGGTCAACGCGCGTAGGCGCGAGTAGTTCGCGCGGAACCAGTATTGAAGCAAGCCGCTGTCGAACATATCGGGGCGGGGCAGAATGGCGAAGCACGCCTGATTGGTTGTGCCTTCGCGCATCAGAAGGCCGGTGCGTCCGCGCGTCTTGCCCTGTCCGTACATGGCGATCAGGAGCGTTCCGGGCGGAAGAAGCGGGAGTGAACAGTCGCGCAGTGCTTCGGGTGACACAGTCTCTTCGGTGCTGCCGTCCGCGCACACCGGGCCGTCTTGCAGTTCGCCGGTCTTGACCCACGGGATATCGCCGCCGAAGTAGGACTTGTGGCCGCGCGGCGGAGTGGCACCGCTGCACGTCTCGGCAAGGTCGCGGATGGTGACCGCCTCCCACCCGCTGGCCTGCGGCCCCTCGAAGACTTCGCGGAGGTAGGCGGCGGGGAGGGCTTCGGCGGCGGCGAGCCGGGCTTGCGCGGCTCCACGGGCACGCTCCACGGCGGCCAGTTGTTCCGTCAGCCGCCCCGCGATCCGCTCCTGCTCCGCCAGCGGGGGGAGGGGGATGGAGAAGTTCTCTAGATAGCCGGATTTGATGCTGTGAACAGTCGGGCCGACCTTTACACCGTCTTGTACGACACACGGCTCGGCCGCGCGGAGCATGAGCGCGAGATACTCCGCCCGCAAATGGCCTGCGACAGGGCGTATCGACTTCACATCTTGGTTGAACGTGAGCCGCACATCCGCGATTGCAACCGGCAGGCGGCGTTTGAGAATCCCCGATCGCACGACGACCAAGACGCTCCCCGGAGTTGCGACAACCGCTTCCCCTTCCTCAATCGCCGTCTCGCTGATGTGATCCTGGGCGTCGGCTAGACGTTGTGCGCGAAAGTCCTTCGGCGAGACCCAAGGGACAGCGCCATCCCAGTAGCCGCAATTGGCCTTACTTGGCGTGCTGCCGTGGGCGAAGGTGGCCACATCGCGCAACCTGACCATTGGCCATTCCGCTGGGCCGACGACGATGTGCTCCGCTCTTTCCCGCGCAGCGACGCCTTTCATGCCGCAAAGATCCTTTCCTTGGTCTCGCGGATGAGCGCCCGGGCATCACCCGTCCCCGCCAGCGCGGCCGCCCCGCCCGCCGCCTGCACCTCGGGCGTCTGGAAGATGTAGGCGTTTTCGAGGTCATCCGTCCCGCCGTGCTTGAACTGGTCGGCCACGGCCAAGACCGCCGCGCGGGTCTTCTCGGGCAGGCGAGCGAGCCAGTCGTTCTGCTTGTACCGGAAGGCCAGGCAGCGACCCTCCTTGGTCTTGGGGTCCAGCCCGAAGGCCACGCCCGCGATCACGTCGTAAAGATCGTAATCGGTCATGTCGTCGATGAGGCGGACCACCTGCGGCGGATAGCCGGCGCTCACGAGGGCGTCGAGCAACTCGCGGCGGGTGGGCGGCTCGACCCAGCGGGCGCGGAAGTCGGCCAGCGTCGGGGCTTCCTTCACGAGGGCCGCGGCCATGCCGCGCTTGAAGTCCTCGATGGTGACCATGCCCAGGCGGCCATCGACCATGGTTCCGACGAAGCGGCCCAGATCGTTGACGATCGGTGCGAAACCCTCGACCCAGACGGTGGGTTCGGGCGGTTCAGGCGGCCCAGGACCGTCGCCGCCGGGGCCGGGAGGGTCGCCGCCGGGGCCTTTGGGGGACGGCGGCTTGCTGATGAACGCCTCGCCGAGCAGGCGGCTTGCGCCCGTGTAGTCGTAAATCGTGAAGACGAGTTTGCCCGTGGGTTCGTCGATCCGCGTGCCGCGGCCGATCATCTGGTAGAAGGCGATCGGGCTGGCGACGTACTTGAAGAAAGCGACGTTGCGGACGGGCTTGACATCTACGCCGGTAGAGAGCAGTTCGACGGTGGTGGCGACAAAGTGCGTGCGGGCCGAGCCGCGGAAGTCGGGGATGAAGTCGTTGCCGCCCACGCTGGCGGTGCACTTGAAGGCGTA